>CAMYLB010000259.1 GCA_947259145.1 uncultured Woeseiaceae bacterium
GAGGAGAACATCGACAATGTCGATGTCTTTTGCGCGCTCACCAACTCCGAAGAAGCCAACATCCTGAGCTCCATGCTTTCAAAGCGCCTTGGAGCGCACAAGGCGATGGCCCTTATTAATCGAGCGTCCTACGTCGACCTGGTCGAGTCGGGCAGCATCGATATCGCGATATCGCCGCAACAGGTCACGATCGGCTCCCTGCTCGCACATGTGCGCCGCGGCGACGTGGTCAAGGTTCACTCCCTGCGACGTGGCGCGGCCGAAGCCATGGAAGCAATCGCCCATGGCAACAAGGAGAACTCCAAGGTGGTTGGTCGCGCAATCGATGACATCGATTTGCCCAAAGGAACGGCTATTGTAGCCATTGTGCGTGGCGATAAGGTCATCATTGCTCATCACGACACGGTCATCGAGGCCGACGACCATGTAATCCTGTTTATGACTGATCGTCGCAAAATCGAAAAACTCGAGAGTCTGTTCCAGGTCGGCGTCTCCTTCGTTTAGGGCTGGCTGATAAACAAATGAACTGGACGGTCGTACAACGCATTCTCGGTCTTCTGCTGATGATGTTCAGCCTGACCATGCTGCCGCCCATCTTTTTCAGCCTGTATTACAACGATCACTCCTGGCTGCCATTCGTTGAGGGCTTCGGGATAACGTTAGCCGCGGGCTTTATTTGCTGGCTGCCGGTACATCGCTCACGCAAAGAACTGCGTTTGCGAGATGGCTTTCTCGTCGTCGCGGCGTTCTGGACGGTCCTCGGTACGTTCGGGGCGGCACCGTTGTTTCTTTCCGATAGCTTATCGCTGTCATTTACAGATGCGGTATTCGAGTCAATATCGGGCCTGACAACGACCGGGGCCACGGTGCTCACGGGGCTCGACGAGCTGCCCTTATCCATACTCTATTACCGGCAGCAGCTGCAGTGGCTAGGCGGTATGGGCATCATCGTTCTGGCCGTGGCAGTGCTGCCCATGCTCGGCGTCGGCGGTATGCAGCTTTACCGGGCCGAAACGCCGGGGCCCGTGAAAGACACCAAGCTCACGCCACGTATTACAGAGACGGCGAAGGCGCTCTGGTACGTCTACCTCGCATTCACGATCACCTGCATGGTTGGTTACTGGCTTGCCGGCATGGGTTGGTTCGATGCGCTGTGTCACGCATTTTCAACCGTCGCGATCGGTGGCTTCTCAACCCACGACCTGAGCGTCGGCTATTTTGACAGTGCGACGGTTGATCTCGTTGCAGTATTTTTCATGTTTGTTGCCGGCGTCAATTTCTCGCTGCATTTTTTCGCCTGGCGATACGTTTCGATAAAGCACTATTTTCAGGATCCCGAGTTCCGCGCCTACGGCTTCATGCTGATGACTTTGTCGATAACTGTTATCGCCATTCTTTTCTTCCACAGGGGCTTTGCGAACCCGGGACCAACGTTTATCAACGGCTTATTCCAGGCTGTTTCTATCGCAACGACGACCGGTTTCACGACGGAGAACTTTTCAGTTTGGCCGGCCGCTCTGCCGGTCCTGCTGATATTTGCGAGTTTTGTTGGTGGCTCGGCTGGATCTACGGCCGGCGGCATCAAGGTTATTCGTTGGCTGCTCGTTTACAAACAGGGCGTCCGTGAAATCAAACGGCTCGTGCATCCGAGCGCGGAGATTCCCGTCAAGCTCGGCAACAAAGCCGTCCCTCACCGCGTTGTCGATGCCGTATGGGGTTTCTTTTCCGTCTACATCATCGTGTTCGCCGTGATGCTCATCTTGATGATGATGACGGGCCTCGATCAGGTCACGGCATTCTCGGCCGTGGCTGCAACATTGAATAACCTGGGTCCCGGGCTCGGCGATGTTGCCTCTGGCTTCATGTCACTAACCGACACCGCAAAATGGATAGCCATTGTTAGCATGCTGCTCGGCCGCCTCGAGATTTTCACACTGCTTGTTTTGATCACGCCGACTTTCTGGCGCACCTGAGCGCAAGCTTGTTGCCGTGAATGACGAATCGCCGACAACACTCCCCGATAGAATAAGCAGCATTACTGGCAAGGCGTCCGCCTGGCTGACTCTGTTCATGGTCGTCGTGACCTTCGTTATCGTCGTTATGCGCTATGTATTCGACGCGGGGCTGATCTGGCTGCAGGAGTCCGTAATCTGGATGCACGCCGTGGTTTTCATGATGGGCGCTGCCTATACCTTGCAGCAGGAAGATCATGTTCGCGTCGACATCTTCTATCGAACCATGAGCGTCAAGGGACGCGCGTGGGTCGACCTGGCCGGGGTCATTTTTTTCCTCTTGCCGCTTTGCGCTTTCCTGGCGTGGAAGTCCTTCGATTTTGTCGCCGCGTCCTGGAGTCTGCGGGAAGCTTCGCGGGAGTCCGGGGGCTTGCCGTATCCATTGATACCGCTGCTCAAGACTGTGTTGCTACTCATGCCGGTTGCCGTTGCGTTGCAGGGCGGCGCATTGCTGCTGCGCTCGCTCAAGACGCTGAGGCAGGACTGAGATGGAGTGGGTGGCCGGGCTGCTGTTTGTCGCGGTAATCCTCGTGCTGCTGGCCGGCTTCCCGGTTGCCTTCACACTTGGCGGTACGGCGCTTATTTTTGCTGCGTTCGGGGTCATCGGCGGCAGCTTTAACGAGGCCTTGCTCTCGGGATTGCCCAACCGGGTATTCGGCATCATGACCAATGAAACCCTGGTTGCCGTGCCGCTGTTTGTCTTCATGGGCGTGACACTTGAGCGCGCCCGCATTGCCGAGGAGCTGCTGGAAACCCTGAGCTCTTTGTTCGGCACATTGCGCGGCGGCCTCGGCATCTCGGTTACGCTCGTTGGCATGCTCCTCGCCGCGAGCACCGGCATCGTAGGCGCCACGGTCGTCACGATGGGGCTGCTGTCGTTGCCCACGATGCTCAAACGAGGTTATTCACCAGAAATTGCAGCGGGAACGATCTGTGCGTCAGGAACGCTCGGGCAGATCATTCCGCCATCGATCATCCTCGTGATGCTGGGCGACGTGATGACGACTGCTTATCAGCAGGCACAGTTGGAGATGGGCATCTATTCGCCAAAAACCGTGTCTGTCGGCGACCTGTTCGCGGGCGCATTAGTTCCCGGCCTCATGCTCGTGTGTCTGTATGTTCTTTATATTCTGGGTGTCGCGTTTTTTCGTCCGGGCATGATGCCGGCGCACCACCATGATCAAGAGCAGCCGGTTTCCATCGGCCAGGTACTTCGCGCACTGCTGCCTCCTTTGCTGTTGATCCTGGCGGTACTGGGTTCCATTCTCAAAGGCCTTGCGACGCCGACCGAAGCGGCCGGTGTCGGCGGCATGGGCGCGTTGCTGCTTGCCGTTTCCCGGCGGCAACTGGGTCTGGCGCGGCTTCGGGAAGTGATGCAGAGCACGCTGCGGATCAGCAGCATGGTATTTCTGATCCTGATCGGCGCCTCAATTTTTTCGCTGGTTTTCCGCGGCTACGGCGGCGATGACGGTGTTCGCGCCATTCTTGAGGCGTTACCGGGCGGGGTTATTGGTGCGGTCATCGTCGTCATGCTGGTGATGTTCCTGCTCGGCTTCGTCCTCGACTTCATCGAGATCACGTTTGTGGTTGTGCCCATTGTCGGCCCGGTGCTGCTGGCGATGGGCCTCGACCCGGTCTGGCTGGGCATCATGATTGCCATCAACCTGCAGACCTCCTTCCTGACCCCGCCATTTGGCTTTGCGTTGTTCTATCTTCGCGGCGTGGCGCCGCCGTCGGTGACGACGGCACAGATCTATAGGGGCGCAATTCCATTTGTCGCCATCCAGGTGCTGGCGCTGCTCGTGCTGGCTGCGTTTCCCGGCCTGGTGACCTGGCTGCCGGGCAAAATATACGGGCCGTAGCACAGGCGGCGCGTTTGACACAGGGTTGGCCGCCAACGTAGGTTGGTGGGTTCAAGCTGATCAATGCGAGACGCATTTGGTCACATTCAAGGGGGAAAACAATGAAGATATTCAAGCTGTGTTATGCCGCCTCGGCCGCATTATTCACGATTGCCGTGATACTGCCCGGCCAGGCCGCTCTCGCTCAAGAAACTGAGCTCATCGAAGAAATCGTAACGCTGGGTACGCGTGCGCCGGGACGTGTGTCATCGGACCTGGCTGTTCCAGTCGATACCCTTACTGCTGACGACATGGCAGCAACCGGGCAGACCGAGCTTGGCAGAGATGATGCCGAGGGCGGCGCGCTGGGACTGTCGGTGGGCGAATACACCGAAGGCGACGGTCAGACCACCAATGTCGACTTTAACAAGGGCTTCAGCCTCGGCGACGACGGCTACCTGAACGTTACGGTCAACTACCGTGACAGGGAACGCACCTCACGCGCAAATCCGCAGGGTGTGCCCTTGTACAGCAGCAACGACCCTTGCATAGATACTGATGGCAATGGCTACTGCGAGCCTGCGCCCGGCGATGAGTCGCGCGAGGTCAACGGCCCGGGTCGTAATCCATTTCGGATTGGTGATGCCGACTCCGAACAGGTCGCCATTGTTGCCAACGCCGGTATCGCATTAGGCGACGGCGAGCTGTACAGCTTTGTGACCTATTCAGGGCGTGAAGGCCAGTCCGGCGCTTTCTACCGCAACCCCTTCGGCTCGAATGCCGCGCTCGACGATGGCGAAAATGTCGTTGTCGATGGCTTCCTGCCGAATATTAACAGCGAGATCGACGACTATTCGATAAACTTCGGCTACCGCGTCGATTTTGATGACGACTCGACGCTCGACCTGTCGATCACCCAGGGCAGAAACTCGATCGACTATACGACCAGCAACTCGGTCAATTATTCTTTCGTCAACGAACTCAACTTCGGCCAGGGTCTCAGCGATGCTG
>CAMYLB010000260.1 GCA_947259145.1 uncultured Woeseiaceae bacterium
TCTTTGTAATCAATCTCCTTGATGCCCTCGGCGGTGAAGCGGCAATACTTACGCCTGCGTGAATAACGACTCATAGCAATTCTCCTCAGGCGCTCTTGGTTGCAGCTTCGTCAGCCGCGTCTTCGCCGCTGTCTTCTGTTGCGGCAGCGTCGGCGTCAGCAACTGCCACTTTTTCGACAGGTGCTTCGGCAGATTCCGATTCCTTTACAGGCGCTTCGGCGGCTTCCGCTTTCTTTACAGGTGCTTCGGCAGATTCCGCTTCATTGACAGCCGCGTCGGCAGCGTCCCCGTCAGTCTTCTCAGCGGCATCCTCGGCCTTCTCTCTGGCGGCTCTCTCGGCCCGCATGGATGCCTCGGCAGCCGCCTTCGCTTCACGGCGCTGCTGAGCCTCCTTTTCCTTGGCTTTCTCTTCGGCCACGGCGACCGCCATGGGCGATGCCTCGGCGACCGCTTCGTCGCGGGCAATAACCAGGTGACGCAATACCGCATCGTTGAATTTGAACGCGGTCTTGATTTCTTCAACCACGGCAATACCGCACTCGATATTCATGAGCGCATAGTGGGCCTTGTGGATTTTGTTGATCGGGTGGGCCAGCTGGCGCCTGCCCCAATCTTCGCTGCGGTGAACACTGCCACCGGATTCGGTCACCATGGCCTGGTAGCGTTCGACCATGGCAGGAACCTGTTCGCTCTGGTCCGGATGGACCAGAAACACGATTTCATAATGTCTCATTGTCTTCCCTTCTGGATGGAATCCCATCGGGAGCCCTGACGTATCTTCAGGCTTCCCTTGAGGATTGCAGCTACCCGGCTCGTCCGGTGCAGCAAGAGGTCAAAAAACCGCCCTTACGGACGGGGAGGCGCATCCTACCCAACGATCAGGGCAGACGCAAGCTCCGTTGGCGCACGATCTCGTACAGGCAGATGCCGGTGGCGACAGAGACATTGAGGCTCGAGACCACACCCTGCATAGGCAGGCTGACCAGCGCGTCACAGCGGCTGGCGATCCCTTTGCCGAGCCCCGTGTGCTCTCGGCCCATGACGAAGGCCAGCGAGCCCGTGAGATCGGCCTCAAAAAGGCTGCCTTCGGCCTGATCGCTCGTACCGATGCAACGTACGCCATAATCACGAAGCCAGCCCAGAACACGTCCGAGGTTGGCTACGGCAACGAAGGGCAGCTGTTCGGCTGCACCCGCCGCGACCTTGCTGACCGTTGGACCGAGGCCAGCCGCGCCATGGCGGGGCACAATTACGGCATCGACGCCTGCCGCATCTGCGGTGCGCATGCAGGCGCCCAGGTTGTGAGGGTCCTGTACGCTATCCAAAACCAGCAGTAACAGCGGCGGCCGATCGGCATCCTGCAGACGCTCCTCGACCAGCGTGCGAAGCGCAGCTTCATCCATCACCGTGCTGCGTCGAATCTCGGCGACGATGCCCTGGTGCCTGGATTCGCCGCTGATCTGCGTCAGCCTGGCCCGGTTTGCCGCGTGGATCTCGATGCCGGCCTGCTGTGCCGCCGCAATGACGGCCTGAACGCGAGGGTTGGCGGTCTGATACTCGGCGTAAATTTGACGAATCTCGGCAGACTCCGCTGCGAGCAACTGTTCAACGGCCCGCAGTCCCGCGATGTAGCGGGCCTTGCTCACGCGCGCCTCTGCCTCGAGCCGGATGCACGGCCTTTTTTGGCCTTCCGCAGTTCGCCGTCAACGGGTCGGAAATCGATCTTGCGCGTTTCCATATCGACTCGCTGCACGCGCACGCGCATCGCTTCGCCAAGACTGTAGGTCTTTCCGTTACGCTCGCCGACGAGTCGCTGCGAGCCGGCATCATACTTGTAATAGTCATTATCGAGACTGGTGACGTGCACGAGCCCATCCGTCATGAGCTCGGTGATCTGCACGAACAGGCCAAAATTAGTGACGCCCGTTATGACCCCGTCAAACTCGTCGCCAAGGTGACCTTCCATGTACTGGCACTTGAGCCATGCTTCGACGTCGCGAGTCGCCTCTTCGGCACGCTTCTCGTGTGACGACGTTATCGATCCCAGGCGCTCCATTTCCTTTGGCCCATAGTCATAGCGACCCGCTTTGCCGCCACGCACAATATGCCGTATGGCACGGTGCACCAACAGATCCGGATAGCGACGAATGGGCGACGTAAAATGGGCATAAGAAGCCAGCGAGAGGCCAAAATGACCGACGTTGGTCGGCGAATACTCGGCGTGCGTCAGGGACCGGAGCATCGCCATGGTGATGGCAGCGCTGTCCGGGCGGTCTTTGACCTGCTCGACAATTTTTGTGAAGTGCCGCGGCTCCACGTGATCCGGATGTGAGACCTTCAGGCCCAGTGATACGAGGTACAGGCGCAGGTCATTGAAGCGGTCCGGGTCCGGCTTGGGATGCACGCGGTAAAGCCCCGGTATCCGATGGTGCTTGAGGAATGTCGCCGCCTGTACGTTGGCGGCGATCATGCACTCTTCGATCAGCCGATGCGCGTCATTGCGCGGCACAACCTCGATCCGGTCGATCTCTCCGTTCTTGTTGAGCTTGAACTTCGTCTGTGGCAGGTCAATCTCGATCGCGCCGCGCCGCGCGCGCGCCTGGGAGAAAGCCTTATAAAGTGCGTGCAGTTCCCGAATGGATGAATGCAGATCCTGCGGCAACGCGGGCTTCGATTCTCCCTCCAGGAACGCACTCACCTGGGAATATGTCAGCCTGGCTTTGGAGCGCATGACAGCTTCATAAAACTCGGAGCGCGTGACGTTTCCTTCGTCGTCAACGTGCATTTCGCAAACCATGCAGAGCCGGTCAACCTTCGGGTTTAGCGAACAAAGTCCATTGGACAGGACTTCCGGCAACATCGGCACCACCCGATCCGGAAAATACACCGACGTGCCGCGCCGGGTTGCTTCCTTGTCGAGTTCCGAGCCGACGCTGACGTAGTGCGAAACGTCAGCGATAGCCACGAGCAAACGCCAGCCGCTGCCCGCCTTTTCGCAGTAGACAGCGTCGTCAAAGTCACGCGCGTCTGCGCCGTCGATCGTCACCAGGTTAACGTCACGCAGATCCGTTCGACCCTGTTTCGCCTGGTCCGGAACGTCTTCGCCAAATGTCTTGATCTCGCTGAGTACGGCCTGCGGCCATTTGAACGGTATGGAATGGGAGTGGATCGCAATGTCGGTCGCTATGCCTTTGTCGCCAGGCGCACCGATGACCGTGATGATTCGGCCGGTCGCCTGCTCGATACGCGACGGGTAGTCGAGAATATCGACAACCACCATGTCACCGGCCTTCGCGTTGCCCGCCTCGCCCTTCGGGATCAGGATTCGGTGTGAAATCCTCGAGTTGTCGGGCACAACAAGGCCAATGCCGCGTTCGCGGATGAACTGGCCGGCCACTTCTCGCGTCCCACGCTCGAGTACGTCGACCAATTCCCCCTCGGCACGGCCGCGGCGATCCAGCCCGGTAATACGAATGGCAACACGGTCGCCATCGAACAAAGACCGCATTTGCGTCGCCGACAAATAGACATCATCAGGCCCGCCGTCGTCCCGGACCACGAAACCGAAGCCATCACGATGGCCACTGACCGTTCCCGTGACAAGATCCAACTTGGCCGTCAGGCAATATTCCCCGCGGCGATTTTCGAGTATTTGTCCCGCGCGAACCATGCCATGCAGGCGATCGACGAGCAGCGACCGCATGCGCTCGCCCTTGAGGTCGAACCCCTTAGTTATTACTTGTAGTTTCAGTGGTTTACCTGCTTCATTTAAAAAGTCTATGAGCTGGTTTTGACTGGGGATTGGGTGCTTGTAGGACTTACTCTTGCGAGGACTTTTGGCTTTTTCTGATTTGCGCGGCACGTGATGTGGCTCCGGTGCTATGAATACATAAAGATGCGATTGACAGATTGCGACCGCTTTGAGTACAGTGCGCCACCCGTCAGGGCCGCTATTGTACGCGGTTCGACACCTGCCCAGGTGGCGGAATTGGTAGACCCAAACAAAAACAGGCCCCCGTTTGGGGGCCTGTTCATTTGACGGCCCAACGTCAAACGACGGCCCGACCGAATCAGCAAGCCGGGCAGCTAGGCATCGTCGTCGATAATGATGACCTTTGCGGTCGCTCGTTCCGTCAGTATCATTTCCCCAAGCGAATAGCCCAGGGCGATCCGAAATACCTCGCTTTTCTCCGGAAAAGCATCGGCCACAATAGGTATGAAGACGGTCTTGCTCGCCTCGCCGACCTCAAAACGAATCTCGTGGCGGTCGAAAACCGCGAAGTCGACCGCTGACTCCGCAGAGCCGGCGTAAGTCGTCAGTTCGACACTTGCCGGGATCGAGAGATTTCCTTGCCGATAGATTTCGACAGCGAGCGCCTGGCCATTCTCCTCGATGTAGTACGCCGTCGAGCCCAGTTGGAATCCGGGCATTCCAGTTGTGGCCGCCGACACAATTGCTTCCTCGGGCAATTCAGGCGATGAATCGTCGATCGCTGGATCGTCCTCTGCGCCTTGAACGGCCACCCGCTCATTAGTTCCACTAATGTCAACAGCCTCGGTCGCACCAGCATCACCATCCACAATCGTCGGCACCGATAGCTCAGGTTCGTTCGCGCCCGTATCCGGCTCAGACGCCGCTTGCGCCACTGCTGAATCAACCACCAAAGTCCTTGAAATGCTCTCAATATCAGGCGACGGTGTCGACAACGAGACCGCGTCCTGTATTCCTGACTCGTCTGTGGGAGAGCCGAACGTCGACTGCACAAACTGTATGAACTTCGACTCGCGAACCAGATCGACGTAGCGAGTGTCGATAGGCTTGATTTCCAGCAACGCCATCGCAAATACCAGGGCAATGCCGGCCAGGAATCCGGCCATTGCTGCGATCAGAATCCAGGAACGAGCCCTCTTCTTCGCAACCGGAATGCGCGCCGGTTTCGGCGGCGACGGCGCTCGAAATGCCGTAAGAAGATCGTGTACTTCTGCCGCGCCGTGCGTACTCGAAAGCTGTAATCCGGCCGCTAGCGTTCGCCACTGCAGGTCCGTTAAGCCATCGATCCGGACGGGCTTTAGTCTCAGCTCTCGCGCCTCCGTCGCCGACTTGCGCTGATAGGGATGACAGCCCGCGAGCAATTCATAGATAACGCACGACAATGAATAGACGTCGTCACTAAAGGTAGGACCACCGCCCTCCAAACGGTTACAGCTGGCATAGGCCGGTGTATGCGCTCGAAGCGCCATTACGGTAGCTTTCGACGCTGCGTCGCCGATTTGAGCATCCGGCTTGCTGAAGTGGGCAAGCCCAAAATCGAGAATCTTCGGTTCATCCGCCGCCGTCAGGAAAACGTTGCCCGGCTTGAAATCGGCATGCACAAACCCATTCGCGTGCGCATACGCAAGTCCAAGACACATCCCTTCGATTATTTTGAACGATCGTTCTTTTGAGACGACCGACGGTTGGATTCGCGCAAACAGTGACCTGAGAAGCTGTCCCTCGAGGAGTTCCATCGTCAAGAAACAGGTGTCACCGTCCCGATGGAAGTCATAAACACGAACAATGTTTGGGTGAGACAGACCCTGGGTCAATAGCGCCTCGTGTTGAAGCGTATCCAGTTGCTGCGGGTCAGCAAAAGAACCCCCGCCCAAAACTTTTAGCGCGATCTCATCTGTTACAGCATTGGTTCGCTGGCGCAGGCGGTCACGCGCCCTGTAAACAAAACCGCTGCCCCCTCGGCCTAGTGGTTCCTCGAGCACGAAACGTTCTTTCAGAATGTGTCCCGGAACAAGCAGCTCAGACGAACTCGACTTGGCAATTTTGGTGGCCGGTTCAGCAGCCACTGTATTTTTCCTGGCCAGGATAGATGAAGTCTGCGTCCAATCCTGCCCGGCCATCTCAACTGTCCAGTCTTCCGGATCGTCGTCGATCGCCGTCTCGACTATGCGTTTCAAAGACAGGATTTTCACTTCGGCCAGGCGTTCGCTGAGTGGCTGCTTGTAAAGAAGTCGCAGCGCCCCACCACGCATGTCCGGATTGTCCGCCAACCCGGTGATCCATCGCGTCCGCAGTTCGTCAAAGCTCAGACTATCACCCAAATAGGCATCGAGGGTTGACTGAAGTTCGTCCAGGTTAGTTTGTTCGTTGCGTTGTTCGCGTTGGATCGGCTGCACTTCGTAGCATCTGCTCTGTCGGGCGGGCCGCTAGTATGACACGCACGACCACGACTGCCGAGTTAATCAGATTGTTGATCGAGTTGGCAAATTTCAAGTTCATTTTTTGATCCGGGTCGCACATAGATGTCGATCCATACTGTGCGGCGCAGCATCGGATTTAATCCGAATAGTGGAGCGTCACTTACATCGACTTCTTAAAGTAATCTCAAAGTGAGTCTTCCTGGTTTGAGTCAACTCCAGTCTCGGCAACAAGGGTCTGTTGGTAGGACATAGTCCAATAAGCGATTGCAACCACGCGCGTTTAGTCTGGCAGTTCCTACTGTCGCGATAAGCAGACAGGAAGCGTCGGTAGTTGCCGTAATTTATGAGGCCAAGGCCCGAAGAAGCCCCTGCGCCCCTCCCGCCGGGAGGGGCCATGGAATTGGTCCTCGGCTCTGATTTGTAGGGCGCTGAGCCGAGGTGGAGAAGCGCCGGGTATACGTCAAAATAAAGCAAACAATGTGCCACCCGTATGAAATCAGAAAGTTAGCCAACGAACCTAATAAGGCACCTGAGAAATTCGCCAGGAACTGTAAATTTATCCGTCAGCGAGAATCGAATCTTGCCCAGGGCATCTAGGGCGTGTCATGCGCGAATGAGCGTTTCGACTATGCGTCGCCTCGGCTCGCGCTTCGATGCTGCAGCTCGAGGTAAATAGCCGACGAAATACCGGAAACACCAAACAACATGGCCATGACGACAATTTGATACTTGGCTGCGATCATTGGCGACACGCCGGACAGAATTTGTCCGGTCATCATGCCGGGCAGCGCCACGAGCCCGACCGCGAACAGTGAATTGATCATCGGAATCAACGAGGCCTGAAACGCGATTCGCCGCGCGTCCGTGTACGACTTGTCTCGTTCGATTTCAGCCTGCAGTCTCTCGGCGGCGAGACTGACCGTGTTCATTGCGCCGGCGAAGATCATTCCCGCCAGTGGCACGACGTAGCGCGGGCTGAACCACGGTTCAACACCGATGACGAACTGGCTTACCAGCCCTAACGTCAATATGCCGCTGACGGATATTGCAGCCAGCGCGTTGAAAAACACGCGCGGCTGCTTGTGTTGCACCGGACGAATGGCGATCCAGCTCGCCGCCAGCAACATGATCACGAGAACCCCGATAATGACGATGGGCTGATCGGCCGTAAATATGTAGATCAGCACATAGCCGATGAGCAGCAGTTGAATCAGCATGCGTAGCGTCGCATACACTGCCGTCTTCGTCCCCGCCGCCCAGCGATACATGATGCCAAACACGACCAGGGCGGGCAGGAACGCCAGGACCAAGCCTTGCGTCGTTATTACTTTGACCGCAGTTTCCACGTCGCTTCCTGGCAGAGCGCCGGATGAGCTCTACGCTGCATCCTGCTGGTGGCGCGCCTCGATCTGCGCCTGAACCTGCTCGAACATGTCACGACGCAGGCCGACGATATTGAACAACTCGACTACTGTGAAAAACGGTGCAGCAAGATTCGCCTGGATCGGGTGCTTGACGAGCACCGGCATGGACTTTTCAACGGCATGGCCAATAAATTGCGCCGCGTATCCGCCGAAAAACGCAACTGCCGCAATGATCCAGCCCGTATTTCCCGGATAAGCGCCCAGCTTCGCCGCAAGCATTTCGAGGAAGAATCCACCGATGAGGAACACGACAGCGAACAGTACATCGAGCGTTACGTAGAACAGGAAGAAGGCCAGGATGAGGACATGGCCCAGGCTGAAAGAAAAATCATTCACGGCGATGGTCACCCAGCTCAACGGAATCAGCACGCCGAGCATGATCGTCGGAATGCCTCCTTCCGCTTTCATCGTCTCGTCCCCTGTTTTATCGCGTCGTAAATTTAGCATGAATCGGTATACTGACGGTCAGGATCTGATCATTGGGGAGCCAATTCATGTCACTGTTGATCGCCGGCGTCGTCATCTGGAGCCTGGCACACCTGTTTCCGTCCGTTTTGCCCGGGACTCGCGATGGGCTCGTGAGGAAGCTGGGTGAGAATCCGTATCGTGGCCTGTTCGCGCTCGTCATCATTGGTTCACTGATCCTGATCGTGCTTGGCTGGAAGCGAGCGGTACCAAGTGCCCTTTACGCGCCGCCATTCGCGGCCAACCCTGTAATTTCGGCGCTTGTTCTCATCGGGTTCATCCTGTTCTTCGCATCACAGGTCCCGGGCAACATAAAACGCTTTGTCCGTCACCCGCAAATGGTCGGCACAATGCTGTGGGGCGTCGCGCACCTGCTGACAAACGGCGACACGCGGGCAGTGACGCTTTTTGGCGGCCTGACGCTCTGGGCAATACTCGAAATATTAATGTGCAATCGGCGCGACGGAAAATGGCTAAAGCCCGAGCCGGCGCCCATCAAGTTTGACGTAGTTCCAGTGGTCATCGGGTCCGCAGTATTCGCCGCTGTTCTGTACCTTCACGGGACTCTGTTCGGCGTCCCTGCTATCCCGGGTTGACGTTGCAGGCGGGCTATTTCGACCAAATGCGCATCCGTAACGTGTTATAACTGGGCCAAGCTGCGCGGCCGACGCAGCAGCAAAATATCGTGCTTGGGAGGGCCGACTTGAAAGAACTACTGCTTGTATTAGCCCTGCTGCTTTCGATCGCCTGGCTGATCTTACGAATTCGCCGGGGCAAGGCCGAGGTACAAGAAGCCTCCACGGTCAGGCGCGTTGAGATTACGTCCGCTTTTCACGCGGTTTCCCTGAAGTATTCGAGCAATGCCTGCGACGCCGCAAAAGCGATGACGGGGCGGCGCTTCCTCGCCAGCGCAGCGCCACGTCTGCCACTACCGGAGTGTGATGCACTGGAGTGCCGCTGCGGATTTGATCACCACTCGGACCGCAGGACGGGCAAGGAGCGTCGCAATCCGTTCAGTTCCGTGCACTATGCTGGCGGCACTGGCACCTTCAAAGCAGAACGCCGCAGCAAATCGGAGCGGCGAAAGCAGGCCGATCCGAATTGATCCCGGATGATTGGCCGTTCGTCTAGTAACCGTAATCGATAACCGCGACCTGGTAGTGCTCGAGATCAACCTGGTGCCGAGCCCGTTGTTCGTAAAGATCCTGGATCTCAGCCTCGAGCTGACCGGTTCTTTCTGACAGGTCTTTGAGGTCAACGAGCAGCAACACACGTTCCTCGGTCGTTGTTTCCGAGCCGATCAGGGCCGCTTCCTTTTCGCGCATCTCGTCCTCGATGCGCTCGATCTCGTTTTCTCTTGAGTGGATGGCCGAGTTTGCACGATTCACGTTGCTTTGCAGCGTGTAGAGGTGGTACCCGGCGTTGTAAGCGTCGAGGAAATCATCTTCGCGGTTCGCACCGCAGACACCATTGTAGCGTCCGCCTCGCGAGCCAACGTCAAAGCCGCGACCCGGCTGGCAATACTCAAGCAAACCCTGCTCCCTGCCACTCTGGTAGGCCGCAAAGTCGGGCGTGACACCGTGCTTGGCGCATGCCTTGCGTCGCTCACCCAGTTGCGCCGTCGTATGACCACGCGCGCCGTCCTCGTAACCGATGGCTTCCCAGTCACCGGTCACACATTCATCGCTGCTCATCGATGCGCAGCCACCGAGCCCGCTCAAAACAAGTACCAACCCGATCAGTTTCCGATTACGTTTCATGCCATGCTCCATCCGTTCACAAGCTAAATTCATTATTCCGCACGCTACCGCCTGGTGCCGAGAGCGAGCGTGATGACATTCACAGATACGCCCCTGACCCTGAATGAATGCTGAAAACTGCGCATCACATCTTTGCGGATGCCCGCTCAATGTGACGTGTGTCACAGTGCCACCGGCGCGCGAAAGCTACCCTCAGATCCTATAAGGGATGAGGTACCAGGCCAGATGGATATTGAGGCAATCAGCGGTGCGGCAACGGTTGCGCTGACAAGTACAATCCTGTTTTTGCTGGTTGCCAAATTCTGGAACGCCCTGTCACGTACAGTTAGCTCCGGCCCGAATTTTGCCGACAGCATCATGCACGAGGCGGCGCAGCGATTTCGCGATGAGCTCGACCGGCTCTCAACATCGCAGTCGAT
>CAMYLB010000261.1 GCA_947259145.1 uncultured Woeseiaceae bacterium
ATCGCTGCGCCGTCTTGTCGAGCGATTCCCGTCCAGCGAGTACGCGCCGGACGCCGAGCAACGCATGCTGTTTATCAAGAATCGATTGGCGGAATACGAGAATCACGTCGCCGATTACTACCTGCGTCGAGGTGCCTACGTTGCAGCACTTAATCGCGCCAAGTCTGCACTCGAGCAATTCAACGGGGCCGCGGGCAATGCACAATCGCTTGAGATTATGGCGGCAGCGTACGACAACCTTGGCATGCAAGAGCTGGCGGAGGACACTCGAAAAGTCCTGGCCGCGAATTTTCCCAACGAAGGATAGCTAGTCCGGGAATTTATAGCCCGACGTGATTGGATATCGCCAATCACGGCCGAATGCCCTGCGACTGATACGTACACCGGGGGGCGCCTGCCGCCGCTTGTACTCGTTGCGTTTAACCATCTCCAGGACTTGCAGCACCGTCTCGCGATCAAAGCCGCGCCGGGTAATCTCCATGACCGAGAGATCCTCCTCGATGAACGCCTCGAGAATAGGATCCAGGACGTCGTAATCGGGCAACGAGTCGCTGTCTTTCTGATCGGGCCGTAGTTCCGCCGATGGCGGTCGGTTGATAACGCGTTCAGGAATCACGTCGCCGAGCGAATTGCGATAACGCGCCAGTCGATAAACCAGTGTCTTGCTACAGTCCTTGATCGGTGCGAAGCCGCCGGCCATATCACCGTACAACGTTGCGTATCCCACGGCCATTTCGCTCTTGTTGCCGGTCGTCAGCAACATGCGCCCGGTCTTGTTCGAAATCGCCATGAGCAACAAACCGCGGCAGCGCGCCTGAATATTTTCTTCCGTGACATCCGTTTCGCAATCGCCAAAAATCGGCTGCAACTGACTGATGGTCGCATCGTAGATGGGTTCGATCGGAATCACGTCATATTGCACACCCATCGTGGCCGCCTGTCCTGCGGCATCTTCCTGACTCATCGTCGATGTGTATCGAAACGGCATCATTACGGCACGCACCCGGTCCGCACCAATCGCGTCACAGGCAATCGACAGCACCAGCGCTGAGTCGATGCCCCCCGACAGTCCTATGACCACTCCAGAAAAACCATGCTTTGTCACATAGTCGCGGGTACCCGTCACAAGGGCGCGATAAACGCTTTCCTCGGTAGCCAGAGCGGCGGCACAATCGGCAGGCTCCGGGACCACACCCTTGGCCGTGCCCTGGAGGACGACCGTGTACAGTTTTTCCTCGAACGGCTGCGCCCGAAAGCAAACCTCGCCGTCTGCATCCATGACAAACGCGCCACCGTCGAACACCAACTCGTCCTGGCCACCGACCATATTCACATAAAGCAAAGGAACGCCAGCTTCCGCAACCCGCGCGCGAACCGTTTCTTCTCGATTCACCTGCATACCAATTTCATAAGGCGAGCCGTTGATCGCGATCATGCACTCGGCACCGGCGCTGCGGCTGCGAGCCATTGGCCCGCGCTGCCAGACGTCTTCGCAGATAGTCAGCCCCAAACGGATGCCGTTGATTTTGAAAACGGCTGCGTCTTTGCCCGCCGTGAAATAGCGTTCCTCATCGAACACGCTGTAGTTCGGCAAGACCTGCTTGCGATAGTGGCTGATCGCGTGACCGTCCAGGAACACGCCACAACTGTTGTAAATTTGATCGTCGTCGTACTCGGGAAAGCCGATCAAAACCGCGATGCCGAACAGCTTGTCTCGAATTTCAGCCACGGCGTTCTCTACACTATGGCGCAATCCCGCGTGGAACAGGAGGTCCTCAGGCGGATAGCCACAGACGCTGAGCTCGGGAAAGACAACGAGATCCGCACGATGCTCGTCGCGGGCCCGGCTCGCATATTCAATTATTTTGGCCGTGTTGCCGGCGATATCACCGACCGCGAGATCGAGCTGTGCTAGTGCAACTTTGACCGTATTTTTCATTGCATGCAGGGCGATACTAGCCGGCAAGCACTTCCCGCATCTTGGATCCCAGTTCGGCCGGCGACCTGACCGTGGCCACACCGGCCGCATCGAGTGCTTTGAACTTGTCCTCGGCTGTTCCCTTGCCACCAGCGATGATCGCGCCGGCATGTCCCATGCGTTTGCCCGGAGGCGCGGTTACGCCAGCAATGTAGGCCACCACGGGCTTGGTGACGTTGTCCTTTATGAACTCGGCCGCCGCTTCTTCGTCCGTACCACCGATTTCGCCGACCATGATCATGCCATCGGTGTCCGGGTCAGCCTCGAACAGTTCGAGACAATCTATGAAGTCCATGCCGCGGATCGGGTCGCCACCAATTCCGATGCAGGTTGTCTGGCCGAGGTCATTCGTCGTTGTCTGGTACACCGCCTCGTACGTGAGCGTTCCGGAACGAGACACGATTCCGATGCGGCCCGGTTTGTGTATGAACCCGGGCATGATGCCAATCTTGCACGCGCCGGGCGTGATGATGCCCGGGCAGTTCGGGCCGATGAGCCTGCAGCTGTGATCACGCAAAGCCGACTTGACCTTGACCATGTCATTGACCGGAATGCCCTCGGTGATACAGACGATCAATTCAACGCCCGCATCGGCGGCTTCGAGTATGGCGTCTGCAGCAAATGGCGGCGGCACGTAAATCATGCTGACGTTGGCGCCCGTCTCTTCCACGGCATTTCGAACCGTGTTGTAAACGGGAACGCCGAGGTGCTCCTGGCCACCGCGGCCCGGAGTCACGCCAGCGACGACTTTAGTACCGTATTCGATGCACTGTTCGGTGTGAAAGGACCCCTGGTTACCCGTGATGCCCTGGCAGAGGATCTTGCTGTTTTTGTTGACCAGAATGCTCATTAGAAATACTCGTCAGGTTACCGCGGCAACCACTTTCTGCGCCGCCTCGGTAAGATCCTCGGCGGCAATGATATCGAGCCCGCTGTTGGCGAGAAGCTCAAGTCCCTTGTTTACATTTGTGCCCTCAAGGCGCACGACGACAGGCACTTTGACGCCAACGTCTTTCACGGCGCTGATGATGCCTGCGGCGATATCGTCACAACGCACGATGCCGCCAAAGATGTTCACCAGAATTGCGGCCACCTTGTCATTCGATAGTATGAGTTTGAATGCTTCTGAAACGCGCTCGGCGGTAGCGCCACCGCCGACGTCAAGAAAGTTCGCCGGATCGCCGCCGTGCAGCTTGATCAGATCCATCGTCGCCATGGCGAGGCCGGCACCATTCACCATGCACGCGATGTTGCCGTCAAGTGACACGTAGTTGAGATCGTGTTCGGCCGCATCACGCTCCGCTTCATCTTCCTGGGAGGCATCGCGCAGCGCGAAGATCTCCGGCTGACGAAACAATGCGCTGCCGTCGATGTTGATTTTGCCGTCGAGTGCCAGAATGTCGCCGGCCTTCGTCGTGATCAGTGGATTCACCTCAATCAGGCTGGCGTCGGAATCCAGGTACAGCTGGTACAGCCGTTTGATCAGATCGCCAAACTGGCGCATCTGCTTCTTGTCGAGCTCAAGACCGAACGCGAGCTGACGCGCCTGATAGTCCTGCAGGCCGGCATCGGGGGCAACTGCGACCGAGAAAATGCGCTCAGGCGTTTCGGCAGCAACCTTCTCGATATCCATGCCACCGGCGGCAGAAGCGATGAACGATATGCGGCTGACTTCACGGTCGACCAGCATGCTGAGGTAAAGCTCGCGGTCGATCTCGGAGCCTTCTTCGACGTATACGACGTTGACCGGGAGTCCTTCGGGTCCGGACTGGTGTGTCACCAGCCGAACGCCCAGCATGCCATCGGCATATTCACGAACCTCGTCCAGCGTCCGCGCAAGCTTGACGCCGCCAGCCTTGCCGCGCCCCCCTGCGTGTACCTGTGCCTTGACGACCCAGAGCTCGCCGCCGAGTTCTTTTGCCGCCTTGACGGCAGCATCGGCGGACTCGGCGGGTATGCCGCGCGGCACTGGAATGCCGTATTCAGCGAACAATCGCTTCGATTGGTATTCGTGGAGATTCATGGGCTTTCAGTCTTTATGCTGGCGAGGGAGGATTTCGCACAAGTGGCGAAAAAGTGGCCGTATTTTGGATGTTTGCGGGACCCTTGTCCATATTCAGTCTACAATCGGCGCAACTCATTGACGCGATTCATGGATATCTATTGAACCCGTTTCCAGGGCAACTCATTGACGCGATTCATGGATATCTATTGAACCCGTTTCCAGGCATTGGCCGGTTTTTGGCGGCATATCATCGATGAATGAGGCACCAACGCAGACCCTACTAAGGCGTTCCTTCCGCGGTTCCCGGGATGCGCTGATGCAACGAGCCATTGATGAGCCGGAACTGACCTGGCGTTTGCTCGTAACCCTCAATGCGTTCCGCCTGCTGATTTGTATGGTCCTGCTGGGGCTATTCTTCGTCGGCGACGATCCAAGATTCTTCGGCGAAAGCTACCCGACGCTCTTCGCGGCAACCGCCACTGGCTACCTCGTTTTCGCCGTGCTTTCGGCTGTTCTGCTGCGTCAGCGCTGGGCCCCCAACAGCGTGGTCGCCATCACCCAGGTGCTGGTGGACATCGTTGCGGTCGTCATTCTGATGCATGCCAGTGGCGGTATCTCCAGCGGCCTTGGCGGATTGCTCGTGGTCTTCGTTGGTGCCGGCAGCCTTGTTCTACCCTTCCAATACCCTGCGATCATGGCGGCCATCGCAACATTTGCGATTCTGGGCGAACAGGCTTTTCTAAAATTGACCGATCTGGATTCGGCAACGAATTTTCCGGCCGCCGGGATCCTGAGCGCCATCATCTTCGCCATGGCGATCGCCGCGCAGCCGCTCACACGGCGTATCCGGGCCAGTGAGGCCCTGGCCCGAAAATTCGGTGTCGACCTGCAAAATGTGTCCGAACTGAACCAATACATCGTCCAGCACCTGCGCGAGAGTATCGTGGTAATTGACGCAGACGATACGATACGCCTTATCAACAGCTCCGCGATACAGCTGCTTGCGGCCGGCGAAACCGACCCGGGGAGCTCGCTGCGAGCCGCATCGGACGCATTGGCAGACTATGTACGGGCCTGGCGGGAGAACCTGTCCAAGTCGTCTCACGCAGATTTCACGCTGATCACCGAGGGAAACAACGTTCGCATCAGTACTCACCTGGCACCTCTGGACAAGGGCGGGCGGCGCGCCGGACCCGTACTTATCTTCCTCGAAGACGTCAGCATCCTGAATGCACGAGTGCAGCAGTCCAAACTGGCGTCTCTTGGACGACTCAGTGCGAGTATTGCCCACGAGATTCGCAATCCCGTGGGCGCCATGAGTCATGCGGCGCAGCTGTTGCGCGAATCGCATGGGCTGACCGAAGACGACAAGCGCCTGACTGAAATCATCCAGACGCATTCGGGCCGCGTCAGCCATATCATCGACAACGTCCTGCAGCTGTCACGCCGCGAATCGAGCCGGCCATTGCGGCTCACGTTGAAATCCTGGCTCGACGACTTTGCAAGCGAGTTCGTAAGGACGCATGAACTGCAGGAAGGTGAACTCACTATCAAGGACGTGGCCGAGGATATCGAGGTACGAATAGATCCAAGCCACTTGCGACAGGTCCTGTGGAATCTCTGTGACAACGCGGTCAAGTATGCGAGCGAGACCGGCGGCATAATGGTTGAGATTCAGGCGGGACGTCTGCCGAGCCGGGGCCGGCCGTTCCTCGACGTACTCGACTGCGGCCTTGGCGTCGATACAGCAACAGCCGAGAAGATATTCGAGCCCTTTTTCACGGCGCGCTCGGGCGGCACGGGCCTCGGCCTCTATATCTCCCGCGAGCTCTGTGAACTGAACCGCGCAACCTTGCTGTATCTTGACCGGCCCGGTGGAGGCAGTATCTTTCGTGTCGTCTTCGCCGATCCGGACCGCTGGGAACCACAGGACCAACAATGAACCAACCGCTGGCGCTGGTCATCGATGACGAGCCTGACATCTGCGAACTACTGACGCTGACATTGAGTCGCATGGACATCCGTACGGAGTCGGCTGCCGATGTGCAGAGCGCCAAGATGCTACTCGGCAAGCACAAGTTTGACCTTTGTCTGACCGACATGCGCCTGCCCGACGGCGACGGCCTTGAACTCGTCGAATGGATGCAGAGCAACGCATCCGGGGTGCCTGTAGCGGTTATCACGGCCCACGGCAACGTCGAAACGGCCGTACAGGCCCTCAAACTCGGCGCATTCGACTTCATCTCCAAGCCGCTGGATCTAGGCAACCTGAGAAGCATCATAGAAAAAGCGCTGCGCGTGAGGGTGGCCGCGCGCGAGGGCGGCTCGGAGTTACTGGGCGAGTCGCCGCAAATGCAGGAACTGCGGGCCATGATCGACAAGGTTTCACGCTCACAGGCGCCGGTGCACATATCCGGTGAATCCGGCACGGGCAAAGAGCTTGTCGCCCGACTGATACACGAAAGCGGGCCGCGCGCCGAAGCACCCTTTGTGGCGGTTAACTGCGGTGCGATTCCAGGCGAGCTCATGGAAAGTGAATTTTTCGGCCATCGTAAGGGCAGCTTTACGGGCGCGATCAATGACAAGGCCGGCCTGTTTCAATGCAGCGAAAATGGCACGCTGTTCCTCGATGAAATTGCCGACCTGCCGCTGGCCATGCAGGTCAAACTGCTGCGTGTCATCCAGGAAAAAAAGGTACGGCCTGTCGGCGCATCGCAGGAAGAAAGTGTCGACGTCCGGATTTTGTCGGCGACGCACAGAAATCTCGCAGAGATGGTGGCCGCCGACGAGTTCCGGGAGGACCTTTATTACCGCATCAATGTCATCGAACTGCATGTCCCCGCGCTGCGCGCGCGGGGCGATGACGTGCTGCTGTTGGCCGATTTCATTCTGCAGCGTCTTGACGCGGCGGCATCGCTCGATGAAAGCGCCCGCGCCGCATTGTTGAACTATGCGTTTCCGGGCAATGTCCGCGAGCTGGAAAACATGCTCGAACGCGCCGTCACCTTAAGCAGCAGCGGCACGATCTCGGCATCCGACCTGCAGACGCGACCGGCAGCCGACACGGGCACCGTAAAAGCACCGCTCGCCGGCAAACTGGGCGATCAGGTCGAGGACATTCAGCGCCAGGCGATTGTCGAGGCGCTCGAAAAAACGCGCTACAACAAGACGGCGGCCGCTAAACTGCTGGGCTTGTCGTTCCGGCAGTTGCGTTATCGCATCAAGAAGCTGGGCATAGAGTGACAATTTTTGTCACTTATTGACACGCCGGGGTCGCATCAAAGACAGGATTGTCACTTTTTACCGACTAATAGCGCGGCAAGCGCCGCCAAGAATACGCCACTCGATAAATAATATCTTTAAAAAACAATGAGTTATTAATCGAAATAATAAGTTGGCACAGAGCTTGCTTTATCTCTGGTACAGGCGATTTCGCCGTTTGATAGTTACAACACTCTTAAATTCATGGAGAACAAGAGATGAAGAAGCAACAAGGTTTTACACTTATCGAGCTCATGATCGTTGTCGCGATCATTGGTATTTTGGCGGC
>CAMYLB010000262.1 GCA_947259145.1 uncultured Woeseiaceae bacterium
GGTTGACGACATCGTTTATCACTCCCGCGCCGTCGCGCGCGGTTTGCGTCGAGCTTTTCTCGTTGCCGATATGCCATTCATGAGCTACACCGAAACCGGCCAGGCCCTCGACAACGCGGTTCGCCTGATGCAGGAAGGCGGTGCGATGATGGTCAAACTCGAAGGTGGTGACGATCAGGTTGAGATTGTCAAACATCTTGCGCGCCATGATATCCCGGTCTGCGCGCACCTCGGGCTCAAACCTCAGTCGGTTCACAAGATTGGCGGGTTCAAAGTGCAGGGCAGGGAACCCGACAAAGCACAGCAGATGGTCGCCTCTGCCGAGCGGTTGCAGGACGCTGGTGCCGATATCGTATTACTTGAATGTGTCCCGAACGAAGTCGGAAGAAAGATTACCGCCGCGCTGCAGGTTCCGGTTATTGGAATCGGGGCCGGCCCGGATGTCGACGGCCAGATTCTGGTCTTGTATGACATCCTCGATATCACGCAAGGCCGCACCCCGAGGTTTGTCAGGAACTTTCAAGAAGAGCACACGTCTCCATTGGAGGCAGCAAAGGCCTATGTGCAGGCGGTGAAAGATCGCAGCTACCCGGCTGCCGAACATTGCTTCTCTTAGCTCGCTTCAGGTACTGATAAGCCGTGCTAGTCATACACAGTAAGCAGGAGCTCGCCGAGCATATTGCCGAGTGGCGCCAGAATGATGAACATGTGGCGCTCGTCGCAACAATGGGCAGCCTGCATGCAGGCCACCTCAAGCTCGTTGAGCTCGCACGCGAACACGCCGAGCGCGTCGTCGTCAGCATCTTCGTGAATCCGACCCAGTTCGGAGAAGGTGAGGACTTTGATGAATACCCGCGTACGCTGGAACTCGACAAACGCCGGTTGAAAACAACGGCAGCAGATCTGATATTCGCGCCGGACGTGGCTACCGTTTATCCGTTTGGTGTCGAACAGGCTACAAAAATATCAGTACCGGGATTGACCGAGAATTTCTGTGGCGCGTCGAGACCGGGCCACTTTGATGGCGTCACGACGGTTGTCGCGAGACTATTCGGGCTCGTCCAACCGCACGCCGCTGTATTCGGGCAAAAGGACTATCAACAGCAGCTCGTGATACGCCGAATGGCTGAGGATTTGAGTATGCCCGTCGCGATAATCACCTGTGAGACGATACGCGAAGATGACGGACTGGCGCTCAGTTCGCGGAACAGTTACCTGAGCGAAGAGCAACGAGCCACAGCACCGCTACTGTATGAGGCTCTGAGCTCGGTCGGCGACGAATTGCAAAACGGGCGGCGGAATTTCGGTGGACTTGAGAAGATCGCGAATCAGAAGCTCGTAGATGCAGGGTTCGCGGTGGAATACTTTGCAATTCGTCGTGCGCAGAATCTCGAGATACCCGACCGGGATTGCGACGACCTTGTAGTCCTGGCCGGCGCGCGGTTGGGCGAGGCACGCCTGATCGACAACGTTGTTGTGACAGTCTGAGCAACCCCTTCCTGGTTATTCCGATACGGTGTTTCGTCCCGCATGCTTGGCGCGATACAGGGCCGCGTCAGCGTCGCGAATCAGCCCTTCAAGCGTGCCTTCTTCGTACAGCCCGGCAACGCCCATTGATATTGCAATAGGAATCTTGATCAGGGAATCGGATCCGTCTCCCGTGGTGCTGCATACCGAGTCGCGGACTCTCTCGCCGACGGCGAGTGCTTGTTCAATGTTCGCGCCGGGCAGCAGTACCGCAAACTCGTCGCCACCGTAGCGTACCAACAGGTCACGGGGGCGGAACTGTTTCTGCAGAATCCTGGAAACGGCACAGAGGGCACGGTCGCCGGCGATGTGGCCGAATGTATCGTTGAACTGTTTGAATCGGTCAACGTCGATCATTATCAGTGAGACGGGCTCTTCGTTGTCGACGCAGGCTACTATTTCTTCGGGAAACGACACCTGCATGGCATGCCGGTTCGCCAATCCCGTCAGCGCATCGGTTGTTGCGTGGCGTTCGAACTTGCGAATCTCGCCATAGCTGTCGGCGATGACACGATTGTGGCTCCGCACGCGCTCAGACAATACGACGAGCAGGTTTTTCGCGAACTCGTGCGACGCATCGACCATTTCCCAAAGCAGGGACCGGTGCATCACGAGCATGTGCGTATCTTCTGCGCCGATCACGTAGGCAGACGGGTCCCGATCTTCGATGATCGACATCTCGCCGACGCAAGCTCCGGCCTCCATTGTTGCGAGCACCGGCGCTTCGGGGGAACCGACATGTATATTGAGGCTTCCCGACAAAACGATAAACACATGTTCGTTGTTTGTGCCCGGCGACAATAAAAGTTCACCGGCGGCAAGATCGCGGCGATCGCAGCGTTGCAGCAGTTCGTGAACATCATCGGGGAATACGCCCTTGAACAGCTCGAGTCCCTCGAGCAACGAGCGCCTGTAGTCCGAATTTGTGGCCAGGGATTCCTGCAACGCGTTTTCTCACCCAAAAGAAAACGATTGTCGCGTCAACAGGCCCCCAAATAGTATCGATCAGGCCACATTTTTGGCCTTGAAATCAGAATGATTCTTTAGTTTGCTTCATGCGTTGCCGGAATCAAGCTCCGCCCGGGCTTCTGCGAACTCCGCACGGTCCTTATCCGACGGCTGCGGATACCTGAGGCCGATACTCTGCAACGCATCGATTATGATGTCCGCGACTCTTGCGCGCATATAGGATTTGTTATCGGCTGGAATCGCATACCATGGCGCCCACGGTCGTGAGGTTGCATTCAGTGCGGCCTCATAGGCCTTCATGTAATCGTCCCAGGAGCGTCGCTCAACCACGTCACGTGGTTCGAACTTCCAGTTTTTGTCAGGATCATCAAGGCGCGCCAGGAAGCGGCGTTTTTGTTCATCCTTGGAGACATTCAACCAGAATTTCAGGACCACCGTGCCGTTGCGCGCCAGGTGCTCTTCCTGTTGGCGAATCGACGTGAGCCGCTCATCCCAGATTGTGTCGAGATTCACTTCGCCTGGCAGCTTCTGGTAGCCGAGAATCTCGGGGTGCACTCGCACAACCAGCACTTCTTCGTATTGGCTGCGATTAAATATTCCGATACGACCCCGCTCGGGTAGTCGACATGTCGTGCGCCATAGAAAATCGTGGTCCAGTTCAAGGCTCGACGGCTTCTTGAAACTGAAAACCTGGCAGCCGGACGGGTCGACGCCCTGCATCACTGATCGGATCGTGCTGTCCTTGCCCGCGGCATCCATGGCCTGGAAAACAAGCAGCACGGCGTGGCGATCACCCGCGGCGAGTACTCGCTGCAGCTTGTTCAGGTCTTCGGTTCGTTTGGCCCGATGCTTGCCCTTGTGACGGTGACCGTCGGTTTGCGGTGTAGTGCTGGATGCCGCCACGTCGAAACTTCCGTCGAACGGCACGAGGTATTGCGAATCGGGTGCCTCAAACATCATTGCTCTCCTTTTTACTTGCTACGTTGTGCTGATCAAGTGCCCACAATACGTGCTCCACAACCAGTTCAGATTCTTCCTGCTGCCTCGAGCGAAGTGCCGCGACAACTTCGGGCGTGCTTTTCGCGTTGCCGAGGGCGACCGCGATATTGCGCAACCAGCGTTCAAATCCTATACGCCGAATAGCGCTTCCTTCCGTCTTTTCGAGCCAGGTCTCTTCATTCCAGGAAAACAGCGTGGCAAGGTCGGCGGAATCCAGACCGTGTCTCGGCGCAAAATCGGCTTCGGCGGTTGGTTTGGCGAACTTGTTCCACGGACAGAAAAGCTGGCAATCGTCGCAGCCGTAAACACGGTTGCCTATCGCTTTCCGAAACTCGACGGGTATCGCGTCTTTCAATTCGATCGTCAGATAAGAAATACAACGCCGCGCGTCGAGCACGTAAGGAGCGACGATGGCGTCGGTGGGGCAGACGTCGATGCATGCAGCGCATGTGCCACAGTGCGAATCCTCGGGTTGATCGACAGGCAGAGGCAGGTCGGTGTACAACTCGCCCAGGAAGAACCAGGAGCCGTCGTTGCGGTTTATCAGGTTTGTGTGTTTACCAATCCAACCGATGCCCGCTTTCTCGGCCAGCGCTTTCTCCAGCACCGGGGCACTGTCGACGAACACACGGTATCCGAAGGGCCCGATTCCGCGGAGAACCTTGTGATAATCACGACCCAATGCGTAGCGCGATATATAGGCGCGCGAGTCGTCATCGAGCAGCTGTGTTGGCTCATCCTGTTCTTTTGGCAGGTAGTCCATGCGCACCGAGATAACACGGACAGTCCCTGGCACGAGTCGGTTCGGCCGGCTGCGTTTCGTGCCGTGGCGCCGCATGTAGTCCATCGTGCCCTGAAACCTTTTACCGAGCCATTCCGAAAGACGATCTTCGGCTTCAGCAAGATCGACATCGCTAATGCCAGCCTGCTGAAAGCCGAGTTCACCACACCAGTCGATGATCTCGGCCTTGAGGGCCGCCATCTCGGTATTGCCGTATTGCTGCGTGGATATCGTCAATGTCAGATCCGTGTCGCGTGACAGTATAATCTCCCAGATGCACGCCAACCTCTATTCCGTCGCGTCAGTTCGAGAGATCGATCGGACCGCCATCGAAAAGCACGGCATCCCCGGTTATACGCTGATGACTCGGGCGGGAGCTGCTGCGTTACAGGCGGCGCGCGGGCGTTTTCCCGACACAAAGCGCTGGCAAGTCGTCTGTGGCGCTGGCAACAACGGCGGCGACGGCTATGTCGTCGCGCGCCTTGCCGCGCAGGACGGCATTGTTGTATCGGTCTTGACACTGGTCGATACGGAGTCTCTCACGGGCGATGCGGCGACGGCTCACGGAGATTTCGTCGCTGAGGGAGGCGTCGTCATGCCCTGGGGCGGCGAACTCGACGCGGAGGCTGAATTACTGGTGGACGCGATACTCGGCAGTGGCCTGGAGCGGGACGTTGGCGGCGAGTTCGCCAAAGCGGTGGCGGCGATTAACGAACATCCCGCCAGGGTCCTGTCAGTGGACATGCCGACGGGAATCAACGCTGACTCGGGCGCCAGGCTTGGCTGTGCTGTCAAAGCCGACATGACCGTGACGTTCGTTGGCCTCAAAGCCGGCCTGTTTCTCGATTGCGCCCCGGATTATTGCGGCGAGCTACTGTACGAAGGGCTGGAGATTCCGGACGAATGCAGGGCAGGCGTAAACCCGGAATTTCGCCGCATCGACGACGCGCTGATGCGTGATACGTTGCCGCAGAGACGACGAACAGCGCACAAAGGCGACTTCGGTCATGTCCTGGTGATCGGAGGCGGTGAGGGCATGCCGGGCGCCGTCCGTCTATGCGGCGAGGCCGCACTGCGCGCCGGCGCCGGTCTGGTCAGCATAGCAACAGCGCCGTCGCACGCGGCGATCCTGGCGGCAACGCGACCTGAACTCATGCCTCACGGGATCAAGGGAGCGGCAGATCTCGAGCCGCTGCTGGCAAAAGCCGATGTCATTGCTTTCGGTCCCGGGCTGGGACGATCCGACTGGGCAAAATCGCTGTTCGAGCTCGTTGCAGCGGATGCTCGTTCCGCTGTTTGGGATGCAGACGCACTTTTCTGGCTGGCGCAGCAGCCCGACTTGGCAGAAGCGCGCGTTATTACACCGCATCCCGGGGAAGCGGGTGCTCTGCTGCAGAAGTCGACGGCTGACATCCAGGCGGACAGGCTCGGAGCCGTGCGTGCATTGCAGCAGCGCTATGGCGGTGTCGCGGTTCTGAAAGGATCCGGATCGCTGATTTCGGTGGGTCCGGATGTTCCCTCGATTTGTACGTCGGGCAACCCCGGCATGGCATCGGCCGGAATGGGCGATGTCCTGACCGGCATCATCGCCGCGTTACTGGCGCAGGGATTGTCTTTGGAGCAGGCAGCACTGGCAGGTGTTGAAGCGCATGCTCGCGCGGGCGACATCGCGGCGGCGAAAGGCCAACGCGGCCTGATCGCCTCGGATCTGATTTCCGAACTGCGTACCGTGATCAACCCCGGAATGGCTGCCGCGTGAATCTTTTTCTGGCCGACGAAGCGGCGACGATCGAATTCGCCCGCTGCGTCCTGCGCGAATTGCCGCAGGATCTTGCAGGCTGGACGCTGCTGCTGGAGGGAGAGCTCGGAGCGGGCAAGTCCACATTCGCACGGGCGTTGATCAACGCGGCCGGGCACGAGGGGCCGGTGCCCAGCCCGACCTACACACTGGTGGAGCCCTACCTCTTGCCGCGGTCGACTATATATCATATTGATTTATATAGGGTTTCGGACGAGGAAGAGCTCCGCTACCTGGGCTGGGACGAACTGGACGATGGTCTTCGCCTGGTGGAGTGGCCGGATCGGGCCCCCGGCCTGACCGCCCAGGCGGACCTGGCGCTGACGCTCGCTTACGCAGGCACCGGGCGCCAGGCCGGGCTCAGAGGCTTGAGCGAACGCGGCGGGGCGCTCGTCAAGGGCATCGAGCTACCCTGAATCAAAATGTGAACTAGTTCCGGTATCTTCATAATATTCAAACGAAAAGTCTTGGTTTTTCTTGTCAGATTCGTATACTCACCGGACATAATCCCGAAATCCGGCTACTCGATCGTCTATGGCTCCACGTCCCCTCATCTGTGTCGTGCTCTGTTTGCTGCTGCCCTGCGCGGCAATGGCCGGTACCACGGTCGAAAATGTACGTATATGGGACGAAAACGACAAAACTCGCGTTGTCCTGGATCTCAGCCAGTCCGTTGCGCACAAGATTTTCACGTTGCGGAGCCCCGATCGCCTCGTTATTGATCTGCAGGACGGGCGAATGGCTCAGTCGTTGACCAGTTTGCCGCGCGGCACGGGTGCGGTCCGGGCCATGCGTAGTGCAATCCGCGCCGACGGCCAGCTACGCGTCGTTCTCGATCTCAGCCCGGGCGTTCGTTCACGCAGTTTCACCACCGGGCCGAATGCCAAATACGGCGATCGCCTGGTAATCGACCTGCAGCGTTCGGGCAGCCTCACTGCGGTAAAACGAGCCTCGGAGGCATACCGGCCGGGACGGGATATCGTGATCGCGATCGATCCGGGTCATGGTGGCCACGATCCCGGTGCGATCGGCAAGCGTCGAACCCGCGAAAAAGACGTAGCGCTTTCCATTAGCCGTGCGCTGGCGGGCCGGATCAATGCCGAACCTGGCATGAAAGCCGTGCTGGTGCGAAACAGCGATATCTATATTGATCATCGCGAACGCACGGGTATTGCTCGCCGCAACAAAGCGGACCTGTTTGTCTCCGTCCACGCTGACGCGGTTTCCGACAGGCGCGCGAACGGGGCGTCCGTCTACGCGCTCTCTCTCAAAGGCGCAAGCGACGAGGCAGCCAAGCAGTTGGCCGAGCGCGAGAACGCATCGGTCGGCGGCGTTTCTCTGGACGACAAAGACGATGTCCTGGCGTCAGTGCTGATCGACCTGTCGCAGAACGCGTCTTTGAGCGCCAGTCTCGATGTCGGTAGCAAAGTCATCCGGGAAATGGGCAAGGTCGCCAAAATGCATCGCAAGACGGTGCAACAGGCCGGCTTGCTCGTCCTCAAGTCTCCCGACATGCCCTCGATACTGGTCGAGACCGCATTTATCTCCAACCCGAGCGAGGAGGTGAAACTACGCGACAAAGGGCATCAAGGCCGCCTGGCGAACGCTATCCTTGCGGGTATTCGCAACTATTTCTATACAAACCCACCCCCGGACACGCAAATCGCGGCCAATCTTCGGCGCGAACCGGCGCGGCAGGTACGTCACGTGATTTCGCGTGGCGACACCCTGTCGGAAATTGCGCAACGCTACAACGTCAGCGCGGCAGCCATTCGTGCTGCCAACAAGCTCCTCGGCGACGACATCCTGGTAGGGCAGACGCTCCGCATTCCTGTTTTCGCAGGCGGCTAGCCGACGCCGGCATCCGGGCTTATCGCTGAATTCGGCGAGACTTTTCACGCGCGTTTTGAAAAAATGACGGCCCTTCGTCGTCACCGACCTCGCGCGTATGCCGATTCGACAGCTTCCGAGCCACCTGATCAACCAGATTGCCGCCGGCGAAGTGGTCGAGCGGCCCGCGTCCGTCGTCAAAGAGCTCGTCGAGAACAGCCTCGATGCCGGGGCTCGTGCGATTCAGATCGATATCGTCTCGGGTGGGCAGAAGCTGATACGTATCCGTGATGACGGCGCTGGCATAGATCGAGACGAGCTCGCGCTCGCGCTGTCGCGCCATGCGACCAGCAAGATCGAAAGCCTGGACGATCTGGAAGCGGTCGCTTCGCTCGGGTTTCGCGGCGAGGCGCTGCCGAGCATTGCGTCCGTTGCACGTCTGACGCTGACCTCGCGAGCCGCCGCTGCAGATTCGGCGTGGCAGCTGGAGGCGGATGGGGGAGCCATAAGTACGCCAGCTCCGGCCGCTCATCCGCAGGGTACGACCATTGAAGTACACGATCTCTTTTATAATACGCCGGCGCGGCGACGTTTCCTGCGCACGGAACGCACCGAATACAGCCACATAGAAAAATGGGTGCGTCGCCTGGCGCTGTCGAGACCTGAAATCCCGAATACAGCCACATAGAAAAATGGGTGCGTCGCCTGGCGCTGTCGAGACCTGAAATCGCCTTCACGATGACGCACAACCGTCGCACCGTGCTGAGTCTCGCAGCGGCATCCGATGAGGAATCACGGCGGCAGCGGGTCGCCAATGTGTGTGGCGACGCGTTTGCCGATCAATGTGTGTATGTCGAACGCGAAACCGACGGCATTGCCCTGGCGGGCTGGATTGGTCTGCCGACCTTCAACCGCAGCCAGCCGGACATGCAGTACTGGTTCGTCAACGGCCGCAGTATTTCTGACAAAACGCTGTCGCATGCGGCGCGGCATGCTTACCGTGACGTTTTGTTTCACGGTCGTTATCCCGCCTACATCCTGAACCTGACCATGGATCCGGCTGGCGTCGATGCGAACGCACACCCGGCCAAACACGAGGTACGGTTTCGGGATGGGCGCCGGGTGCATGGCGTCGTTTCGCAAACGGTAGAGCTCGCGTTAAAGGACACGCGCCCGGGTGGCTACAACGTGGCACCGATTCCCATGACCCGCGACTCGGTCTTCGACCAGGGTTCAATGCCGTTACACCGCGGACCTTCGACTGCCACCGTACGCGAGACGCTGGCAGCCTATGGTTCGTTGGCGACCGCGCCATCATTCGCGGAAACGCCGGACCCGTCGGCCGAGGTCCCACCACTGGGTTTCGCCGTTGCGCAGCTGGCAGGTGTCTACATACTTGCCGAGAACAGCGAGGGACTTGTTGTTGTCGACATGCACGCGGCGCACGAACGTATCGTCTATGAAAAACTGAAGCGCGGATACGACGACCGCGATCTGGTGCGGCAGCCGTTGCTTGTTCCTGAAACAATATCGGTCTCCGAAAGTGAGGCCGACCTGGTCGAGCAGTCGGGTCACATGTTCGAAAAACTCGGCCTTGTCGTTGACCGGTCGGGACCAACGAGCCTGACGATCCGTGAAGTGCCGGCTCTGCTCAGGAATGCGGATACGGAATCGCTGCTACGCGACGTTCTCTCCGATGTTTCGGAATCCGGCAGCAGCAACCGAATCGATGACGTGAGCGACGATTACCTGGCAACGATGGCATGCCACCATTCGGTACGCGCCAATCGACTGCTGACGCTTGCGGAAATGGATGCGCTGCTGCGCGAGATGGAAAGTACCGAGCGTGCGGATCAATGCAATCATGGTCGACCCACCTGGACGACCATCACGCTGCCTGAACTCGATCGCTTGTTCCTGCGGGGACGTTAGAACTCTGCCGTGAATCGCAAAGCAATCCTGTTAATGGGTCCGACAGCATCGGGCAAGACCGATTTCGCGATCAGCCTGTGCAAGCGATTCCCTTGCGACATCATCAGCGTTGATTCGGCGCTTGTTTATCGCGGCATGAACATCGGCACCGCAAAACCGGATTCCGAGACGCTCAAAAGAACACCGCATCGATTAATCGATATTCGCGATCCTGAGGAAAGCTATTCCGCCGGAGATTTCGTTCGCGATGCCCGCGCGGAAATGGAGAGCATTTTCGCCCGTGGTCGAATCCCACTGCTGGCGGGGGGCACGATGATGTATTTCCGTGCCCTGACCGAAGGCATCGCAGAACTGCCGATGGCCAACGAAGGCATACGCGGCGAAATCGATGCCATGGCCGAAGAGTCCGGTTGGCCGGCCGTGCACGCGGAACTAAAAGCCATAGACGCCATCTCCGCCGAGCGGATTAACCCGAATGACAGTCAGCGCATTCAACGTGCTCTTGAGGTCTATAAAGCGAGTGGCAAATCTCTGACCGATTGGCAGCAGGCATCGGGCACCCCGGCAGACGACGTTGTGTACCTGAAAATCGCACTGCAGATTGAGCCGCGCAAGTTGTTGCACGAGCGCATCGCTTTGCGGCTTGATCAAATGGTGGACAACGGCTTCGTCGATGAACTGCGGCGCCTGCGCGAGCGGCCCGGTGTGACGCGTGACAGCCCGGCAATGCGTGCAGTGGGATATCGACAATTCTGGAACTACCTCGAAAACGAGTGCTCCCAGGAAGAAGCCAAAGAAAGGGCCCTGTTTGCAACGCGGCAGCTGGCCAAGCGACAGCTCACCTGGCTGCGCTCGGAACAGGCAGTTTTCACGATCGACCCGCTTGAAGTCGCCGCAATCGACACTATATCGAAGCATCTGGTGGAACAACTGGGCTGAAATCCCTCGTGTTTGGGCATATTGCAGGGATTTCGGCTGTGTTAGACTTTTTCTACGCTGAGGCAGAGACTCGCAATCGGGCATTCCGGCGCCACCGGGACGCGGGTTTCAGTAAAATAATGAAAAATAAGGAGACCCAATATGGCTAAAGGGCAGACGCTGCAAGATCCCTTCCTGAATATCTTGCGAAAGGAAAAAGTTCCTGTATCCATCTACCTCGTCAATGGCATCAAGTTGCAGGGGCAGGTGGACTCGTTCGATCAGTTTGTGGTGTTGCTAAAGAACAGCGTAAACCAGATGGTTTACAAGCATGCCATTTCGACGGTTGTGCCGTCGCGCAATGTTCGTTTGCCGCTTCCGGACGATGAGCAGGGAGACGATGACGATTAAGCGATCCACGACGTCACTCCGTCAGGAGGACGTGTTTGTTTGAAAGACCGCAAAGCGGCGAGCGCGCAGTGCTTGTCCACGCGAGTCCCGACGGATTACCCGATGATTCCGAACGCGAG
>CAMYLB010000263.1 GCA_947259145.1 uncultured Woeseiaceae bacterium
GTTGTACTTGACGACCTTGCCGCGCAGGCTGACGGGCTGGCCGGCGAGTGAATCCTTGTTGGCATATACCCAGGCGATGTCCTTGTCTTCTTCGACGGCCGCAACAGCCGAGTCAGCGACAATAGTCCCGGCAGCGACGGGTGCCGCCGTGGTCGTCGGGTGGCCGGGAGGCAGGGCCGTGGCTGGATGCCCTGCAGACAGTGTTGTCGCGGACAGGCTCTGCAAGGCGCCGGAGAAATAGATGACCTCGAAAGTGCGGTTTAGCGATGGGCTTGTGAATTCCTGCATCGCCATGCCTTGGTTTGTTTGCACGATGTCGCCCACAGCAACCGGTGTCTGTTGTGTTGCGACCCACCGTTGCCCCTCAGCGGTGTCGAGCAGCACGTAGGTATAACCGGCTGCGTCCATCGTCTCTAGCACGGTACCGCGGATCATGCCCTCGGGCACCGGGGCGGCGAGGGCTGGGGTCTCGTCCGCGGGTTCCTCGGCCGAGTCGGTGCACGCCGCCACGGTAAGCAGTAAGCCGGCGGCCAGGGTTGCAGTAGCGAGCATCAAAATAGCTGCTTTCACGTCGAATTCTCCAAGTGTGGTCTTTCGTTGCGCGTATTGTCGCAGTCGAGAGCGGATTCGCTATACGCGCAACTGCCTACAACTGTTTCTTATAAAGAAAAACCCCGCTGTGGCGCGCACAGGGACTGGAAGCCGTTCTTCAGGCCGCCAGCTTTCTCGACGCCCCCAGGTGTCAACTCACTTCTGCTTGCTTGCTGGGCGGGCCGAATTTCAGCCATAGCTGAAGACGTCGAGTTTGTTCCCATCCAGGTCACGGAAGTAGGCCGCGTAGAAGCCGTCGCCACCTGCGGCGCGCAAGCCAGGACGCCCCTCGTCGGTGCCGCCCAGTTCCATAGCCTTCTTATAGAGCCGATCCACTTGCTCGTGTGATTCGGCCGCAATGCCGGCCATCACGCCATTACCCACCGTTGCCGGTTTACCATCGTAGGGCGTCATGATGCAGAGCATCGGTTTGTCCATTGCGGCAGCCCAAGCATAGCCGCGCTCGCCAAATTCCATCATGCGAGTAACGCCCATTTCTGCAAGCAGTTCGTCGTAAAAAGACGCGGCGCGAGCGAGGTCATTGGTACCAAGAACAACATATCCAATCATCGGGATCTCCTTCGGGGATGGTAAATATCTTTGAATATCATTTTGGCTACGTGCTACCAACACCGTTCCTGCAATGTTGGCGGGGAGACATAACTTTTGGAGCCGCCAAATGGCTGCTTTGGGTGAGTAGCGGCCCTTTCCAATGCGCTCAATACTAGCATTTGAGCGGCTGCTTGTGGCGCACACCGGCCAGTCGCCATTCCCCAAAAGCGGCCGCTCACGAGCGGCAAGCTTCTGGAAGAAAGCAGCCAGTCGCCAGTGGAAAGTATTAGCCGTTTTCAATCGCTCGAGTGGGGCAGGGGCGAAGCTTTCGGCGAAAGTGCAGGTCTCGCCCGAAAAGCGGCATTATCGCTACTGCCAACTTCTCCGCGAAACCCAAGATACGGCACATACTTGGGGGTTAGTGCTAGAGTTCCGCTTTGATTCAAAGCACGGCGAAATATCAAATTTTGTCTTCCTCCAAGAATTTTAGCGATCTAAAACTGAAACCAGGCTTACTCGGCAACCTTGCGGATCTCGGTTATGCCGAGATGACTCTGGTGCAGGCCGAGACTCTGCCCTTGCTGCTGGCTGGCGCAGACGTGCTGGCACGTGCGAAGACGGGCAGCGGCAAAACAGCCGCCTTTGGTCTCGGCATTCTCAATAGGCTGGATGTGTCAACGTTCAAGGTGCAAGCACTGGTGCTATGTCCCACCCGCGAATTGGCCGATCAGGTCGCCGGAGAAATTCGCCGGCTAGCCCGGTCGATCCCGAACATCAAAGTCTTGAGTGTTTGCGGAGGTGCACCGTTACGCGATCAAACGGCGTCGTTGCAGCGCAGTCCTCACATCATTGTCGGCACACCAGGGCGCGTGCACAAACATTTGCGCAGCGGCGTTATTGATCTCGGTTCACTGCAGACGTTCGTACTCGATGAAGCTGACCGCATGTTGGATATGGGATTCATGGATGAGATCGATGCGATTCTCGCGTACGTTCCGGCGAAGCGGCAAACGCTGTTGTTTAGCGCAACGTATCCCGAGGCGATCGCTGATATCAGTAGAAGAGTGCAGTGCGAGCCGCAAACGGTTGATGTTACCGATGACGAACAGCCTGCCCAGATTGTGCAGACATGGTGTTCTGTAACTCACGAAAATCGAAACGCGGAACTGGTGCGGACATTGCGAGCGTGGGGTGGGGCGCTCAACCTCGTGTTTTGTAACACCAAGGTCGATTGCGCCGAGGTTGCCAGGCATCTGCAGTCCGAAAATATTGTTGCGATTGCACTACACGGCGATCTTGACCAGGCACAGAGAAATCGGGTTCTGGTGCGTTTCTCAAATCGGAGCGCGAGTGTGCTTATTGCCACTGATGTTGCAGCCCGTGGACTGGACGTGAAAGATATCGATGCAGTTTTTAATTACGAATTGCCGCAACAACCTGAGATCTATGTTCACCGCATCGGTAGAACCGGGCGTGCCGGGAAGACGGGCGCGGCGATAAGTCTCGTTGAGGACCGCGAGATGTGGCGATTGCAGGAAATTGAGAAGTCGCTCCCGGATTCGAACATTCAGCAATGTGGTATTCCCGATGCGAACCGCGGGGACGAAACGCTCGTACCATCGATGACCACAATCCAGATCAGCGGCGGGCGAAAAAATAAATTACGTCCCGGTGATTTGTTGGGTGCTTTGACAGCCCAAGGCGGCATCCCCGGAGACGCAGTTGGCAAGATCGACCTGTTTGATAATGTCAGCTATGTCGCTGTGCTGAATAAACACGTGCCGAAAGCAGTACGGCAGCTAAGTGATCGGCCAATTAAGGGCAGGAAATACCGCGCACGGGCCAGAACATAGGGGTCATACCTGAGCTACTTGCCCGAGGTTGAGCTCCATGACTTCGATTTGTCGAAACTACCTGAATTGTAGGGATCGACTCCGGGCGGTTCGCTGGCGTCGAGCATCGCGGTACGAATTGTATCTCCCACGTGCTCGTAGTAACTGTCTTCATGAATGGAAAATGGCTCGGCGTCCTCGGCAATGTCCGGTGCTCGACGATCTTTCACATGCCGGCGCTCTACGCATTCAGAATCAGTCTGTGCCGGCAAGTCTTGCTCTGAGCTCCGACGCGGATCGCCTCGCCGATCGTCGTAGTGCTGGTAGCGGCATTCGCACTGATCAAGCCGATCGCATTGATCCAAAGGTAGCGAGGGTGCTTCAGCAGAGAGATGACGCTCGCCCCGGTTGTCCTGCGCGGCTTGACACGCGCTCTTCCCACAGCGAATCGATACCGCATGATACGGTGAGACACTTGGTTTCTCGGCTGTTCTCGCAAATAGTCGCGTGAACCAACGGCGAGGTCTGACTGAGCTCATCTGATTAAGCCGCAACTTCGACCCCCCCAGAGTACGCAGATGGTGTCACGCATTCCGTGATGGGTATCACATACCTCAAACGACCGCTCTGAACATACGGTTCGACCTCTTTCTTTTTTCGTCCTAGGATCTGAATCGAGCGAATAAGCGTGGGAGCGGGTTACAGCCGCGCGGCGGCTCCGGGACTGGATCGTCCGGAATTCCCGGTTCACTCGGCGCGCCCGTGACGCGTAGGCCGGCGGCCGCCCAACCGTTGTTGACAGCCTTCTGTTCTGCACTACCGACACCGTGGAGGTCGCCAGCAATTACCGACGTTAGATCTACTACGTCCTGAAACACAGCATTTGGACTCAGACGACCTGCTGTCAGCGTTCGATACCAAATGGCGCCTGCCTTTTCCCAGGCGTTTCCACCGAGATCCAATGCAATTCGATAAAACGCGAAGTTCGGAATACCGGAGTTGATGTGAACGCCGCCGTTATCCTGGCTGGTATTCACATAGTCGTCCATGTGAGCCGGCTGCGGATCCTTTCCGAGCACAGGGTCGTCGTAGGCTGTACCGGGTGCCTTCATGGATCGAATCGCATCGCCTTGCACATTGTCAGTGAAAAGCTCAGCGCCCACTAACCAATCGGCCGCCTCGGCCGATTGATTCAATTTCCGCTGTTTGACCAACGCGCCGAACACGTCGGAAAAATGCTCGTTCAAAGCGCCGGATTGGTCCTTGTAAACGAGATTTGCGGTGTACTGTGTGACACCGTGCGTTAGTTCATGGCCGATAACATCGAGTGACGCCGTAAACCGGTTGAACAGGCGCTGCTCAGCCGGCAGATCTTGATCACCGTCGCCATACACCATTTGGCGGCCATCCCAAAAGGCGTTATCGAATCCGCGATCGTAATGGACAGTAGAGTCGAGTCGCAGGTTGTCTCCATCGATCGAGTCTCGACCGTACACTTGTTGGTACAGGTCGTATGTGTAGCCCGAACCATCATAAGCCTCGTCCACCGCGGCGTCGCCTGTCCGCGGATCACCTTCTCCGCGGACACGTTGTCCCGGCAGGTTTGTTGCATTGTTCGCGGAATAGACGATTCGTTCTTTGCCCATTGCAGCCGTTACACGTTCCGGGGCAGGGGAGCCGTTGCCCGCGATCGTACGCTCTCGCGCGGCACGCAACTTATCTGAGGACGCCGAACACTGACGCGCGTAGTCCTGCTGTTGCGGTGTGCCGCGCTCGGCCATCGAATCGAGCATGTAGGGAGGAATAATGCAGTGCAATGGGTTGCGAATACACATCGAGGACTCCTTATCCAGGACTCTGATTCTAAGGTTGCGGTGTTGGGTTTCTTGGTGCACGTCGCGCAGAATCGTTCAGCCAGGCGAGCAATGGCGCGAGCGACGCCGGGGCGGACCCGTCCGTGCATTCGACCGTATGGGTTTGGTCATTGGACTCAATTGTAATTCGATAGTTGTATCGATCGGCACCGGTGGTCGACGGATCGATATCGACGCTCATCGTCATCCCAGCGAACCCGCCGGATCGTTCGAAATGGATCTTCATGACTTCCCCTTGGGGCGCTGCGTCACTAGCGATAGTGGGGGATTCGGAGCGCATGTCCCCGCAACCCGCCGCTAGCGAGACGATACAGGCGTGAACAATTGCGTGTTTCATAATTCCGAATTCTAACCGAGTACCCGGCCTGAAGGCGCGGGTTCGGCGGTTTTTTTGTGACCGCTTCCGGCCGATCACGGTAAAACCACTAACCCGAGGCGGAGGTGCGACAGGATCGCATTGTGGCCTGGGTGCCGGGCGGGCGCGGGCAGGAGTATATTGAGGGCAATCTGTCTCCTGAATAGCGTGTCCCACGTAACAGCCGATGAATTTATCTGAAAATCATGCCGGAGTGGAACGGGCGATTGCCTGGGCGATCCTTGGGTTCGCTGTTGTCGTCGGCGGTGTGTCGCTGTTGGCCTTCGGCGCATTTCTGTATGCCGGGGCGCCAGGGCTCGTGGACCTCGATCCGAGCTTCGCGGGCAAGTTGGCCATCGACGCCGGTCTGTCGATGTTGTTTTTCATCCAGCACAGCTGGATGGTGCGCCGCTCGTTCAAGCAGCGGTTGGCGCGCATAATTCCGCAGTACTACGGTGATGCGGTTTATGCCATCGCCTCCGGGATCGCGCTGCTGGCCGTTGTACTGCTCTGGCAGGACACCGAGCAAATAGTCTGGCATGCAACGGGCAGCGCGTGGTTGACGGCGCGGTTGATTTTCATGGCGGCGCTCGCCGTCGGCATCTGGGGCGGCTTGTCATTGCAGGGCTTCGATAGCTTCGGCCTACAGCCCATACGCAACCGCTTTCGACCCAAACAATCGGCACTGCCGGCGCTGGTCGTACAGGGCGCGTACCGATGGGTAAGACACCCTCTGTACCTTGCCGTGCTGCTGATGATCTGGTCTTACCCGGTACTAACGGTTGATCGGCTGTTGTTCAACATGCTCTGGACGGTCTGGATCGTTATCGGCACAGTGCTCGAGGAACGCGATCTGGCAGTCGCATTTGGCGACGAGTATCGCGACTATCAGCGCAGCGTACCGATGCTGCTGCCCATCAAAATTCCCAGTTGATGATGACCATTCGCCAATCGAGTAGAGGCGGGCTGCTGATAGTCCAGCCGGATCCGGCGGCCGCTACGCACATCAGCCCGAAATCGGGCCGCGATCGGTGTGCTGAAACGAGCTCCCCTGAGAATGCGGCAACTACGAATTGTATTCAGCAATGAGCGTCAATACGTTTTAAGTCGGTCAGAATAATGTTGTTCTCGCCTCACGCTTGAAGGGTGACCAGGCGACAAAACTACCGTGGTTGGCCGCTTGGTAGCAGCTCCGGCTGCCACAAGTGCGTTGGCGCTAGGAGAAGGAATATGCCTGCTAACCTGACGCCCAGAGACGTGTCGGCCGACCTTGCCGGATTCAATTCAGTCGTCATCGAGTCCCGCCCCGTTTGTCCGCCAATGATGTGCCTCTGGACGAAGCGGCAGCGAGTGGTGATCCGATGAACGCTGCCAACCGGGACGTTGGATATTGGGCGCTACAGGGCCCGGGGTGGTTGTTGCTGCTCTATCTCATCTATGCCCAAGCGATCCCCGCGTTTGACTATGACCTGGGTGTTGCGATGGGGACGCAGGAGTCCATAGAGCAAATTACGGCGGTAGGCACCGCCTTTTTCTACGGTTTCGCGTTTGGCGATCTGGTTGTGTACATACCCCTGCTCGCGCTTGGATTACTCGGTCACGCTCGCAGTCGTAATTGGGGCCGGGTAATGCTCATTGCTGCCCTTGGGATTACGATTTACTGGCCGGTGGTAAACCTCGCAGCCGCCGTAGCGGCACGCGGCGCGCCCGGCTGGTACCTCCCCAATGAGGGCGACTTTTGGCTAGTGTTGCCACCTATCGCATTGTGGGCGGTATGGGGCACCTGGCGCCTGAGCCGTGAACTCACTCGATCGGCGGGACGCACATGAGCTTCTCGTCGCTGCCGAACACGCCCTAGTGCAGACGCGGGCAAAATGACAAAAGCAATCGTATTCAGCAAGTATGGATCACCGGATCTATTGCAGCTCACGGACGTACCGAAACCGGTGCCGAAGGACGATGAAGTCCTGGTCAATGTGCACGCATCGTCAATCAACTCGTGGGACTGGGAGTTCCAGAGCGGGACGACGTGGATTAACCGTATTTTTTACGGACTTCTAAGGCCAAAGCCTGCAAAACAGAAGCTTGGATCCGACGTCGCTGGGACTGTGGAAGCGGTCGGTAGAAGTGTGACTCGATTTAAACCAGGCGACGAAGTGTTCGGCGACCTATGGGACAGCTGGGGCGGTTTCGCCGAGTATGTCTGTGCCGATGAAAACACGTTCGAGCTGAAACCCGCCAATGTGACTTTCGAACAGGCCGCCGCTGTGCCACAAGCGGGTGTCCTGGCGTTACAGGGCCTTCGCACCACCGGACAGATTCAGCCAGGACAGAGGGTGTTGATCAATGGTGCCGGTGGTGGCGTAGGTACATTTGCGGTGCAAATCGCAAAGCACATCGGCACCGAAGTAACCGGCGTAGACGCCACAAACAAGTTGGACATTGTTCGTTCACTCGGTGCCGATCACGTTATCGATTACACCCAAGAAGATTTCACCAAGAACGGGCAGCAGTACGATTTGATTCTCGATGTTCATACGTGTCGATCAATGTTTGATTACAAGCGGGCACTAAGTCCCACCGGAACCTACGCCATCGTCGGCGGTTCTATGCCGCGGATTTACCAAGCGCTCCTCCTGAGACTCTGGGCGTCTATTACCCGCGATAGAAAGAAGCTTCGTTTGGTCGTAGAAGGACCCAACAAAGGTTTGGCAGATCTCGCGAAGCTTCTCGAAACTGGCAACATCGTTCCTGTCGTGGACAGCGTTTATCCATTGAGTGAAGTGCCTGCAGCGCTCCGTCACTTCGCAGAAGGGCGGCACCAGGGGAAGATCGTAATCACGATGGAAAAGTAGATATCTTTCACATGCGGTGAATATTCCCATCAAAAAGATTATTCTCCTCGTATGAAAAGATTCCTCCAAGAAAACCCTACCATCGCCTATGGCCTGGGTTTGCCACTATTGCTCGTCGTCATTTTCCTTATTGTTTCGGGACTACCGCAGTTGTTGGTAGCGAAGCCGCAATATGAGCTGCTCTATGCCACCGGGACCCATAATTATCCGAACGTTGTGCAGATCACCGTGGTGGAGCAGAAGGTGCAGGTCATCTACCAGGGCGCTGCCTACGGGAACGAACGGCCGCGCTTGTGGCGATACAACCCACGAACGGGAGGCGTGCAGGAAATCGCAATCATCCTGCCGCCGAGCCCGGTTTCGTCTGCAAACAGATCGGATGCAGCTGCGCAAACGCCAACAACGACCGTGATCGATGTACCCGATCTCGTCGGCTTAAAAATTGATCCGTCCAGCGTCGCTCCGGACGGTTACGAGTTTAGCGCGGCAGACAATCGCTATTCGCGCAATATATTCGGCGGCCTGTTTTACTCGCGACGGTACGACCGTGAAGCGGTACTGACGAAGAATGGGCGCAGTATCCGGCTGCCGAATTCGAACGATCGATACTACAGTCGCAACACTCAGTTCGTCGGTTGGGTCCTGCCACAATGATCGGATTGCTCGTCCTGATCGTCATAATCGTGCTGATCGGCGGCGGCATGTGGGTTTGGCCGTTCTTGGCGGGAATTCTTGGAATATCAAGCGTCACTGACAAGCCTGGCGCGCTGCGACACATTCGCCAGCTCATGGTTACCTACGACATCTCGCCGGGCGAGGTTGAAACGACGTTTCTTGCGCCGGCCGCTGTTGATCCTGCCTCTATTAAACGCGACAAAGGTGATATTGCAAAGACGCTGTTTGTTTATTTAGGTGCAATTTTTATACTCGCAGGTATCGGCACCTACATTGGTATGTTTTGGGGCAGCATGGGCAGCGCGATGCGAATTTTCGTCACGCTGGGCGTCGGCTACATTCTGCTTCTTGTCCTGGTTTCTGCATTGCATGAGAACAAGTATCCGCGAGCAGTAGCGCCGCTGACATTCGCCATGGTGTTCATGATGGTCGGCGGTTGGCTTGTCCTCATTGATGAGTTTTTTCCCAGCACTGGCAACTGGCGCAACGTGGCGCTTTTTGTAAGCGGCACTTTGGCTGTGCACATGGGCGTATTGTTTGGTAAATACCAGCGCACGCTGTTCGCAATTTTCGGGTTATTTTTCGTTTACGGGTTCATGCAAGTGGGCCTCGATATGCTCGGCATGTCATATGCCCATATCGCTATTGTGCTGGGTGCCTCCTTGTTCCTGGTTGGCACGGCGTTGGAAAAGACATCACAGCCTGTCCTGGCAGAGCTGGCATTGTTGATTGGAGCGTTTTGGTTGAATGGCGGCCTATTCGATGTGATAGCAAACGCGACAGCCGCCAACTGGGCAAGTTTGATCATTGGCGTGTGCCTGGTCATTACGGCTTATGGCCTGCACAAGGCGGACAGATATCCGCGATTGATTGGTCTGGGCTATTTAGTGGGCTCGGCCATGCTCTATGCTGGCCTGTTTGATCTTGTACAGAACACGCCAATCGAACTGCTGTACTTGGCGGTGACGGCTTCTATCTTGTACGCCTGTGTGGTCCTGCAAAGCCGGGCGTTGTTGTTAACCACCGTCCTGGCAATGCTCTCGTTTATCGGCTATTTCTCGGCAAAGCATTTCGTGGATTCGCTGGGCTGGCCGGTCACGCTGGTTCTTACCGGCATCGTTTTTTTGGGTGTTGGGATGATTGCGATTCGGGTGAAGAGAGCTATTTGAGCAGCGCTAAATCGGTCCAGGACTGTTCCAGGCGAGGGCCTCCCGACTATTGCCTTATCAACCAGGTCAATTTGCTGGAGTAGGAATATGAATGAAGGCGTACTGCACAGGCTTTCGGCCTTTGCCGAAACCGCTACGGGTGGTAACCCGGCGGGCGTCTGGGTGGGCGAGGCGATGCCTGATGAGGAGACGATGCAGAAAATTGCCGCGGATGTCGGATTCTCGGAAACCGCGTTCATTTCACCGGCTACCGGAATCGACCGCACGGTTCGCTATTTCAGTCCGGAGATGGAGGTATCTTTCTGTGGGCACGCGACGATCGCAGCCGGTGCGGTATTGGCCAGCGCCGGTGGGGAGGCTACTTACCAGCTAACGACGAGCGTCGGCATAGTTCCTGTCACCGTTCGGTCAATCGACGGGCGTGTGGAGGTATCGTTGCGTTCGGTTGAGCCGCAACACAAGCTTGCGAGCAAAGCGGTCCTCGACGAGGTGCTTCCGATTCTCGGATGGAAGCACGACGAACTCGACCCGGCGATAGTGCCTGCGGTTGCATACGCTGGCGCCTGGCATCTCGTCATCGCCGCAGCCCGATCCGAACGTCTTGCTGAACTTGACTATGATTTCGAGAAACTCAGGTTGCTGATGCTCCGAGAAAACCTGGCGACGCTACAACTCGTTTGGCGTGAAAACGATGCCCTGTTTCATTCGCGCAACCCGTTTCCCGTCGGGGGTGTTGTGGAGGACCCTGCAACAGGCGCTGCGGCAGCCGCCCTTGCGGGATATCTTCGCGATGCCGGGATAATTCGCAGCCCGACGACGTTCCAGATACGGCAGGGGGAAACGATGGGTCGGCCGAGCCTTTTGAAAGTGGATGTCCCGGCAACGGACGGGATTATCGTGACCGGGTCCGTCGTCAATATCTGATTTTTGCGGCATAGGGCGCGTCTCAGTACGTTATTGAAGTTATTGCACTCTGTAATTTTGCCACATCGGGCGAAATGAATGACCGCTGTTGGTCAAGCGACCGGCAAGCTGACATCATTCGTGCATGACCGAGGACAAAAAGACGAGGACCAGCGGCGTACTTGTTGAAGACGGCGACCGCAGCAGTCGAATGCGGTCGATGTTGCGATCCGTTGTGAAGGTCATAACAACATCTGACGCGCCCGACTACGAGCAGCCCTGGCAGACCGAGGGGCCTGAAGCAGCGGTTGGCTCGGGTGCCATCGTAATGACGGAGCGTGGGGAACGGGTTTTGACCAATGCCCACGTGGTGGGGAACCAGGTATTCATCGAGGTTCGCCGCTACGGCAAGTCGCGCAAGTTCGAGGCAGTAGTCGAAGGTGTCGGTCACGTATGCGACCTGGCGCTTCTGAAAATCAAAGATTCGGGTTTTGCGAAGGGCGCGCCGGCGTTGCCAATCGGTGACCTGCCATCGCTGGGTGACCGAGTTGCTGTACTTGGTTTTCCGATCGGCGGCGACCGACTGTCGATTACCGAGGGAATCGTCTCCAGGATCGAGATGAATCCGTACGTGCACAGCCAGCGTAACCTGCTAGCCGTTCAGATCGACGCAGCAATCAATTCAGGCAACAGTGGCGGGCCGGTGGTCAAGGATGGTGAGATTGTTGGCATTGCGTTCGAGGCCATGGACGAAGCTGAAAATGTCGGCTATATGATTGGCGCACCAGTGGTGAAGCATTTCCTGCGTGATATCGAGCACGGTGTCAATGACGGCTTTCCAGACCTGGGTATCGTGACTCAGTCGCTCGAATCCAAAGCGCACCGTCGATCGCTGGGCTTGAGCCCAAAAAGTCATAGCGGCGTTCTTATTACTGGGGTGGTGCACGGCGGCTCGGCCCACGGTGTCCTCAAAGAGGGCGATGTCCTGCTGATGCTCGATCGGAAACATGTTGCGGCCGATGGGAGCATCAGTTTTCGCAAGGGTGAACGCATCGATTTGGCTCACCAAGTCGCCAAACACCACGTCGGTGAAACCATGCCGGTGCAGGTACATCGTGACGGGAAGGTGCAGGATTTCGAACTGCCGATGAAACCACCACGTTTTCTGGTCGCCGAGGATTCCTACGATGTTAAGCCGACCTACTATCTTTACGGTGGCCTGCTGTTCGTGCCACTGAGTCGTGACCTTCTGATGACCTGGGGATCCGAATGGTGGCAGGAAGCACCTTCGGAAATCGTTTCGATATACGAAAACGAGATTCGCAGCGCATCGCGGTCAGAGGTTGTGGTATTGCAAAAGGTCCTCGCTGACCGCGTAAATCAGGGTTATCACGATATTGAAATGCTGGTAATCGACCGGGTACAGGGGCGCAGTATCCGGGACCTCAAGGCACTGATTCGCATCGTCGAGTCTGAAACGGACGAATTCGTCCGCTTCCAAGGTTCGGGGGGACATATGATCGTCCTCGAGCGCGACCGCGTCGAAAAGAGAAATCGCAGCATCCTGCGTCGCTACGGAGTGCCATTCGATCGTTCGGCGAATCTGCGAAAGAAAACATAAAAGGCATGGTCTGAATCACTGGGCCCAGACAGAAGCAGCCATCTTAACTATTGGCCCAAAGTTGGGAACGGGCTTTGCCATTACGTGACGACAGGCCGACTACACCGAGGTCAGTCGTCCCGAATCAGCCAAGGCGAGCTAGTTGGATTCATGCCGGTGACGGGCCGGCTCTTGGCTAGGCAGTCCTGGCTGGCAACAGGGAAGGTGATGGATAACAACGATACCAATATTGGCACTTCCGGCCGCGCGATGGCGGCTTTTCTGCAGAATACTTCAGTTGTCTCGCTCGTCGCCTTTTGCCTCAGTGTGCTGCTTGTCGCAGCATGCTCAGATCCGGAACCAGACGAGCAGCCGGACCCCGGGATCGAAGCGGCTGCAAGAAGTGCGACAGCGAGCGCCCCACTGACTGCATCCACAGAGACACCGGAAGAGCCGAAAGAGACTCTGTTGTCGCTGGATGATCTGTTGCCGGAACATTTTGGTGACTTAACCGCTCCATGGTTTGGCGACCTGGATGGCATGGCGGAACGGCGCGTCATCCGCGTACTGGTCGTTTCGGGTGGGCCGCAGTTTTTCTATGACGACGGCAAGGCGCGTGGAATGATCGCCGAACTCCTGCAACTACTGCAGGAAGAGTTGAACGTCGCATTAAACCGCCGGCTGGATCAGGTTGAGATAGTGCCCATGCCAGTCAGTCGTGACCGGCTGATCGCGGCGCTAGTCGGTGGTCAGGCAGATCTCGTCGCCGCCGACCTCACGATTACGGAAGCACGCTCCGAGCTGGTCGACTTTTCTGTTCCATTTGCGCGCAACGTTGACGAAGTTGTCGTGTTCGCACCGAGCGAAGGTGATGATGTCGCGTCGGTGGACGATCTGGCCGGCCGCAGCGTGTATGTCCGGAAGTCGTCAAGCTATTTCGAGCACCTGACTGAGCTTAATGACGACCTGACTAGGCGCGGACTTGCGCCTATCCGGATTAACGTGGCAAATGAGCTTCTGAAATCTCAGGATATTCTCGAGATGGTCAATGCCGGTCTAATTACAGCAACTGTTGTCGATAGCTACAAAGCGAGTTCCTGGTCGAAGATCTTATCTGGCCTGCGAGTCAGAGATGACCTTGTTGTGCATGCCGACGGAGAGATTGCCTGGGCATTCCGCAAGGACAGTCCACAGTTAGCGGCAATTGCCAACGATTTTGCTCGCGGTCATCGACAGGGCACGTTGATCGGTAACGTGCTGATCAAGCGTTACATGGAGAATCTTGATTGGGTTCGAAATTCGACATCGGACGGCGGAGTTGAACGACTGCGCCCACTGTTCGAGTATTTCACCACCAGCGCAGCGGCCAATGCAATTGATCCGCTGATGCTCGCAGCACAAGCCTACCAGGAGTCAGAACTTGTTCATGATCGGGAAAGCCCGGCAGGCGCTGTCGGCATTATGCAGATTAAACCGTCGACAGCCGCTGACCGCAATGTTGGCATTCCAGACATCTCGAAGCCTTCTGACAACATAGAGGCAGGCGCCAGGTACATGCGCTTCTTGATGGACCGATATTTCGCTGATCCCGAAATGGGCGAATTACAACGATGGTTGTTTGCATTGGCTGCGTACAACGCCGGGCCTGCCAGAATTCAGCGCTTGCGCACGCAGGCGGCTGTAGAAGGATACGATCCCAACCTGTGGTCGGACAATGTCGAATTGATCGCGGCTCGTAAGATAGGCCGAGAGACGGTCCGCTATGTCAGGAATATTTTCAAATACTACGTTGCATACCGATTGGAATGGGATGGGCGAGAACTACGGCAATCGCTTGTCAGTAGTCCGGAGTGAATCGCCAACATTTACGCAAAAGTTAAGAATGTAGAGGAGGGCGAGTGGCAACTTCTGACCCATTTTCTCCGCTAAAGTTGAATGGCAGCTTTCCCCAAAACCTGCCGCTCAAACGTCTGCTTTAGGGAAGTAGTGAGGGTCTGCTATCGGCCAATTGCGGACCTTCCATTTTACTCCGAAACCTATATGGACTTAGGTACATCCCAGAATTGACGACTGAACATTTTGAAGATCAAATCTCCTTAGTAGGCAAAGGCAAACCTGACCAAAGTCAGCGACGCAAAGCCACGGGTCCTCGCTTCCTCCGGGTAGCCACCGTCACACCCCCGAAGGACCCCAAGATCGCCGGGCTGCCGCTCCATGTCGGAAGTGAAGGAGCCCATCATGAAGACAACCTTGAGCATTCGTACGATTTCAGTAACTTTGGCCGCGACCGCGGCTGCGGTCGGGTTATTGCTGATCGCCGGCCCGACGCTTGCCGGTTCGGACGTGCTTTTCACTGGCGGCGGCATTATCAAGGATGGCAGAGGTCCTACCGCGAAAAAGATCAGCTTTTCCGTCAATCTGTTCGCTAATTCCGACGGTATCAGCACGGGACATCTTGGATTCCGTTTTCACAACTTGGATGACTCCTACGGCCTCGACCAGCGCCGGTTCACTGCATCGGAGTTCAACTCGGTGTTTATCGGAACTCAATACTTTGAGCCGAACTCGTCCAATACCCCGTATACATTTGTGCGGATCGAGGCCCAGGGCCGGCTGGATGGCGAGGACGGTTGGTCGGTGCTTGTCCGTTTTTCCGACTTTGGTGTTCCGGTCAACAACAAGGCATTGCCGCGCGGGCACGCGGATGCGCTCCGGCTCATGTTGTTCGATCCGAGTGGGAGCGAGCACGCAGTTTATGACACCGCTTTCGACTACCCGCGCGAGCAGTCGTGGCGGGCCTTGCTGGACGGCGGCAACGTGACCGTCGATATGAAGCTGGCCCTTGATCCCTGATAGCGGACCACTCGAGCAACGCAGTCGAACCTCCGAACAAGCCCGTCGACTGCACTTGCAGGTCCAGAGGCAAGGCTCGACCTCTGCAGGCTGGCAGCAAATTAGCTCGCGCTAAAGGTCTGCCAAGGGTCATTACCAGCCGCTGAGTATACAGCTAGGTGAGCGGCTGGTTCCGGCCAGAAGCGGTCCTTCGGCCGCGAAATCCGAATGTCCGCTTTCAGGCGATGGGGTAGAGCACCACCTTACGCGACTGCCTCGCGCTTCCAAGAGGGTCAATTGATCGACCGGAAAGCGGTATGGTAGCGGGGGCGTGATTTCCACTGTTCCGACAGTCCGTCAACGCGTTCGCCTGAAGTCATCGAACCTGGTCTGATCGGCCATGCCCGCCTCCCCGTGTAAGGTACTCGGTCGAGAAGCCGCGCCCACGAAAGTTGGCTGGCTTTGGCCGCCGCCCTTAACGAGACTCCGCCGGGCCTGGGCTCTCGACCGGTCAAAAAACCAAGCGCAAACAACCTGTTACTACTATCGACGCCCCTCCGTCAGCCGCTGAAGCGAAATATTCGCACGCGGGTGGAACCTTTTGGCGGTCCAAGACGTTATGTAATTGAGCGAGAAAAAATCCGTCGCTCGGCAGACTGTTTCATCACACTTAAGAGACTCAGGAGGAGAAGCAATGAGAGCCAACAAGACCACAATGGCCGCCGGCCTGTTGTTCATTTCTATGGCATTTTTCTCGACAGCGTATGCGGATGACTATTATTGCCCGTTCGAATACAGCGACAAATACGATTACAAAACCGTGTACGGAAACATCGTTGTCAAGGAGGGCAACGAATGTATGCTGACCGGAACGAAGGTCTACGGCAATGTACTGCTCTACAAGGACAGTTCGCTGACGGCCTCCGACATATACATCGAAGGCAATGTCGAGGCCTACATGGCGAAATACGTCAGGCTATCGAGCTCGAACGAGGATTGTATGGAGGGTCAGGAGTGCATGACGAGCGAGGAGTGCATGGCCAGCTGGGAGTACATGACCAGCGAGGAGTGCATGACCAGCACAGTAATCGGCGATATCAAAATCGAATTCTCTCCCAAATACATGCCCGAAGAAGGAATGATGTCCGAAGATTGGGAGAGCTACATCAAACACACTATGGTCGATGGCAATATTCAGCTCTATGAAAACTGGAATCCAATTACATTATTCGGTAACTACGTCACCGGCGATATACAAGCTTCCTACAACTGGGGTGATCTGCTGATCGAGATGAATGCCGTCGAGGGCAATATTCAGGTCGAAGAAAACAAAGGCTCTATCGATATAGCAAAAAACTACTATGTAACGGGCGACGTACAAGCGTTCTACAACTGGGGTGGCGTGACGATCGAGTCCAACAAGATCTACGGCAATCTGCAGTGTAAGGATAATGACCCGATGCCTTACGGCGGCGAGAACTGGGTCGATGGCAACAAGGAAGACCAGTGTGAAAACCTTGTCCCGGAATCCAGTAGCGACGACGGAACAGCAGAGCAGACCGCCGGATCCGGGGTAACGCAAAGCAGCAGCGCCGCCGTTCCGTCCGCGGATGCCGGTGGTGGTGGTGCGGCCGGACCGCTGTTTGGGATCTTGCTGCTCATAGTCGCTCTGCTGTGGCCACGGCGGCGACCTGGAGTTGCGGCGTCATAGCGCCTGACGGCGCGAAAGCGGTGCCAGGCCAGAAAGTGCGACACGGGCGTCTCGCGGCGATAGGTCGCAAACAAGCTCGCCGGTAGCATGCGTGATCTTGGCTGGAAGCCGCTTCTTGGATGTGAAAAAAGCCGGTCCCTCTGGGATCGGCTATTTCGATTTGGTAGCGGGGGCGTGATTTGCACCTATCGCCATCGTGTTGAGTTAGAAGTGGCTGTCAAAGCGGACGTTCCAAGCACCGCGCCTGAGTGTCGCCTTCGGGTCAGTAGCTGCCCGTCATTGTATCCCGAAAGTAGCCGTTTGAGCGGCCGGTTCTAGTAGCAAAGCAGACGGCGCAGCGGCAAGTATTGGCCGGTTCTGGACTCACTTGTCGGAGCAACTTCACTTGATGAGATGCTGGATGCGGTTTTGCACCGAGAAACTCGAATGGGGCCACTAGAGGATGCATTGCGTGAGTTCTGCGTAGATCAGCTATATATTAAATAGGCCCTTCCTCTAAGAACAATTTGAAATGAACCTCTCCTCCAAGAAAATTCTGAATAATGTCTTCGGATACCCGGAATTCAGGGGGCAACAACAGGCGATAATCGAGGCCGCCCTGCAGGGCCGGGACTCGCTCGTAATCATGCCGACAGGCGGCGGCAAATCTCTGTGCTACCAGATCCCGGCAATGCTAAGGGAGGGGACCGGGCTGGTCATTTCTCCGTTGATCGCACTGATGCAGGATCAGGTGGCGGCGCTGCATGAGCTCGGCATCGAAGCGGAGTTTCTGAACTCCAGCCAGTCGCTCGATGAAAGACGAGATGTAATGGCCAGGCTTCGGCAAGGCAAGTTGCAGCTACTGTATGTCGCGCCAGAGCGCCTGGCCACGGAACAGGCCAGGTCAATGTTGCGGGACATACCCATATCATTGATTGCGATTGACGAGGCCCACTGCGTGTCGCAATGGGGCCATGATTTTCGCCATGACTATCTGACGCTGGGCGAGCTCGGTGCCATGTTCCCGGGAGTACCGCGAATGGCGGTGACGGCCACAGCAACCGATAGGACTCGAAAGGAAATCGTAGCGCGACTTGAACTGAATGAACCCGATTTCTTTATTGCGCCATTCGACCGGCCGAATATCGGCTACGCTGTTCAAGCGAAAAGCGAGCCTAAACGGCAACTGTTGACGTTTCTCCAGGCACATCGCGGCGCAGCCGGAATTGTCTATTGTCTATCGCGGAAGAAAACAGAGAGCATCGCCGCCTGGTTGCGCGAACAGGGCTTTGACGCGCTGCCGTATCACGCAGGGTTAGCCCCCGAGGTCCGGCGAGAAAATCAACGCCGCTTTCTCGCCGAGGATGGATTGGTCATTGTTGCTACGATCGCTTTCGGCATGGGCATCGACAAGCCAGACGTACGGTTCGTAGTCCATCTCGATTTACCCAAGAGCATGGAGTCTTATTATCAGGAAACCGGTAGAGCCGGCCGTGACGGTGACCCGGCGGAGGCCTGGATGGTTTACGGCTTGCAGGACGTAGTGCGCCTGCGACAAATGCTGGGCGATTCCGACGCCGGTGAGGACTACAAGCGCTACGAAGGCTACAAGCTCGACGCGCTACTGGGCTGGTGTGAGGGCACTGGTTGCCGGCGCCGGCCGTTGCTTGAGTACTTCGGAGATTCGCTGGTTGAGGACTGCGGTAACTGTGATGGTTGCCTCGCGCCGGCGAGCACCTGGGACGGAACGGAGGCGGCACGAAAACTACTCTCAGCCGTCTACCGATCCGGCCAGCGCTTCGGTGCGGCGCACCTTGTCGACGTGCTGCTGGGCAAGGCAACCGACAAGGTCAGGCAGCATCAACATGATCAGCTCAGCGTCTTCGGGATTGGACAGGACCTGCCGGCGAGCACTTGGCGCTCAGTTGCACGCCAGTTAATCGTCGCCGGCCACTTGCATTCCGACGCGGAACGATACGGTGCGCTGGTGCTAACGGAAACCAGTCGTGGTGTCCTGCGTGGCGAAACGCCGCTGCGCTTTCGCGAAGATCCGAAGGGGCCAGTCGCGGTGACGAGAAGACCCGCTAAAGAGCGCGTCGTCGCTGAAGAAGATCTGGAGCTGTGGGATGCATTGCGGGCATGCAGGCAGTCGTTTGCAAACGAGCACAATGTTCCTGCGTACGTCATTTTTCACGACAAGACTCTGCATGAGATGCTTGCCTTTCGCCCGCAGACCGCAGCGGAATTGCTGGATATCAGTGGCGTCGGACAAACCAAATTGGATCGTTACGGCGACGGATTCCTCTCAGTGCTTCGCGGCTGAAGGGTCAGCGACGCGAGTACCTTGATTCGGATCGGCTAAGGCCGACCCCAATTGCAGGCGACTCAGCCCGACGCCGGATTCGCATTCTGCGTCAGGCCGAACTCCGCAGCGATCGCCTCGATTTCGACGAGCTCTTCGCTGGATAGGTTTCCGTCAGCGTGAGCAATGGCATACAGTGAATCCCGGAAATGCTCAGCGCGATCCTTGTCCAAAGCGGGATTCGAAATGCGAGTGTCGAGGCCGGACTTGGTGCGTTTCAGCATCATCGACAGTTCCATGATGAAGTCCACCTCGGCGGGCTCCAGCTTTGCCACCTCGTGCAGTATGCGACGCATTTCGTTTCGTTCGCTCTCGCAGACTGCACCATCAGCGTAGGCGATCCGGGCCAGGGCGAAGGAAAAAGTAGCCAGGTAATTTGCCGTGTTCGGGTCATGTTTCTCCAGCAGCTTAAGCATACGGCTGGTGCCTTCGGACACCGCTTCAGTCAAGGACTTCATGTGACCATCTTCGAGATACAAGACGCGGTCCGCAATATCGAGAATACGATTGTCATGGGTCACCAGGATCACCGCCGAGCCGTCCTCGCGCGCCAGATCCTGGATCAGCTGCACCACGTCACGACCCGATTGTTTGTCCAGTGATGACCACCCGACAATTCACGCGGTATCTTGTGCTCATGCTCAGCCAATCCAACCCTGTTCAACACCTCGGTAACGCGATTGCTTGCTTCTTGACCGTTGACGCCGCCGAGTTGCAACGCCATCTGCACGTTCTGGTGAATAGTGAGGCTGTCGAGCAGGTTATGGGACTGGAATATGTAGCCAATTTGCCGTCGCGCCTTGATCAGGACCTTCTCGCCGGCATTGAGTAGCTCCCGCCCCAGCACTTTGACGCTGCCATTCTGCGCCGACCGCAACGCACCGATCAAGGTAAGCAGGGTCGTCTTGCCCGAACCGGATGGCCCGGTCAAAATGACGATCTGGCCAGCCTCGATCCGGGTGCCGATATCAAACAGAATCTGCTTCTTCAGGGCGCCTTTGCCGTAGGAGTAGGACACATCTTCGAGGGCGATTCGTGCATCGGTAGCCATCAGAACACCTCCGCAGGATCCGCGGCCCGCAGCTTGCGCAAGGCCATCATCCCTGAGCCGGCACACATCGCCACTGTCAGCCCGAAAACAGTGAGTGCACTTTCGACGCTCATCTCCAGTGGCAGGCGAGTGGCGTCGGCGCCCCTCGTAAACACCAGGTGAGCAACTCCCAACCCCGGAAGAAAGCCGAGCACGGCCAGTATGATCGCCTGCTGCAGCACCACGTTACGCAGGTAGCCGTGCGTATAGCCCATGGCTTTGAGCGTGGCGTACTCTTTCAGATGATCCTGCACATCGGCGAACAATATCTGGTAAACAATGATCAGCCCGACAATCAGGCCCATCACGGCACCAAAGGCGAAGATATAGCCAATGGGCGTGGTCTTGTTCCAGTATTGGATCTCCAGGTCCATGAACTCTTTTCGGGTAAGCAGGCGCACGTCCTGCGGAATGTCCTCCAGGATCCGCGCCTGTACTTCCTCCGCGTCCTGGCCGGGTTCCAGCTTGATAAGACCGAAATCGATGGCCGATTTCTTGCGCGTAGGCAATATCCTCAGGAAATTCAGGTCGGAAGTGATAACCCCGCCGTCCAGTCCAAACGACGTACCTACCTGGTACATACCAGCGATGGCAACGCGGCGATCGTTGATCTCGGCGCTCACCGGCTGGCCCGCATCCATTAACTCCCGAACCGGGCCGTATTCGTCACGGCCGCGTCGGTCGAAAATAACCTGGTCGGGAATCTTGATTGCTTCTAGTTGCTCCGCGCCAAGCAGGCGTTCGAATCCGGATTCGGCGGGATCGAAACCAATGGCCAGGATATTGCGTGCATTCGACGGGTCAACCGGATTGCGCCAGCTAACCAGTCGCATATACACAGCGGTTGCCGATTTGACCCCATCGAAGCCAAGCACCTGGTAGAGGCGGGTTCGGGGGAATTGCTTGGAGGAAACCATGAAATCGGTCTTGGGGCTCAGCATGGCCAGGTCGTAGTCCATCGCCGTGTGATAACGCACCGCGCTGACAAATAGAGCCTCACGGAATTCGAGCTGCACGAATATCAGAATTACCGCAAACGTAATGCCCATTATCGCGGCGAGGAGACGCAGTTTCTGCGCCTTGAGCTGCAGCCAACCCAGCGGAATCGAACCAAACATCAGGGCTGGATCTCTACCCTGACCTGCATATTCGTAAAGCGGGATACCGCCTCACTGTCATCCAGCAGGATGAACACTTCAATCACCCGCGCGTCGGTCTTGGCGATAGGGTCGGTGCCAACCGCGTCAAGCCTCCCCACTTTCAGTGAGATGCGTTGCACCTTGCCGGTCAGCTCCGTGTCCATTGCAGGCGCCCGGATTTTTGCAAGCTGGCCGACCTTTACTCTCGTAATATCGGTTTCATAGATTTCCGCAACGGCATACATACGATCCGTGAGGCCGAGCTCCATGATGCCCTCCGGCCCAACCCGCTCACCGGGATAGGCATGTATTTCGAGCACCTGGGCGCGCAGCGGAGAACGGACCACCGCCAGCTCGAGGCTCGCCCTGGAGGCGTCAAGATCAGCCAACGCAATATCAAGATTCGTTTGTGCGGTTTCGAGATCGGCCGCTCTGGCCAATGAGCGTTTCGCGAGGTCTTCCTGCCGCGCCTTTTCGCTGCGGGCATTCTTAAGTATAGCCTCGAGCCTGGCGACTTCGGCCTTTCGCAGGTTGTAACTGTCCAGGCGAGCAACGACCTGGTTGCTCTCTACCCAGTCTCCTTCGGCAACCTCCAGCGATTTCAAAACGGCGCCGGTCAATCCGCCGCCGGAAGGCCCGGCAAGTTGCACCACGCCATTCTCGGGCTCCAGCCTGCCCAGACTTGAAATCACGCGCTCTTCGGCAGACACGCAGAAAGAGAAAACAAGGCTGAAAAAAAGTGTCAGTCTCACGATTGGCCGCATGAATGCCCCCTTACATCTTATAGTTATTGTTCTAAGTTACCGTGCCTTGCTCAGTTTGCGCAAACCGGGCCCGGGCTGCGTGAACGCCATCCAGCAAAGCGCGAGTTTCCCCCACGAACTGCTCGAACCACAGGAATGCATAGGATTTCAGATCCTCCACCCTGACCTCGTTGGTGTTGTCGATCTGCATCAGCGATCGTGGCAATTCACCGTTGATTCGCAGGTAACGTTCTCCCAGCAATTGCTCGCATTGGTGTGCGCTGACTGAGGAGCTGGCACTCATCATATGATCGAGCAGTCCATTGGTCAGCCAGTCGAGTAAGCCCCAGCCACGTGATTCTTCGCCGATCCTGTCGCGCTCCTCCTGGCCAAGGTCATGCGTGGGTTTGCCGGTTCCCAGCGACAGCATCCAGATATCATCAAGCATATGCCCCATCGCTAACGCTTCACTGATGGCGCACTGGCTGGGATCATTTGTGGCGAGCGCACCATCTATCAGCCAGCGCCGCTTTGGCGCGCTCGTCGGAACCGGCGGGTACAAGGTGGGAGCAGCGGTCGCTGCGTCACATATTTCTGCCAGCGGTGGGTTGTAGACAGAGTCATGGCCGCGGTTGTTCTTGAAGGTCACCAATTCCCGGTTGATAAAATCATAGGCAAGAATAAGCAGGTGCTTATCGACTATGTCATTGATGAGCGCTCCATCAGCGTGCTCGTCAATATAGGCCCGTTTGTTGACGCCATCGTACTTGGGTTGGTTTTGCATACGACCCAGCAACTTATCCCAGATCGATTTATCAAAGATCTTTGTCATCGACTCAGACGTGTAGCCCTCGGATACCAGTCGCTCCATGCTGCCGACATCGCGCGCGAGGTAAGCCGCCACCAACGCGCCGGTACTGACGCCGGCAAAGAAGTCGAATTCCTTGCGCACGGCGATCTGCTCTTTGTGCTCTATGAAATTCAGTACATTGGCCGGGATGACGCCTCGAGACCCGCCGCCATCAATGCTCAAGATAAAAATTGGACCTTTTCCGGACACGCTCCTACCCCGGTAGTCTTATTATTTAGGAACAGCAGCCATTCGCGTCTATCCGGCGGGCCGCCATTTTCCGGCTTACTCCGCAGGCGCATTTCCAGCGAGAGCTGCATCGAGCAGTTCAACCAGCTGATCCCGGCTGTAGCTGTAAG
>CAMYLB010000264.1 GCA_947259145.1 uncultured Woeseiaceae bacterium
CTGACCAGGGTCCGGGATGACCTGGAGCCGTACGGTTCGGTAGAACAGATGCCGCAGATGGAAGGACGGCAGATGATCATGGTTATTGCGCCGAAGAAGCACTAGGCAATAACAAAGTAAGCGACAGAAAAAGTGAGTAACAGCCGAAGGGCGTGACAACCTGGAAGGCTCTACCCGCCTGCAGCGGCCGGAATTATCCGGTACGGAGCACGGCTAAAAGTGAGTACAAAATGCCTAAGATGAAAACCAATCGGGGCGCTGCCAAGCGCTTCAGCAAGACGGGCAAGGGCGGCTACAAGCGCTCCCAATCCCATCTCAATCACATCCTTACCAAGAAGAAATCGAAGCGTAAGCGCCATCTCGGTTCTACCGAGCAAGTCGCTGATGCCGATGTAAAGAGCGTGCGCCGCATGCTCCCTTACAGCTAAGAGGAGATTGAGAAATGGCTAGAGTTAAAAATGGCGTTACCGCCAAAGCGCGCCATAAGAAAGTCCTCGGTAAAGCGAAGGGCTACTACGGCGCACGCAGCAAATTATTCAAGACAGCCAAGCAGGCTGTCATCAAGGCCGGCCAGTACGCGTATCGCGACCGCCGTCAGCGCAAGCGCCAGTTCCGTGCTCTGTGGATTGCGCGTATCAACGCGGCGGCTCGGCTGCATGGCCTGTCCTATAGTCGTCTCATCAATGGCCTGAATCGTGCCGATATCGAAGTGGACCGCAAGGTGCTCGCGGATATTGCCGTGCACGATCCTGAGGCTTTTGGTGCGATTGCAGAGGCTGCCAAAGCCGGTCTCGAGCAAGCTCAAGCTGCCGGCTAAAGATGTTGGATCTGGCGTGGGCGACCGCGTCAGTTCCGGATTATCTGCGATGCAGCCACTGAGCGATCTTATCGATCAAGCAGCGTCTGAAATTGACGCCGCAGCCGATCTGGCTGCGCTTGACGCGGTTCGGGTTTCCTATCTTGGCAAGAAAGGCCAGCTCACGGCTCGGCTGAAGTCGTTGAGCCAGGTTCCGGCTGAAGAACGGCCGGCAGCTGGTCAGGAAATCAACAAAGCCAAGCAGGCTGTGCAGGGACAAATCAACGCGCGTCGCGACGTCCTCGAAGCCGCGGCCCTCGAAGCGAAGCTGGCAGCCGATGCCGTTGATGTGTCGTTGCCGGGCCGAGGCCAGTCGATTGGCGGTCACCACCCGGTTACGCGTGCGACGGTGCGTATCGAGAAGATCTTCCGTAACGCCGGTTTCGGCGTTCGCTCGGGTCCGGAAATCGAAGACGATTTCCATAACTTCACGGCGCTGAACATCCCGGACAATCATCCGGCTCGCGCGATGCATGACACGTTCTATTTTCCGGGCGGTCATTTGTTAAGAACCCATACCTCACCCGTGCAGATTCGCGCCATCGTCAATGAAGGCGTGCCGATTCGCATAATCGTGCCGGGGCGGGTCTATCGCTGTGACTCCGATCAGACGCACACGCCGATGTTTCACCAGGTCGAAGGACTGGTCATCGACGAGAATGTCAGCTTTGCGAACCTGAAAGCGGTATTGCACCAATTTGTAGAGGCGTTTTTCGAGCGCAAGGCCGAGCTTCGATTCCGGCCGTCCTATTTTCCGTTTACCGAGCCGTCGGCCGAGGTGGATATAACCTGGGGCGAGGGCAAGTGGCTCGAGATTCTCGGTTGCGGCATGGTGCACCCGAACGTCCTCGAAAGCGCCGGCGTGGATCCGGAAAAATACACTGGCTATGCGTTCGGCATCGGTATCGAGCGGCTCGCGATGCTGCGCTATGGCGTGAGCGACCTCAGGACGTTCTTTGAAAACGACCTGCGCTTCCTGCGGCAATTCAGGTAACGGCGATGAAGATTGCAGAATCCTGGTTACGGGAATGGGTCAACCCCGATCTTGATACCGAAGCACTCGGTCACCGGCTGACGATGCTCGGCCACGAAGTCGATCGCATCGAATTTGAAGGCGTTGGCATCGAAGACGTCGTCATTGCGGAGGTTGTTGAGGTCGAACGCCACCCGGACGCCGATCGCCTGACTGTCTGCAAGGTCGCGGATGGCAGCGGTGACATTGTCGATGTCGTCTGTGGTGCCCCCAACGTCACAAAAGGCATGAAAAGCCCATTGGCAAAGCCGGGGGTCAAACTGCCGAATGGCCTGAAGCTGCGCAAATCCAAAATCCGCGGTGTCGTATCGAATGGCATGCTCTGTTCCGCGGTCGAGCTCGGCCTCGGCGACGAATCGGACGGCATTATCGCACTGCCCGAAGATGCACCGGTCGGATCACCGTTGGTCGACTACCTGAATCTGCCTGACGCCGTGATTGATCTCGATCTGACCCCGAATCGCGGCGACTGTTTCTGCGTACTCGGTATCGCCCGGGACGTGTCAGCGCTCACTGGAGCGCGCCTGGCAGATTCGTCGGTCGCCCCCGTGCCCGCGACCATCAAGGATACGCATCCGGTCGAGCTCGTTGAGCCGGCGGGGTGTCCGCGATTCGCAGGCCGCATCATTCGTGGTATCGACCCGCAGGCCAAATCGCCGGTTTGGATGTCTGAGCGACTGCGACGCGCCGGTCTGCGCGCCATATCACCGGTCGTCGATGTTACGAACTACGTCATGCTGGAGTACGGCCAGCCGCTGCATGCTTACGACAGCGCACGTTTGCAGGGCCCGATCCGGCCCCGACTGGCCAAATCGGGTGAGAAAGTCACCTTACTCGATGAGAAAGAGGTCGAGTTAGACGACGGCACTATGATTATCACGGATGACAGCGGACCAATCGGCATCGCTGGAATCATGGGCGGCTTGAGTACGGCAGTTTCCGACAAGACGACAGACGTGTTTTTCGAGGCAGCATTCTGGCCACAGGATTTCATGGCCGGCCGCGCGCGGGCTTATGGGATGCACACGGATGCGTCACTCCGATTTGAGCGCGGTGTCGATCCGGACGGGCAGGCACGTGCCGTCGAACGGGCGACAAGGTTGTTGCTGGAGATCGCAGGCGGCGATGCGGGCCCGCTGCTTGTGGATTCAGCGAAGGAGCACCTTCCGCCGCGAAAGACAATTCGCTTGCGCAAGGAACGGCTGGCGCGCCTCCTCGGGCTCGAGATCGAAGAACAGAAAGTGCAGAAGATTCTCGATGGCCTCGAGCTCGGCGTCAAGACGGTTAAGGACGGCTGGAGTGTTACGCCGCCGAGTTACCGCTTTGACCTCGAAATCGAAGCGGACCTGATCGAAGAGGTGGCCCGAATTCATGGCTACGATGCCATTCCGGAGACGACGGAATCTGTCCGCGCACCATTGACGTCCGTAACTGAAACCCGGATAGAACTGGAACGTGCGGCCGAAACACTGATCGCGCGTGACTACCAGGAAGTTGTGACCTACAGCTTCATCGATAGCGAAGCAAATACTGCGTTTACGGGCGTTGAGTCGGAGCTGGTTTTGAGCAACCCCATCTCGTCCGATATGTCGGTCATGCGCGCGTCGTTGTGGCCCGGAATGGTTGCCGCGGCTGCTGCAAATATGGCGCGCCAGCAGGACCGCGTACGCATATTTGAGGCAAGCAAGTCTTTCCACGGCAGTTTGGACGCGCACACTGAAGTCGTTCGTATTGCCGGACTCGTGACCGGCCCGGTCGTGCCCGAGCAATGGGGTGACAGAGGGGAAGACGCCGATTTCTTTCACGTGAAGGCCGACGTCGAGGCTGTCCTGTTGCTTGCCGCAGATGCCAAAGAGCTCAAGTTCGTTCCCGCCACGCATGCCGCGCTGCAATCCGGGCAGGCCGCAGAAATCGAACGTAGCGGTGAAGTCATTGGCGTGCTTGGCAAGCTGCATCCGACACTCGCAAAACACTACGATCTCAAGCGCCCCGTTTACGTATTTGAACTGGACGCGTCCAAGGCAATGGCCACGCGCGCGCCGATCGCGTCGCCGATATCCAAATTTCCGGCGATACGTCGCGACATTGCGGTCATCGTTGACGACGCAGTGTCGGCCGACGACCTTGTCGCGGCGGTGGCGTCCAGTGCACCGGAGTTGATTCAGGATGTCAGGATTTTTGACATATATACGGGCGCAGGCATAGAAGCAGGTCGAAAAAGCGTCGCAATAGGCTTGATTTTACAGGAAACA
>CAMYLB010000265.1 GCA_947259145.1 uncultured Woeseiaceae bacterium
CTCGCTCGGAAGTTCAGCAATGACTTCTTCGAGGTCGCCTTCAAATACTTTGTCAAACGCGCCGCTGTCGCGAGCCTTGCGCGCCGCCTCCGGGAATTTCTCGACGCCCCAGATTTCGCCCGCCTTGCCGCGTTCTCTTAAGAGAGCAGACATCGCGCCACTGCCGCAACCTAAATCCAGGACCCGGTTGCCCGGGTCATCACGGACAATCGCAACGAGTTCCGGCCGCGGATGAGAGTGATAACTATTGTCTGTGCTCAAGGACGTGGCTCCGGGCGCTTGTAGTCGGGCTTCATCGGTTTCTGTGATTGCTGACTGTCGATATAGCTATCTCAGCATGCTGGGACCCTGAAGGGTACTGGCATCGCTCACTGTGTCTGCACGAAGTAATTTTTCGTCGATTATTATACTCGTCGCACTCAGAATCGTCATTATCGACCGGGTGGCATTGTGGATAGTGTCTACATACGAAAAAGCGCCTCACGGTGGAGGCGCTAAGTCGTTCATTATATGGTGCCGGCACCAAGAGTCGAACTCGGGACCTACTGATTACAAATCAGTTGCTCTACCAACTGAGCTATGCCGGCGGATTTTGTCCACGCGTGCCGCGTGGGGGGCGCATTATTGGCTTTTCGATGCCGGCGGATTTTGTCCACGCGTGCCGCGTGGGGGGCGCATTATTGGCTTTTCGGGCCTTTCTGACAAGGGTCCCGGTTACAGATTATTGTGGGCAGGTGGCCAAATCTCGCCGCAAGACCTGCTCTTCCCCATATTTCTCAACAATTGCGCCCGCGCCTCGGCCCGGCGGCAGGGCAACGTCGACAAAATAGACGGTGCGGTCAGCCGTTCGCGGTGCAATGTCGGCCGGCAGGTCCAATGATCTGGCCTGCAGCTCAATTTTCTCTGCACCTTCAAGGTCGCCAAAAAGCCCCAGCGAAATCTTCAGTCCCTCATCCTCGGTACGAACAAGATACGCGTCAGCCAGCCCACCATCGCTGAGCGTTGCGAGCATCTCATTCGCCGTGGCTTCATCCGCAATATTGCGAATCTGAACCCAATGGCCAACAAACATCTGTCCCTGCGTAGTGCGAACACGCGATTTCATGCCCTGACTCGATTGCAGCAGCACAGCGGAATCGGCTTCCGTCCTGACTTTGAAAGGACCAATCGTTACACAGGACCTGCCGGCAATCGCCGCGAGATCAGACGGCAGGCCGGACCCGAGCACCGCGCCTACGCTCGCGATGTCGTCGCTGTCGCGGCCCGTCGTCACCTGCAGCGGCGGGCCCAACGTCGCCTCATCGATGATCGCAACTCCGACCTCCGGCGAATCCTCTTGATACATTCCCCAGAGAAAATAGAGCACATTGGCCAGCAACAAAAGCAACAACAAGTTTTTCATTGAGCACTTTCCAGCATATACGCGAGCCCCTGAAGCACGAGATGCGGACGATGAACCGGGGCCTCACTGAGCGCCTCAAGAATGCGTGACGCATCCCCACCGGTCAAGATGGTCGTTGGCTGGTAACCATTTGATTGCAGGGTTTGCATTGCCCGATCCACGGCTCCGACAACAGCATTGCGCGCTCCTTCCCGAACGGCGGCAGCGGTGTTGTGCGCGAACATCTGCATTTCGGCACCTTTGCGTGCAGGCAATGGACGCACAACAGGAATATCGCTGGTCGCTGATGACAGTGCCGTCGTCATTGCCGCAACACCTGGAATAATCTGCCCGCCGAGGTGAGCGCCGCTGTCGTCAATCGCATCCAGCGTAAGCGCGGTGCCGACATCGACCACCAGGCACGTATCCTGAACTTCAGCCCAGGCACCCACCATCGCCACCCAGCGGTCCACGCCCATGCGTCGTGGCTGTGTGTAGCTGTTGATCAATCCCCAGCCCCGCTTTTCCACACGAGCAAAACGCACATCACAGTCACAGTGCATGCCGACCACACCCGACAGCCGTGTCGCAAAACTGGTGCCTGCGACGTTACTCACGAAAACCTCGTCGACGCGCCGCGGTAGTTTGGTCGTCAGCACCTGCAGGCCTTTGTCACGAATCCTGTCCTGTGAAATATGCCCGGTCCGGCGGATTTCACGACCGTCCAGAACGCCCCACTTGATCCGGGAGTTGCCGACATCGAGGAGCAGCGCTTTCATTAACCAGGCTCCCGGGCACCCGTCATCACGACGGAACCTGACGTCACGCGCTGCCTGCCTTCAGACAGGGTGTCGACCAGCAGCGCACCGTCGTCGGCAATACCGGCTCCTGTGCCCGTGATCTGTCGCCCGCGTGTCCTAATCGTAACTTTGCGTCCGAACAGCCAGTCGTGCTCAGACCATTGACTACTGAATGGCGCAAATCCTCCGGCTTCGTAATCGACAATCGCTTTGCTCAGTCCGCTGACGAGACTCGCCGCAATCCGGTTCCAGTCTGGCAGTTCCGCAACCTGGCTTTTCAAATCGATTGCGCGGCGCGCTTCGTCCAACTCCAGAATGGCATCCACCCGTTCATTAAGATCAATATTCAACCCGATACCGGTAACGACCGTCATGGCGCCACCGGGCTGAGCCTGTGACTCAGTAAGGATGCCACCCAGCTTGCAATCCATGGCAATCAGGTCATTCGGCCACTTGAGTTGCACGGCCATGGCTTTCAGCTCTCTTAACGTCTCGATGGCAGCAAGCCCGATTGCGAGGGTCAGCGCGGGCAGGTTCGGCGGAGGCAATGCAAAGGTATAAGCAAGCGACAGGCATAGACCCGACCCCGGCGGGGATTGCCAGCTGCGACCATGCCGGCCTCGACCCGCTGTCTGGTTGTCGGTTGCAGCAACGTGAATTTTTCCGGGCGCAGGCGCCGATTGCTGCATGAGATAGCTGTTGGTGGAATCGATTTCCGCGAAGATCTCGAGCCGGACGAGTCTCGCCGCAGCCGCTTTACCCAGGTCGCTACGAATGACATTCGCGTCGAGATTATTCATCGGTCGAATTCGCGGGCTTCCTTCTTAACAACATCACCTTTGTGTTGCGGTTCTCCGTTCCCTCACGCATACGCTGAATGTTGGAGCGGTGACAATAAATAATGAACCCCGCCATCACGATACTGTAAATGAACAACGGCTGGTCTTCGGGCAGCCGGGTGACGCCCAGCCAGACGGGTAGCGACGTCATGGCGGACATTGAGGCAAGCCCGACATACCCGGTCAGCGCGACAACGATTGCCCAAACGAGCAGGACGACAACGATGGTTGCGGGACCGAGAATTATGAGCGTACCGATGAAGGTCGCGGCACCTTTGCCACCCTGGAACCCATGGTAAATCGGCCAGACGTGACCAATGACGGCTGCCGCCGCACAGCACATCGTGAGCCAGATGCGCGACAGCTCGGGATCGGTCGCAACGAACGGCAATTCCAGGCCCGGTACCACGCCGGCACCGATCACGCCCTTGCCGACGTCGATGACAACCACGGCCAGCGCGAAAAGAACGCCCTGGGTTCTGAGCGCGTTGGTGCCGCCCGCATTGCCGCTGCCCATCGTGCGGATGTCAACGCCACCGCGGATCTTGCCGACTATGATGGCTCCCATTAACGAGCCAATGAAGTAGCTGATCAAGAATTTGACGCCGAGCTCCAGCATTTGGGGTTTCCTATCGCGCAAAAAGTCGCGAGAACAGTCGTACGCATTGTAGCATCGGTACTCGACATCCCGTTCCGGCCATTATGAGCGCAGACACCATTCGGCTTTTCCTGAACCCCACAGCGGGACGCGGTCGTGCGGGCCGCCGCCACGCAAGAATCGTAGAGCTTCTGCAAAGCGCCAACCTGCCGCTCGAACTGCACCAGAGCGGCGCCGTCGGCCATCTCGAGCAACAGGTCAGGCAACACGTTGACAACGGCGCCAGCCGGATCATTGTCGCTGGCGGGCGTTGTGCCGACAGGAACAGGCAACGACTTTGCGAAAGCTTGCGACATCCCGCTCAATTGCGAACATGCTACCCGACTGCTGGCCGACCGGTTGGCTGCCGGCCAATATTTAAAAACGATTGATATCGGCACCATGAACGATCGCTTTTTTGCGAACGGGGCCGGGATCGGTCTTGATGCCAAGGTCACTCGAATCGCCCGCTCCTACCGACTGCCGATCGGCGACCTTGTTTACCTGCTGGCGACCTTTCGCGCGATGGTCGACGGAATCTCAACGCCGCGACTGCAAATAACATCGGTCGATTTTTCCTGGGACGGTCCGGCGACGCTCGCGAGCATCAGCAATGGGCCATGGATTGGCGGCATGTTCCATATCGCGCCAATGGCGAAAAACGACGATGGCAAACTCGAGTTAATGATTGCCGACCCGGTTTCACGTCGGCGAATGATGTCGCTGTTGCCAAAGCTGATGTCCGGCACTCACATCGGGGAAGCCGACATTCAACATCAAAGCCTGACAAAAATGTCGGTCGTGTCTTCGGAGCCCCTGGCATCACATCTCGATGGTGAAGTGCAGCCGCTGCAACAGCGCTTCGATCTCGCTATATTACCGAGCGCCTTGCACCTGCTTTGAGGCCGGCCGCGAACCCAGATAGATCGCCACCAGTGCAATGCCGGCCCCGGCCAATTCAGTCGCCGTCATCGCCCGGGCAAAGAACAGCACGTCCCATACGAAGCTCAACGTCGGTTGCAGCAACAGCGCAATGCCGGCTTCGGCTGTCGATACGTGCGGCAAACTGCTCGCAATGAACATCCAGCCAATGCAGTGCGAGAGGATGCCGTAGCAAACCAGCCACGTCGCGTCATCCAGCGTTGGGATTGCCAGCGACTCACCTTCCACTAATGCCGTAGCGCCCAAAATCGCCGCCGTAACCAGCGAAATGATCGCGACCTCTCGCGTCGGTAACTTGTGTTGCGAGCCTTGCCGCGATCGGCGCAGGCTCAGCAGGTAGCCGGCGTACGATACCGCTGTCAGCAAACCGAAAATAACACCGAGGCGGTAATCCTTAGGCAGGTTGCCCCAGTCCAGGCCGACGATTAGTGCGAGGCCGAGCAGCGCAAGCGGGATTGCTAGCAGCTGCAAGGGTCGGGGCGATTCTCGCAGGATCACGATGCCGACTGCCGTCATGATAAAAACCTGGAAGTTCGCAAGCAGCGTGGCGAGGCCGGGACCGATGTAATAAATACTTCGGTGCCAGAACCACAGGTCGAGCGCGAAAAAAACGGCGGCAACCAGCAAAATCTGCCAGGTTCGTTTAGACAGCTGAAGTCGCTGGCCTGAGAAAACGAGGTACGCCGCAAGCGCGAGACCGCCAATCAGTACCCGATAGAAACCGCTCGTCGTTGGCGAGACGCTGACCAGTTTCACCCATACAGGCGACAAGCTGATGAGCGCTGCACCAATAAACAGCCGCAACGTTGGGCTGCCCAGGACGCGCATTACTGTCCCAGCCAGTCACCACGTCGTGAATTCACGGCGTCTTCGACCTCGTCATCAAGTAGCAGGTAGCCGGTATCGGTCGGCGCTTCGGCCCACTTCAGCCGCATCGAAACCAGTTCGTCGCCGCGGAACACCGTTATCTCCGAGACATCTTTCGGCCGGTAACGTCGCGTCCGTGCCTCACAACCCGCAATATCCATTCGCAGCCCATCCAGGGCGACCAGTTCATCGCCGGGCGACACGCCAGCTTGCTCCGCAGGCCCGCCATTGTCGACCGAGAGAAACACGGGCTTCCCGGCCCGATCTCCGAGGATTGCGCCCAGCCAGACGGTGGGGAAATGAGCATCGCCGGAGGGCTTGCCGCCTTTGTCTTTAGCACCCATCGAGCACCGCAGGCAGTAGTCCACACCATGGCTCTTCAGCAAGGACTCCAGCGGTAACTCGCCGGTACCGCGAACAGTCGCGTTGAAGAAATCTTCGAGATCCGCACCAGAGATTTCAACGCACAGCCGCTCGAAGCCGTCTTCGGGCATGCCCTCGCCGGTTTCGCCCCAACGACTCCACGCTTCTTTCATCACATCGTCGAGCGATACACGCCCCGCCGTTTCGTTGCGTAGCTTTAGGTCGAGACACAGCGCAATGAGCGCGCCTTTCGCGTAGTAACTGACGACAGCGTTGTTCGCATTGGCGTCCGGTTTGTAGAACTTGGTCCATGCGTCAAAACTGGACTCTTCAACGCTCTGTCTGCGCCGGCCGCCGCCGCGAATAACTCGTGTCGCCGTCTGTCCGAGTAATTCCAGATAACTCTCGATCGTGATCATGCCCGAGCGCACCAACGCCAGATCGTCGTAATACGAGGTAATGCCCTCGTACACCCAGAGCAGTCCTGTATGCGTTTCTTTTGACAGGTCATACGGCGTAAACGCCGCCGGCTTCATCCGCTTGACGTTCCACAGGTGAAAATATTCGTGGCTTACCAGGCCCAGGAACGTTCGATATTCGTCGGAAACGCCTTCATCGCCACGCGCGGGCAAGTTGTCGCGGCCGCAAATCAGGCTCGAAGACCAGCGGTGTTCGAGACCGCCGTAACCGCTGCCGGGCGCGTTCAGAAGAAACAGGTAGCGATCGAGATCGGACGGCGCGCCAAGAAACGAGATTTGATGCCCGCATACCTTTTTAAGGTCCCGGCACAGCCGCGCCATATCGACCCGCGTCTTGCCACGAATGGCAATCGCGTGCGGAATACCACGCACGTCGAATTCGCCTATGGATAACTGCCCTATCTCGACCGGGTGATCGATGAGCTCTGCATAGTCGCTTGCTGTGTAGCCGCCGAATTCATATTCGCCAGCCGTATTTCGCCGCATGGAAGTTGCAACGCGCCATCCCTTGCCAAATGGCGCCTCCGGTGCCGCGATTTCGACATTGCAGGCTAGCTCTTCCTGGCCCTCAACCGCCGGAAAAACGCAGGTTCCGTTGAAGAACGCGTGGCTCGCATCCAGATGGGCACCGCGCACGCTCTCGTCGTGTGCAAAGATCTCGAGAATGAGAGTCAGCTCGCGGCTGGTTTTCGCGGCCTGCCAACGGCTCTTGTCGAGTTTCCTGACGGCAACGTCGCGGCCGTCAGCTTCCGCTCGAACCGCAACCACGTGTTTGGCGTAGTCGCGAATCATATAACTTCCGGGTATCCATGCCGGTATCGCAAAAACCTGGCCGTCAGGGTCCGGATTCTGGACGGTCACCCGAACCTCAAACAGATGCGCCGCAGGATCTTTGGGCCAGATTCGATAGGTGTGCGCTGCGTTCGTAGTCATCGTCGTTTAACGTCTTGGTTCGTTCAATTTGAGTGTCAGGCATTTCGCAGAACCACCCGCCTTGAGGAACTCACTCAACTCAACTTCATGTACTTTAAACCCGGCCAACATCAGTCGCGCTTTCAGTGGATCCGACGCTTTATTCAGGATGACCCTGTCGCCGATATTGACGGCATTGCACGCGAAGTTACCGGCATCCATTGTGTCCACGACAATACGTTTGTGCGATGGGATACGGCTTTCGATCGCCGTGCGCGATTCGTAGTCGAACGCCGGCGGATGGTACATCAGAAAGCCATCCGTCAACGGGCAGAAACAGGTATCAATATGGTAGAAACGCGCGTCGGTGAGGCGGATGGAAACGACTTCGATGTCGAAAAAATCGCGAATCTCAGCATGGGCTTCAATTTCCGTTCGAAATCCATAACCGGTCCATAGCCAGGGCCCGCGACGGTCCAGCAGGCAGTCGCCGGCACCTTCAAATCCGATCTTGTCATCAAGATCCAGCAGATCGTATCCATTCTCCCCGAACCACTTTTTGAAGAAATGCTCTTCGGGTCGTCGCTCATGCGGCATGAAGTGGCTCGCGATCGCCTTGTCACCGTAAACGACGCCCGCATTGGCCGTAGCGTTTCCCACTGTTGCTTTGCACGCTCGAGGCTCAGCGATTCCTCCTGCCCCGCCATCCACGGATTGATTACATAGTCCACGGTGAAAAAGTCGGGTGGACACATGAGGATCTTGTCGTTACTCATTATTATTCTTCGTTCCAGTTTATTTCAGGAAAAAAACGGGAGCCGGTCACCCGCCTCTCGTTCTTATCGATCCTGATTCGATTTTGAGGCCATTGCTTTATGTCGCCCAAGTGCATCAACGGCAGCAGACTCGGGCTCGAACCGTCCAGGAATTACGCTTTGCTTGCCGGATCCCTGGAGATGGCTTTCAGCACTTCAAGTGATTGCAACTGAATATACGCCTGATTGCGGGCGATCGCATTGTTGATCTGGGTTATTTCGCAGGCCTGCGGATCAGCCAGTATCCTCTTCCTGGCAGCTTCCTGTTCGGCAGCAAAGTCGCCCGCCCGTATTCTAGAGCTATGCACGCGGCAGGTGAACCTCAGCGAGCATGCAGCGCACGCTGCCGCCGGCCGACATTTCGATGGTGTCTATCGGCGCGCTGACAATTCTGCCGTTCGCCCGCAGCTTGCCGAGCTGTTCTTCGTTCAGAGAATCGTAAGCTTGCTGTGACATGGCGACCACGCGTTCGCCTTGATGATTTCGTAGCTCGAGCATATTGCCCGCAAACGCCTCCAGCTGTGCGTAACTCAAGCGAATGACATCGTGTCCGGTTTCATGCAGCTGCCCAAGAACGGCCGCGCGTTGATCCTCGCGCGGGATCGCCGCATCGCATATTACCGCCAGCTTCTCGCCGACATTCATCAATACATTAGTGTGATAGATCGGCACGCCATCGCTGTCGACCGCGTCGAAGGTAACGACTTCGTAGTTCATGCGTTGTGCAAAGTCACCGAGCGGATCCAGCTGGGTACGCGACGACAGACAGGCATACGCGATTCGATTGGCACGGTCGAGCACCATGCTGCCGGTGCCTTCCAGGTAGTGACCCGAGTCCTCATGTGCTGTCAGGTCGACGATTTCCGTGACCAACAGGCCCAACTTGTCATGCAGGTGTTCGATGATGTCGGTGCGGCGTTCGCTGCGACGATTCACAGCCTCCATCGGGTACAACACCAGGCGACCGTCTGCGTGCAGGCTGATCCAGTTGTTTGGAAATATCGAGTCCGGCGTGTGTGGCTCGGGCGTATCGTCAACAACAACGACGTCGATGCCGGCGTCGCGCAATGTACCGGCGAGCGCATCGAACTCTTTGAGCGCAGCGGCCTGCTGCGCCTCCGGCGCCATGTCGGTCTTGCCCTGAAAACGATTCGACTGCGCTGTGAGCGGATTGCTCTCAAAGCGGGCGGGGCGAATCATCAGCACTCGCGATGCCAGTTGCGGTTCTCTCTCGGTCTTCATTGCTGTCATTCGCAGATCGGTCGTGCATTATATGACGATGGCCGTTCGAATTCGCAACGCAATACTAAACCCCGCCTGGATCTGCTTTCTGTGGGTCGGCATGACGGTCGGTATATCGATGATCGCAACGCCCGTTCGATTTACGGCAGCCTCGATTACACGCCCGGTCGCGCTTGATGTGGCGCTGGTGCTGTTACTCCTCATTGTGAGAATTGCCGACCTCACTCGAAAATGGTGGGCTTTTTGCGCAATCCTGGCGTTGATCGTTATGGCCCAGGGCGTCTGGCTGATACCAGAGCTCGCGGCGCGAACCGACCTGATCATGACCGGCGGTGAGCCTCCTCCGTCTTACGCGCACGCCATTTATTCCTCGCTCGAGTTGATCAAGATTGGGCTGCTGCTATTTCTCGGTTTCTCGGCGCTGGCGAAACAAACCTGACATCAAGCGGACGCACTTGGCCGCTTCGACACTGCAGCGTACCAGCGGGCGAGATTCGGGGCGTCGTCTGGCACTGGTATCTTGATCCAGGCTGCAAAATCAATCGTGACCATCGCCGATATGTCTGCCACAGAATAAAAATCACCGGCGACATATCGGTTGTCGGCGAGCTGGCTGTCCAGTCTTTGCATAAACCTCACAACGCGCGTGCGACCCCGCTCAGCGAGTGCGGGAATCTGCACATAGCTGTCCGGGCCTGGCAGAGCGTTATTTGCCAACGCCTTTGAAGAATTTCGAAATGCGTCTGCCATGGCCCACAGCCCCTGCTGCTCGACTCTCGCGTTCCACATCAGCACGACTGCATGTTCCTCGGCCGACTTGCCGAACAAAGGGGGCTCCGGATGCAGGTCTTCGAGATAACTGCAGATCGCGGACACTTCGCTTATGCAACGACCGCTGTCGAGCTCCAGCACGGGCACGACGCAGTCCGGGTTGATTTTTCGAAACGCCGCACTGAACTGCTCCCCGCTGCCGAGATCGACCTGCACGGTTTCGAGTTCGATTCCTTTTTCCGCGAGAAACACCCTGACTCGTCTTGGGCTGGGCGCGGTCCTGCAATCGTAAAACTTCAATCTATTTCTCCAGCGCTTTGGCCGCGGCGAAAACGGTTTCGGAATTCTGGTCAAATATCATGGCCCGGGCTTTTTCGTTTCGTGTTTCATCACGCCGCCATTCTTTGCCAAGATCGACCCCGCGCTGCACTGCCGGCCGAATCTTGAGCGTATCGAACCAGCGTCTCAGGTTTACGAATTTATCGAGGTCGTTACCGAGACGACGATACGGAAGAACCCACGGAAAGCTGGCGATATCGGCAATGGAATAGTCTTCCGCAAGAAACTCGCGATCCCGCAGTCGCACGTCCATGACAGCCAGCAAGCGATCATATTCGTTCGCGTAACGCCGGTGCGCGTACGGCACCTCTTCCTCCACGTAGTTCACGAAATGGCTAAGCTGCCCCGCCATCGGCCCCAGTCCACCGGCCTGCCAAAACAGCCATTGCAGCACGTCGAAGCGTGCCGCCTGTTGTTCCGGCAGAAACATCGCGGCCTTTTCCGCCAGGTAGATGAGAATCGCCCCGCCCTCAAAGACGGATATCCCGGTATCGGTATCGACGATGGCCGGCATGCGGTTATTCGGGCTGATACGCAGGAATTCAGGATCAAATTGATCGCCTGCCCCGATATTCACGGGCATCACTTCGTAGTCCAGCCCGCATTCCTCGAGCATGATCGAAATCTTGTGTCCGTTCGGCGTCGGCCAGTAGTAAAGTTCTATCATGAGATCCAGTATATGATGTTTTCCCCGCAAGCTCTAAGCGCTGCTCCATGAATAAGATCATGCCCACCACTCATACGATAAACGCCGATGGGAAGCACAGCATCCCGGTCTTTCTCTGGGAGTCGGACGAGACGCCAACCGCGATCATCCAGATCTTTCACGGCCTGGGCGAGCACTCTGCACGTTACGATCGCTTTGCAGAGGCCGCCATGAAACATGGCTATGCTGTATGTGCGCACGACCATCGCGGCCATGGCCCGGAGTCTCTGGAGATCGGGTTCTTCGCACCCGAAGGGGGCTGGAATCTGCTGGTTGCCGACGGTAGACGGGTATTCGAATTCCTGCGGCAGCGCTTTCCGGACGTGCCCGTGATACTGCTCGGCCACAGCATGGGTTCGTTCGTGGCGCAAAGCTACGCCATGCGCTTCGGCAACGATCTCGGTGCACTGATACTGTCCGGGTCAACATGGCCATCCCGCATTGAAGCGAAAATTGCGCGCGTGCTCGCGCATTTCATCGCTTGGCGCCGCGGAAAACACAGTGCGAGTCCATTCCTCGACAAGCAGGGCTTTGGAAACTTCAACAAGCGCTTCGAACCCGCGCGCACCGATTTCGACTGGTTATCCCGTGATCCGACGGAGGTAGATGCCTATATTGATGATCCTCTCTGCGGCGGACCTTACACCACGGGTCTGTGGATCGATTTGCTCGGCGGCCTCCTGGATTATTCGTCTGACCAGGCATTGCGCAGAATCCCGGAAAAATTACCA
>CAMYLB010000266.1 GCA_947259145.1 uncultured Woeseiaceae bacterium
CTGAAGCGCGCTAATGCGCCTCATCCCAATTCAACCCGACGCCTACATCAACCTTCAACGGCACCGACAACTCCGCCGCACCGTTCATCAGGTCCATGATCCGGTCACGCACTTTATCGACCTTGTCTTCCTCGACTTCGAAAACCAGCTCATCGTGTACCTGCATGATCATGCGGGCGCCGGGTTTGCTGCTCTTCAGCCAGTCGTGCACGGTGATCATGGCCTTTTTGATGATGTCGGCCGCCGTACCCTGCATCGGTGCGTTGATGGCACTGCGCTCGGCGTACTGGCGTCGTTGCGCGTTGCGCGCGTTGATCTCGGGCAGGTACAGGCGGCGACCGAATACGGTTTCGACATAACCCTGTTCCCTGGCCGTCGCCCGGATGTTGTCCATGTAGGCTTTAACGCCGGGATAACGATCAAAGTACAAATCGACGTAGGCCTGCGCCTCACCCCGCGGAATGCCGAGCTGCTTCGCCAGGCCGAATGCCGACATTCCGTACATCAGGCCGAAGTTGATCGCCTTTGCCGAGCGGCGCTGGTCCGCCGTGACGGCGTCCAACGCTGTCCCGAAAACCTCCGCCGCGGTTGCGCGGTGCACGTCCAGCTCTTTCTCGAAAGCCTTGACCAGGCCCTTGTCTGCGGACAGGTGCGCCATGATTCTGAGCTCAATCTGGGAGTAGTCGGCGGCGAGCAGGACCCGGCCTTCGGGTGGTACAAACGCCTGGCGGATACGGCGTCCTTCCGGCGTGCGGATGGGGATGTTCTGCAGGTTCGGATCCGTCGACGATAGCCGCCCGGTCGCGGCAACGGCCTGGTGGTAGGAAGTGTGAATGCGCCCGGTGCGCTCGTTGATTTGCAGCGGAAGCTTGTCGGTATACGTACTTTTGAGTTTGCTGACACTGCGGTAGTCAATGATGACCGCGGGCAGCTCGTAGTCACTGGCGAGTTCGATGAGCACATCCTCCGCCGTCGATGGCTGTCCCTTCGGCGTTTTCCGAATAACCGGCAGCCCCTGCTGCTCGAACAGAATCTGCTGCAGCTGTTTCGGCGAGCCGAGATTGAACGGGCCACCGGCGAGTTCGTGCGCTTTTGTTTCGAGCTCGGCCATCTTCCTGGCAAGTTCTCCACTCTGCGTGGTCAGCATCCTGCGATCGACCTTCACGCCGATTTCTTCCATTTCGAGCAGCACGGGCACGAGCGGTTGTTCGATATCTTCGTAAACCTTGCGTAGCGTCGGCTGCTCACCGAGCTTCTCCCAAAGGGTTTGATGCAGCTGCAGTGTTATGTCGGCGTCTTCGGCGGCATAAGGAGCGGCAGTTTCGAGATCGACCTGGTTGAAAGTCAGCTGTTTGGCACCTTTGCCCGCGACGTCCTCGAAATGAATCGTCTCTTTGCCAAGATACTGTCGCGCTACCGAGTCCATATCATGGCGTGTCGCGACACTGTTGAGTACGTAGGACTCGAGCATGGAGTCAAACTGTATGCCGGCGAGTGAGATGTCGTAGCGCGCGAAGATGTGGGCATCGTATTTGAGGTGGTGGCCGACTTTCTTTTTCGTGTCGTCCGTCAGGAAAGGTGTGAGTTTCTCGATGACTTCGGCGCGCGGCAGCTGGTCGGGCGCGCCCGGGTAGTCGTGTGCGACCGGGACGTAGCACGCTTCACCGGCCTCTACCGCCAGTGAGAAGCCTACGATTTCGGCTTCCATGTAATCGAGACTCGTCGTTTCGGTATCGAGCGCCGTAAGTTTCGCTTTGTTGATTCTCTTGAGCCAGCGTTCGAACGCCTTCCACGTCAAAACCGTTTCGTACTCGCCTGTCTGTTCGTTGGTCGGTGCTGCGGGCGTGTCAGCCTTCTCATCGAGCAGGCGCAGCAGCGAGCGCAGCTCATAGTGGCTGTAAAGTTTGCGGAGCGCCTCGGTATCGGCGTCCGCCGCTTTCAGGTCTTTGATCGAAACGTCCAGATCGAGATCGTGGCGAATCGTCGCGAGATTCTTTGACAGCTGCAGTTTTTCGATATTGTCGCGCAGGCTTTCGCCTACCTTGCCCTTTATTTCCTCGCCGTGCTCCACGACACCGTCAGCGCTGTCGTAAAGATTAAGCCACTTGGCGGCGGTCTTCGGGCCGACTTTGGGCACGCCCGGGATGTTGTCGGAAGTATCCCCGACCAGCGCCAGGTAATCGACAATTTGCTCAGGGTAAACGTCGAACTTCTTCTTCACACCCTCACGATCCAGCATCGAGCTGTCCATCGTGTTGACGAGCGTGACCTGGTCGTTGACGAGTTGCGCGAGGTCTTTGTCGCCCGTCGAAACCAGAACCCTGAGCCCCTTCTTCGCAGCCTGGTCGCACAGCGTGCCGATTACGTCGTCCGCTTCTACGCCGTCGACACACAGCAGCGGCAGACCCATTGCCTTCACGGCGTCGAGTATGGGCTGGACCTGGGCACGCAGCTCGTCCGGCATGGGGGGGCGGGTGGCCTTGTACTCCGGAAAAATCTCATCGCGGAAAGTCTTCCCCGGCGCATCAAAAACAACGGCAACATGTGACGGTTGTTCTTCGCGAATGAGCTTGAGGATCATCGTCAGTACGCCGTGCAACGCGCCGGTCGGTTCACCCTGCGAATTGGTGAGGGCCGGCAGCGCGTGATAAGCGCGGTACAAATACGATGACCCGTCGATAAGGACGAGGTCGGTCATCGGCAGGTTCCAGCTACTCTGGCGGGGCTTCGGCTGGTTTTTTTTCGTCTTCCCTGGCGCCCGGTGGGAGGGGTGGAAGATTCTCGATTCTGCTCGGGTCGTCCGGCAAGTACAGCGGACCGCTCTGGCCACAACCGCAAAGCGGCGTCAAAAATGAAAAAGCGGCGAGCATGAAGATAATGCGTTTCATTGGGGTGCCCCGTAACAGCGAAGGGTCGATTATAGAGGGCCCATTGGGGTGCCCCGTAACAGCGAAGGGTCGATTATAGAGGGCCGTACAGCAAATAGGGCATCATTTTGCGTAGCGTTTCGCGACCTGCCGATAGGCATCGCGGAACGGAATGCCTTCTTCACGCACGAGTCGGTAGGCCTCCGCGGTTGCGAATATGCCTTCATCCAGTTTGATGTTCTGTGGCAGAAACTTCAGGCCTTCGAGCAGGTACGCCATGATATCGACGCTGTCGATCGCAAGATCGATGGAACGGAACAATGGCGACTTCAGGCGCTGCAGGTCGCGGTGATAACCCGACGGCAGTTTCGCGGTGATCATGAGCGATTCGTCGAGACAGGCCTGGGCCGTTGCCGACGATGCGCGCAGCAGTTCGAGTACGTCGGGATTGCGCTTCTGCGGCATGATCGACGAGCCGGTTGTCACTTCGGCGGCCAGCGAGACATAGGCAAATTCCTGCGTATAAAACAGCAGCAGGTCGCTCGACATGCGGCTGACGTCCTGCATCAGTAGCGTGATTTCGAACAGCATCGCGCTTTCTGCTTTGCCGCGCGACAGCTGCACGGCGGTGACCGGTGACTGCGTGGTAGCGAATTCAAGCGCGGCTGTCGTCATCTCGCGATCGAGCGGCAGTCCCGGCGTACCGTAACCGGCCGCACTGCCGAGGGGATTCTTGTTGATGCGTTTGAGTGTGGATTGCAGTCCGGCGACAGCATCACCGAAGCCTTCATCGAAGCCACCGCACCAGAGCGCGACCGTGGACGGCATTGCATGCTGCATGTGCGTATAGCCCGGTATTTCCACATCGCCCTGGCGCTCGGCCAGTGCGGCGAGCGAGGACTGAAGGTTTCCGACTCGCGCGGCGAGATCCACGGCGGCATCGCGCAGGTAGAGGCGCAGCGCTGTGAGTACCTGGTCGTTGCGCGAGCGGCCGAGGTGCAGTCGACCTCCGGCAGCGCCAATATTGGCCGTCAGGCGTGACTCGAGCGCCGTGTGCGCGTCTTCATCCTCGAGACCGATATGCCATTGACCGTCTTCAAAACCTGTCAGGAGAGAGGAGAGGCCGTCCCGTATCGCGACAAAATCTTCATCGCTGATTAGCTGCGTGGCTGCCAGCATTTCGGCGTGTGCGATCGAGCCGCGCACATCGTAGGGTACGAGCCGGGCATCAAGCAGGTGGTCCTCGCCGGCCGTGTAGCGCAGCACGCGCTCATCGAGCGGCAGGCCTTTTTCCCACAGCCGGCTCACGACTCGCTGCCTTGCTCGGCCGGCGTCAATGCGGCGATGTCGTCGACAACGAGCGTGCCGGTACCTTCGTTGGTGAAAACTTCGAGCAGAATACTGTCGGGCAGCTTGAAAGAAATAACGTGCACGCGCTGTACGCCGTTGGCGAGAGCGAATTCTATTGCCGCGGCTTTCGGCAACATGCCGTCTGCGAGGCTGCCTGATGCCTTGAGTTTCTTGAGTGCGGCGCGATCGATATAGCTGATCAGCGAGCCCGGATCGTCGATGTCTTCAAGGATGCCCGCGGCGCCGGTTGCGAGTATGAGCTTCTCGGCACCGAGTTCGGCCGCGATTGCTGCGGCCACGGTGTCAGCGTTGATGTTAAGCACGGTGCCCGACTCATCGCAGGACAGCGGGCTTATGACGGGCATCAGGCCGTTATCCAGCTGCTTCTTTAGAACGTCGGCGTCGACCGCGTCGATATCACCGACGAATCCGTAGTCCACCGTGTCCTGGCCGTCGCGCTCGACGGGCGGGCGCCTGTGCGCTCGAATCAGGCCGGCATCCACGCCACTCATCCCTACAGCCGGAACCTGCAGGTCCCGGCATGTGGCAAGGATGCGCGTGTTGATCTGGCCATTGAGTACCATCGTTGCGACATCGAGTGACGCACCGTCCGTGACGCGCCGCCCTTCGATGAAGGTTGTGTCGAGACCGAGCGCTGCAGCGAGCTTGGTCGATTGAGGCCCGCCACCGTGAATCAGCACGACCTTGATGCCAACCTGGTGCAGGATGCCGACCTGTTCCATGAACGCGCTGGTATGGGCTGGATCGGCGAATATTTCACCGCCGGCCTTGATCACGAATACTTTGCCTTTGAAAAGGCGAATGTAAGGCGCGGCATGTTTCAGAGCGGATACGACAATCGCCCGGTCTCTCTTGCTTGTCATCGACTGCCTCCCAGCATCTGGTGGAGCACGGCCATTTGCGCAAGCATGCGATTGCGCGCTTCGGCTATCACGACGCTGCGCGGGCCATCGAGAATGTTGTCTGCGACCACGACGCCGCGGCGAACGGGCAGGCAGTGCATGAAACGGCAGTCGTCTTTTGCATTGTCGAACCAGGGCTCATCGACACACCAGTCGAGATGTTCCTCGCGCAGTTTCTGGTCGGCGAGCCGGCCGCCGTAGTGGCGCGTTGACGACCATGACTTGGCGTAAATGACGTGCGCGTCCTGCATGGCTGCCGTGCGATCGTCGGTCTCTGTAATGGAACCCCCGGCGGCTTCAGCAGCGGCCGCGGCTTTTTTCATCAGCTGATCCGGTAGTTCGAAGCCTTCGGGACGCAATACGGTCACGTCCATGCCGCGATGCGCTGCCATGTGCAGCGTGGCGGCGGGCACGGCGAGCGGCAGCGCTTTAGGGTGATAGGCCCAGCTCAGCACGAACTTTCCGCCATTGGCCGGGATGGCGAGGTCGTCGAGAGTCTTCCAGTCGGCAAGGCTCTGGCAGGGATGATTCATGGCGGATTCCATGTTGATGTACGGCGTATCGATCAAATCTGTCATCGCATGAAATTCAACTTCGGCCATGTCGTGTTCGAGATTCTTGCGCTCGGCAAACGCGCGAATACCGATTGCATCGCCATAAGACGCTATTACGGGAATTGCTTCGCGAATATGCTCGGCCGCGGCGCCGTCCATGACGATACCCGGCCGGCTTTCAATTCCGTGGATCGACATTTCAGGGGAGATGACGAAGGACCCACCACCGAGTCGCGTCATCGCGGCCTGGAAGGATGCCAGCGTGCGCAGGGAAGGACTCAGGAACAGCAGTGACAACACTTTTCCTTTTAGCGCATCTGGTTCCGGGTGCGCATCGAGGCGGCCGGCAAGTGCGATGAGTGCCCTGATCTCATCAGTGGAAAAATCGGCGAGGTCGTTGAACGCTTTCATCAGCGGTTTCCTTTTATTAAATCCGTATTACGAGATGGCTTCGAGTGCCTGCACCAGGTGCTCGACGTGTCCCGCTTCGAGCACCAGCGGCGCGAGTATACGCAGGACCTCGGGGTCGCTGCTTGTGCCGGCCAGGATGTCGTGCTCGAGCAGCGCGTTCCGCACTTCCTTCGCCGGACGATCACAGACGAGCCCGAGCAGCAGACCCATACCCTGGATTTTCACGACGGGGCCGGTCACACACCGTTCGCGGATCTGCGCTTCTCGCTGACGCACATTGGCAAGCAGGCCTTCGGCTTCGATGGCCTCGATCGTCGCCGTGATCGCGGCCGCCGCAAGCGGGCCGCCGCCAAACGTCGTGCCGAGGTCGCCTGGCCCGAAGTGCGCCGCTATTTTGTGCGTGCAGAGCACGGCGCCGCAGGGGACGCCGCCACCGAGTGATTTGGCACTCGTGATGATGTCCGGACTGATCCCGTGTACCTGCACACCGAAGAATTGACCGCAGCGCCCCATGCCCGACTGAACTTCATCGGCGATCAGCACGACGCCGTGTTCCTCGGTCTCTTCACGCAGTGTTTCGAGGAAGTCGGTCGGCAGATCGTAAGCGCCGGCTACGCCCTGCACGGGTTCCACGATGACGGCGGCGATCTCGCCGCTGATCATCGCCTGCGCCGCGGCAATGTCGTCACGCGGAATGAAGTCGACGTCGAAGGGTTTCGACGGGAAGCCGTACCATTTGTCGGAGTTCCAGGTGACGGCGCCGGCCGCGGCGGTGCGGCCGTTGAAGCCGTGCGTTATTGCCAGGATCTTTTTTCGACCTGTCGTGATGCAGGCCATGCGCAGCGCGTTCTCGTTCGCT
>CAMYLB010000267.1 GCA_947259145.1 uncultured Woeseiaceae bacterium
TATCACCTTATGACGTGGCAAATGCCGGAAATTGGTATCGGCTCAATAGGTCTCGCCGGCAAGCCGTTGGTCGAACTCGGCATCCCCGACGAAGAAGCCTATATTGAAGCCTATTGTCGTCGCACCGGTCGCACGGGAATTGCGAATCGAAACTTCTACTCGGCGTTCAATTTTTTCCGCCTGGCCGCTATTCTCCAGGGCATAGCAGGACGGGTCAGGGACGGGACTGCGGCAAGCGCTCACGCTGCACAGGCCGTAAACGCGGTTCTGCCGCTTGCCAGCATGGGTTGGGAATATGCAAAACAGGGATAATCAGCGGCCAGGTCGTGGCCGAATGGCTAAACGATGGCAATGAACTACGACGCACTCATGTCGAAGTCCGTCTACGACATACCCTTCACCTATACCGACACGGAGACCATGCTCTATGCGCTCAGCATCGGCATAGGTATGGATCCGATGAACGCGAAAGAACTGCCCTATGTCTATGAACAGGGTGGACCGCTACAAACTGTGCCAACCCTGTCTACTGTCCTGGTGCCAGACATGTTTCCACCCGATCTGGGCTGGGACTACAGCCAGGTATTGCATGCAGAACAGCGAATGCAGTTGTACAGACCGCTGCCGCCCGGCGCTGACCTACTGATCGACCGGAAAGTCATTGACGCGTTTGACCGCGGACCCAACCGAGGTGCATTGATCCTGCTCGAGGCAGAGGGCCGGCTTGCGAGCGACGATACCGTTTTGTTCACGCTGGGCTGCACGATCATAGCGCGCGGCGATGGCGGGTTCGGTGGTCCGTCAGGCAAGGGGCCACTGCCACATCGTGCCCCAAAGCGCGAGCCGGACTTGAGCTGCGACATAGCAACGCGACAAGATCAGGCATTGCTGTACCGTTTGACCGGCGACCGGAATCCGCTGCATGCCGACCCGGCAGCGGCGTCCCGGGTTGGCTATGAACGGCCAATACTGCATGGGCTATGTACTTTTGGCGTTGCCTGCAACTCGGTGCTGAAGACTATATGCGACTATGACTACACGCTGATCGAGGGCTTCGACGCGCGATTTTCGGCGCCGGTTATGCCCGGTGAGACGATCACCACGGACATGTGGCAGGATGGCAACATCGTTTCGTTTCGCTGTTCCGTCAAGGAGCGTGACATCGTTGTATTGCGAAATGGCAAGTGCACACTGGCGGTATGACGCATGGAGAATTGAATTGAGTGACCGAGTCAGTATCAGTATGGAAGGGCATGTCGCTGAAGTAATGCTGAATCGCCCTGAAAAATACAACGCGCTGGACATGCGGATGTTCGACGCGCTGGGCGAGGCGGCCGACAACCTGGCGAAAGAACCCAAATTGCGCGCCGTCGTCCTGCATGGCGCTGGTGACAATTTCTGCGCGGGCATCGATGTTGATACGTTTACCGATCCCAAATTGCGAATCGATAAGACGTTGATGGAGCCCGTTGCATCATCGAATGGCAACCTTTTTCAGCGCGCCGCCTATGCCTGGCGTGAACTTCCGGTGCCTGTTATTTGTGCATTGCACGGCATTACGTTCGGCGGCGGGCTGCAAATCGCACTCGGCGCGGACCTGCGGTACTCGGCCGCCGATACCCGGTTCTCGATCATGGAGACCAAGTGGGGGCTGATTCCTGACATGGCAATCAGCACAACGTTGCGTGGCATAGTGCCGCCCGATCGGGTCAAAGAGCTCGCGTGGTCGGCACGGGTTTTTGATGCTGCGGAGGCTGTGCAGCTCGGTATCGTCACGAGCATTCATGACGACCCGCTGGCCGCGGCCCGGGCGTTCGCAGACGACTGCGCCGCCCGGTCACCCGACGCGATCCAGGGAATCAAACAGCTGGTAAACGAATCGTGGCGTCTGGGGGAGGCAGAGTCCCTCGCACTGGAAGCAAAGCTCCAGCTTCGGATAATGGGATCTCCCAATCAGGTCGAGGCGGTGCACGCCAACCTGGAAAAGCGGCCACCGAAATTCAGGGATTGAACGCCGGCGCGAAATCATTGGAGTGAACGGAACTTTGAGTGCCAGAACCGACTCAAAGTTAGTGGTTTCTGGTATGGAGGCCTGATGGTTCGCATCTTGGCCAAGTTTTCAACGATAGTTTTGTTGGCGTCGATCGCGCTGATGAGCTCTCCTGTCGAGGCACAGCGGTCACCCGGCCTATCGACGGATTCTCCTGATTCGCGAACGCTGAGGGTACAACGCAAGGTCGACGAACTGTACGAACGCGGTGAATTTGATCGCGCCTACTTCATCTACCGCAATGAGCTCGTCCCGGTCGGCGACAAATACGCACAATACATGGTCGGCTATATGCACCTCATGGGGATGGGAACTGATGAGGACCCCGTCGCCGCGTCCGCGTGGTATCGGCTTGCGGCCGAGCGAGGCACGCCGGAGTTCGTCGCGGTTCGCAACCAGCTGATGCATGATCTGAATGCCGACGAGCGGCGTCTCTCGGACGACCACTATCTTCGATTACGGCGTCAATTCAGCGACCTGGTCGTCTTACTTGAGGACATCAAACGCAAACATCGCGGCCTGCAACCCCCGACCGGATCTCGCCTTATGGCCCGCAGCAGCCCGATCACGATCATCGAAACGAATTCGTCGCATCCAAAACGTCCTGGCCTGGATTATTACGGCAGTATCCGGGCAGACCTGCAGGGGCGCCTGATCCGGCTGTCGAAGTTGGGCAATTTTCCGGATCTTGAAACGGATCCCTACCGGATTAATATCAGCGAGCTCGAACGCCTTGTCGAGCAACGCATCGAGTCCATTCCGGACTAGGCAGTTTCAGGCGGCAGGCCTCTCGTTAATATGACGGGAAATTCTGTGGCGATCATATTGCCCATCTCCGGGTCGCCGTGATACCACTTCGGAATCCAGTTGATGGATCCCATGATTGCGTTGCCGGTCATGCGAACATCGCAGAGTGCGATGCTGCCGTCTTCGATGCCAGCTTTGAGAATCTCCTCGAACCGGGCGCTATGTTGTCGTGACAGTTCCAGCACCTCGTCCCTGTGTACCGGTTTTAGCGAGGGAATCTCACTCATGATTGCTACAGGACCGCGGTCACCGACCATGATCTCGATGTGGTATCGCAAGTACCGGCGTACGGTGTCCATACCATTAAGCCCCTCACTCACGGCGCGCCCCATCGCTTCTCGACCGACGGCGGCCGCGCGTACGTAACAGAGGTAAACCAGTTCTTCCTTGTTGCGGACGTAGTAGTACAGGGCAGCATCGGTCAGTCCGAGAATAGCGGCGACGTCCTTTAGCGATGAGCCGCTGTAGCCTTTTTCGTTAAAGCACCTCGCGGCGGCCCGCAGCATGCGGTCTTTTTGCAGTTCAAAACGGGTCTCTTCCGCCTTCTGGGCCATGTTGTTCCTCTGCCGAGTGGCTGTCACGAGCTTGTTACTGACTTGAGTTTTGCGCCAATCTGCACTATTTTAATCTAGATTAGAATTTTTTCAATAGCAAAACTGATTGATTTTTAAGAACTTTCTGCCTTCTTGGCGGGCTGTTCTTCTGTGTTTCCGCGCTGGAGTTGCTGAATGAGTACCGCCGCTACTGACGTGCCGGGCGCCGCCCAAAAACGCGAGTCTGCACCTTTACGCTTCGTAACGGCGGCTTCGCTTTTCGATGGTCATGATGCCGCGATTAACATCATGCGTCGTCTGATTCAGGCCCAGGGGGCCGAGGTGATTCATCTTGGCCACAATCGCAGCGTCGACGACGTTGTCCGCGCCGCGATCCAGGAAGACGCGGACGGCATCGCTATCAGTTCGTACCAGGGCGGTCATATTGAGTTCTTCCAGTACATGATCGATCGCTTGCGCGAACTGGGTGCCGGTCACATCAAGGTGTTCGGAGGCGGGGGCGGCACGATTACGCCCGACGAAATCAAGTTGCTGATGGAATACGGCGTCGAGCGAATCTACCACCCGCACGATGGAATGGAGCTGGGTCTCGAGGTGATGATCGCGGACCTGATCGAACGCACGGTAGCATCGCGGCGGCCGACCATAGCACCGCCAAAACCGGAATCGGTGCCCGTCATTGGCATTACGGGCACGGGCGGCGCAGGAAAGAGCAGCGTTACAGACGAAATACTGAATCGTTTCCTGTCGTACTTTCCGGAAATACGCATCGCCGTGCTCGCCGTGGATCCCACGCGTCGCCGTACGGGCGGTGCTTTGCTCGGCGATCGGATTCGCATGAATTCCCTGCGCTCGGAGCGTGTCTTTATGCGCTCGATTGCGACTCGTCGACAACACCTGGCAACAAGCGAGATGCTCGGAGACCACATTCTCTTCCTGAAATCGCTGGGCTTCGATCTCGTTCTCGTAGAGACCGCTGGTATTGGCCAGAGCGACAGCGAGATCGTCGACATGGTTGATTTTTCCGTATACGTAATGACCAGCGAGTACGGTGCCGCGAGCCAGCTCGAGAAGATCGACATGATCGACTTCGCGGACCTGATCGTCCTCAACAAGTACGACAAACGAGGTGCCGAGGATGCG
>CAMYLB010000268.1 GCA_947259145.1 uncultured Woeseiaceae bacterium
GGCATCAGCATGATGTTGTTGGGCTTCACATCGGCGTGAACGATGCCGCAGCGATGCGCATACTCGAGCGCGTCGCCGATCTGTTCGACGATTCGAAACGCCGCCTCATGATCGATTGTCTTCGCATCAGCCGAGTCGAGAATGCTGGCCAGCGTTCGGCCTTCAAGCCACTCCATGACCAGAAAATAGAGATCATCATCCCGATCAAGGTCGATGAAGCGGACAATGTTGGGATGGACAAGGCAGCGGCCTTTGGTCGCCTCCTGCTGCAGCGCCCGCAGTGCCTGAACGTTTGCCGCCAGTTGCGGTGATAAAACCTTGATTGCCACGCATGGCTGGGGTGCCTCGGCTTCCGCAAGCCGCCGATCGAGCGCTTTGTAAACCACGCCCATGCTGCCACCCGAGACTTTCTCCTGTAGCAGGAAACGATCCCGCAACAGGGAACCGACCTGAACGCAGGCGTCGGCCGAAGTTTCTTCAAGGATGTCGTTAGGAATGATCGTCGTGGTTCCAAATGCGTCGTCGCCTTCCTGTTCCTCGATCTCATCGAGGATGGACGGACTGGTGCGGGTGTGTTGCGGGGCTGGTTCCCCAATTGTCCGGCTCGTCGGGACGTTCTCGGTGACGAAGTGATCCAGTATCGACTTGACCAGCTGGAATGTCTCTTTGCGCAGGGAGCCGCCCTCGTAGTATTCCTGCAATACGCGCCGAATCTCCGCTTCGTTACCCGGGTTGGACGCCAACAGGCTGCCGATGCCCTCCTGGATATTGGCTAGCATTTCGACATCATCGGTCGAGGCCTGCAGCTGATCATCGAAGCTGGCAAGCTGGTCGCCGAACGTGTCGCGGATCTTGTCTGATTCTGCGCTCATAATTAGCTAGCCAGTCTACCGGGAGCGCAAGCCCTGGTCCCGGAACTGGTCGTCAGATTACCTTCCCTGGATTGAGTATGTTCTGCGGGTCAAGCGCCTTTTTCAGGCGCCTCATGAGGTCAATTTCAGGGCCACCCCGATACTTCTCCAGGTAGGACCTTTTCGAACGACCGACGCCGTGTTCCGCGCTGAAGCTGCCGCCCATTTCCGCGACGAGGTCGTATATCGCCTCGGTGATGCGGCTGCCGGCCGCTTGCAACGCATCGGGCGTCATTGTCCGGGGTAATGCGACGTTGTAATGCAGGTTCCCGTCGCCGACGTGTCCAAATACGAGCAGCTTTGCCTCAGGCATCAACTGGGCAAGCCGCGCCTCACCGCGAATGAGAAATTCCTGCATGCGACCGATCGGAACCGAAATGTCGTGCTTCAGACCCACGCCGGCATGACGCTCCGCCTCGGCAATGGAATGGCGAAGTCGCCACAAATTGTCAGCCTCCGTCGCGTTTTTCGCGATCACCGCATCGAGAATCAACGACTCATCGGCCGCATTACTCAGAGCGTTTTCAAGTAACTCGGGATCGCCCCCTGTCGCGGTCTCGATCAGCACATACCAGGGATAGGCTTCATCAAAGGGTAATTTTGCGCCGGGAATATGTGCCTCGACCAAATCGAAAATGCGCTTGGCGACGAGCTCGAATGCCTCTATTCGATCGGCCAGCGAGGCCCGCAGCTTCGCCAGCAATAGAACCGCATCAACGCTTCCGTCGAGCGCAAGCAAAGCCGTTGCCGTTTCACCTGGATCCGGAAACAGCCGCAGCGTTGCAGCCGTCATTATGCCCAGCGTTCCTTCACTGCCGACAAACAGCTGCTTCAAGTCATACCCTGCCGTGTCCTTGCGAAGAGATCGCAATCCGTCAAGCACCGTGCCATCGGCCAGGACTACCTCGAGCCCGAGCACAAGCGCACGAGCCGTACCGTAGCGGATGACATTGACGCCGCCTGCATTAGTCGCGAGATTGCCACCGATCTGACAGCTGCCCTCCGCCCCCAGGCTGAGCGGAAAATAACGATCAGCCGCGCTTGCCGCGCGCTGGATATCCGCGAGCACGCAGCCCGCCTCGACCTCCATCGAATAATTGGATGCGTCAAGGTCGCGAATGCGGTTCATTCTTGCCATAGACAGCAGGACCTGCTCGCCCGATTCGTCGGGGACCGCACCGGCACACAGCCCCGTGTTTCCGCCCTGCGGCACGATAGCGACGCCCGCCGCCGCGCATGCACGAACGACCTCGGACACTTCCTTGCTGCTTTTCGGCGCCACCAGGATCGGCGTCGCGCCAAATACGAGGCCACGCCATTCCGTCAGGTGCGGCTGCAGTTCGGTGGGGTCTGTCTTCCAACCACCGGCCCCGACGATGGCTTTCAGCTGGTCAATCAGCGTCGGCATCGAAAATCGCCTGTTCCGCAAACGTCGCCCAATCAATGTTGCTGCCGCACATGACGAGCATTACCCGCTTTCCTGTCAGTTCATGTCGCAGTGGCCCCAATAGTGCCGCAGTACTTGCAGCACACGCGGGCTCTACGGCGATCTTCATGGCTCGAAACAGGTATCCCATCGCCTTGCGCAGCTGCAGGTCATCGATCATTGAGAGTCGATCCACGTGCAGCTGGCAGAGTCCGAACGAATACGGCAGCGCAAACGGCGCCCCGAGGCTGTCGGCAATGGTCCGAACCGAGTCGATGCTCATGGGTTTCCCGCTGGCGAGGCTTCGATGCATGGTATCTGCGCCTTCTGGCTCAACGCCGATAACCTCGCATGCGGGCCGCAGTCGCTTCACCACGTTCGCAATGCCACCAATCAGCCCACCGCCCCCGACCGGCACGATAACGGTGTCGAAGTCCTCGCACTGCTCGCAAATCTCCAGTCCAACGATGCCCGTCCCGGTGGCAACGGCCGGACCCTCGAACGGGTGCACGAAGTAGCGGCCTTCTTCATTCTGAATTCGCTCGGCAACTTCGAAGGCCTGGTGGACGTCATCGGCGAGAACGACCTCGGCGCCGTAGGATCGACAAGCGTCGACTCGTGAAGGATTCGCCGCACGAATCATGACGACCTTTGCGCTGCTACCCACCGCCTGTGCCGCGTAGGCGGTCGCGATAGCATGATTGCCGGCGCTGACGGCCGTGACGCCGGCCGCGAGCTGCTCGGGTGACAGTGCATACAAGGTCGCAAGCGCCGCGCGAGCCTTGAAGGTCCCCGTGCGCTGCAGGAATTCGAGTTTCGCAAAAACGCGCGTACCCCCGCCGATCGACTCTTCAATGGCCGCACAACGGATGACCGGCGTTACCGTCGTCTGCTCGGCGAGACGTTCGCGCAAAGCGCCAATGTCCGCAATATCGGGTCCTGCTGCTGTCATTTGTTATGTAAAGTCGGAGTAAGCGCGAACAAGAGTAATGTCTGTAATTTAAAATAGATACGGCGACTTCCTAATAATGCTTGCGCTGTTCACCAGAGTTGATTAGCGTGGGTAGAGCGAACTGTGGCAGAGAATCCGCGTTCGCGAAAGTCGCTGGGGTAAAGGCATGGTACTAGAGGATCTGTCGCAATCAGGTATTCGACGAATAGCTGACTATTCGCCGTACCTTGACCAGTTGGCTGGACTGGCGCAGCAGATGGGCCTGCGGCAGCGCAGCAACCTTGTCCATCTCGAAAAGTGCCTGCACAGTCACTGGTCGCTCGGACAAAACAACATTCTGAGCTGGTCACCCCTGGATGACGGCGTGTCGATTCTCGTCGTTCCCCATTATGCGATAGCTGAGTACACATCGCCGCGAGCCAATGGCCTTCCGCCGCGGCTGTCGCCCCGTTTCATCACCGAGTTGATCTCCGGCGAACGCCAGCTCACCATCCCGCAAATGCAAAAAGTCGGCCGTTTGCTGCAGGTAGAACCGATTCATGTGCCGCTCCGTCAGCCACTTACCGGCAATTCGGTCGAAACACAAATCATCGAGAAGATGATCCAGCGTTACGGAATCAACTATGTGGCGAGCCGGGCAGTGACGCTGTTCGACATTGTCGGATTCGGCCTTTTGACCCCCTTTGAGCAAATGACGCAGCTTAACAGCCTGTCCTACTCGCTCAATTCCGCACATGCCAAGATGCTCGAACAGGACGTAAACCTGAATTTTGCGCGTTCATCGCAAATCAAATTCCAAAGCCGTACCGCGCCTGCGCGCCTGCTTTCACGTAGGCAGCTGCTACGAATTTCACCAGGCGGAAGGCCTCAATCCAACCATGCATGACTTCATCGTCGGGGATGTGACGATAGAGCTGGCGCGTATGATTGATGCAGCTTTGCCCGGCCAGATACTCGTCGGCGACTTCATGGCCGATATCGATGAACTCGACAAAGAAGATGAGAATTTCATAGACCCCAACATTGACGCCGTTACTTTCCTGGAACGAGCCCAGGGAAATCTCTCTCTCCTGAGTGGCATGGAGCTCGCCGGCGAGCGCGTAACTGCCATCAAGTGCTACCTGACCGGCGAGAATATGGGCGGCGGGCAGTTCAACATCCGCCGCCTGACAATCAAAGACAAGCACGGACTTTCGCGCGTCGCGTTCAATGCCAAAGTGAACATCTACCGCGAAACCGCCCAGCCAATACTGCTTGGCATACAGGACAGAAAGCTGCCGGCGATCGGTACTGTCTAGGAAGAACATCGGAGACACTATTCATGCAAAGGAAACTGTCCGACTGGGGCGGTAACCTGGCTGCGTTCATGCTCGTCGTCGTATTCAACGTGCTGTCCAACGCGCTGCCCATCAACGGCCAGACGATGCCCGAGATTTCAGCCAAATACCCGTCACTGTTCACACCGGCCGGGTTTACGTTTTCGATCTGGGGTGTGATCTACCTGGCCTTGCTCCTTTTCGTTATCTACCAGGCGCTCCCGTCTCAGCGAAACAACGAGACGATTGCGGGTATCAGCCGGCTGTTCCAGATCAACTGCGTGGCCAATGCCAGCTGGATCGTCGCGTGGCATTACGACCTGCTGAATATTTCTTTGCTAATCATGCTGGTCTTGTTAGTCACTTTGATATTCATTTATCGCGCGTTGCTTGGCGCCGTCGAGCAGGCTTCCATAACGCAGCATCTGCTTCTGCATTTGCCTTTCAGTTTGTATACGGGCTGGATCACGCTCGCGACGATTGCAAATATCAGCACCGTGCAAACCGGCAATGGCTGGGACAATATCGGCCTCACGGCCGTAAGCTGGACGCTGTTGAAACTGGCCCTTGCCGGGGCTATCGGAGCGACGGTCGTCCTGCGATATGGCGATGTCGTATTCGTCCTGGTTGTCGCATGGGCGGCCTACGGAATTTCCGCAATGCAGTCCGCAACTCCCGCGGTATCCGGTGGGGCATTGACACTGTCATTATTGGCCCTGTTGCTCGCAATGAATGAAGCCGTGGCGCGGTTGCGCCGCCATGCATGAAACCCTGGGGAGAAACAAATGGCAAATGAGGGCTATCACGAACCTATTGAGGAACTCTCGGCGGAGACGAGAGATATGCATCGGGCAATCACATCACTGATGGAGGAACTCGAAGCCGTCGACTGGTATAACCAGCGGGTCGACGCCTGCCAGGATAAGGACCTGAAGGCTATCCTTGCGCACAATCGCGACGAAGAAAAGGAACATGCTGCGATGGTTCTTGAATGGATTCGACGCAAGGACACGACGTTCGAAAAAGAATTAAGAGATTTCCTCTTCACCGATAAACCGATCGCTCACAGGTAGGAATAAAGCTTCGGGGCGAGAAGATGGGCCTTCGGCCTGTCGGCCGACTGCGTCGGCCTCGGTGCGAAACTTCTTTCCGTCCGGTCTCCCTCCCAATACGAAAAACGGCCACTCACTAGAAGTGAGAGTGGCCGATTTTTCTAAATTGGTCGGGGCGAGAAGATGGGCCTTCGGCCTGTCGGCCGACTGCGTCGGCCTCGGTGCGAACCTCAGTACAGTTCCACAATCTCGACCATCCTTCAAAACAGAAAAAGCCGCTCAACCGGAAGGCGAAGCGGCTTTTTCTGTTTTGAAAATTGGTCGGGGCGAGAAGATTCGAACTTCCGACCCCCACAACCCCATTGTGGTGCGCTACCAGGCTGCGCTACGCCCCGACCGTTGATTCGCGCCCA
>CAMYLB010000269.1 GCA_947259145.1 uncultured Woeseiaceae bacterium
CGGTTTCGACGCCGGTACGCAAATCCTTGATGCGGCTTTGATCCAGAACATAGGAGCGAATCTGGCTCCCCCAACCAACATCGGCCTTGCTGTCTTCGACGACCGATGCCTCGGCACGTCGCTTTTGCATCTCGAGCTCGTAGAGCTTTGCTTTCAGCTGTTTCATCGCGGTCGCTTTGTTCTTGTGCTGCGACCGGTCGTTTTGGCACTGCACCACAGTATTCGTAGGCAGGTGCGTTATTCGAACGGCGGACTCGGTTCGGTTGACGTGCTGACCACCGGCGCCACTCGCCCTGTAAACATCGATGCGCAAATCGGATGGATCGATTTCGATATCAATGTTGTCGTCGACTTCCGGTGAAACGAACACCGAGGCAAAGGACGTATGCCGGCGGTTGCCCGAATCGAACGGCGACTTGCGCACCAGCCGGTGAACACCGGTTTCGGTCCTGAGCCAGCCATAGCCGTATTCGCCGACGATATGAGCCGTGGCGCTCTTGATGCCTGCCACTTCGCCCGCAGAGGCCTCGATCACCTCGGCTTTGAAGCCGTGTGCCTCCGCCCAGCGCAAGTACATGCGTAGCAGCATTTCCGCCCAGTCCTGTGCTTCGGTGCCACCGGCGCCCGACTGAATGTCGACGTAGGCACTGTTGGCATCCATATCACCCGAGAACATGCGTCGAAACTCGAGCCCGCCGACCTGTTGTTCGAACTTTTCGAGGTCGTTGACGGGCTTCCTGCAGTCCCGTCGAAAGTTCATCCAGGCTGACGACGACCTGCTCGAGTTTTGACCGTTCCTGGCCGAGGGCCTGCGCACGGTCGGGGTCGTCCCAAATGCCTGGCTGTTCGAGTTCGCGTTGAACCTCGGTCAGTCGTTCCGCCTTGCCCTCGTAGTCAAAGATACCCCCTCAACGCATCGGAGCGCTCGGCGAGGTCGGCTATCGTATGTTTGATTTGGCTGGTTTCCATCAGGGCAACTCAAGCGGAAAAGGGCGCGATCTTAACATGCAGCGCTTGCCTGTAACGGGGCAATTTGCTCAACGACCAGCTGCGGGTTTTCGACGCCGCGAAATTCGTTCACGTCAAGCTTGAACGCAAGCTGCACGACTCCCCGGTACGACGGACCCGCCTGATTAAACGCGATGGCATCAATAACCTCTCCACCACTCGCAGGTCGCACCCGCATCTTCAGATGATTTTCACCAACGGTGCGTTGCTCCACCACCGAAAATTCCCCACTCCACAGGGGCTCGGGAAATCCCGAACCCCAGGGACCGGCGTCGCGCAGGGAACGCGCGAAATTAAGATTGAAGGCGCCGCCCGGAAGCTGGCCGTCCGTGACGATTGCGCCGCTGAAATCCGCCTCCGGATAAAGACGCCCCATCTGCTGCGCCGCGAGCTGCTTGAATTCCTCGAGACCGGATTCGGCGATCGACAGCCCGGCCGCCATCGCATGGCCACCGAATTTCTCGATAAGGCCCGGCTTCACGGCCGACACCGCCTCGAGCAGATCACGAATATGCACGCCGGGAATAGAGCGCGCGGAACCCTTGAGGAACTCGTCGTTTTCACGGGCAAAGGCGATCACGGGCCGATGGCAGCGCTCACGCACCCGCGCCGCAATCAGTCCGACAATGCCCTGGTGCCATGACACTTCATACACGCATACGCACGATGGCCAGCGCTGCGAACCCAACTTATCGACAAATGCGAAAGCCTGGTCGCGCATCGTTGATTCGATGTCGCGCCTTTCACTATTAATCTGATCAAGAATTCGTGCGTGTTCCGATGCGGTTTCAAAGCTGTCAGTCAAGAGGCACTCGATGCCAACGGAGATGTCTTCCAGACGACCGGCAGCATTGATCCGTGGGCCCACGGCAAAACCCAGATCCGTACTAACACAGCGCCCGGGTTGTCGACCTGACTGCTTCAGCAATGCATCGATGCCCGGAACCGCGTGCCCACCACGAATACGCATGAGTCCCTGTTGCACAAGAATGCGATTGTTCTGATCCAACGGCACAACGTCGGCTACTGTGCCCAGCGCCACGAGGTCGAGGTACTTCGCGGGTATTTTTGCGGCACCGGGCTGCCCCAGCTCTTCCAGCTTGCGACCCACCCTGGCCATGAGGTAAAACGCGACTCCGACGCCGGCGAGGTTGCGGCTCGGAAACGCACTGTTCTTGAGATTCGGATTGAGAATTACAGCGGCAGCGGGCAGTTCATCGCCGGGCAAATGATGGTCGGTTACCAAGACCGGGATTCCGAGGGCGTTTGCCTCCTCAACTCCGGCGACACTTGAAACGCCGTTGTCGACCGTAATCAACAACGCGGGCTTTTGCTCCGCAGCGACCCGAACGATTTCCCTCGATAGGCCGTAACCGTAGTCAAAGCGGTTTGGCACAAGATAGCCTACGTCGGCAAAGCCGAATGCGCGCAGGCACCGAATCACCAACGCCGTGCTCGTGGCGCCGTCGACATCGTAGTCGCCGACAATAGTGATCCGCTTGTCACGATTCGCAATGACGAGCTGTGCCGCCTCATCAATATTCTCCAGCGCGCTGACAGGCGCCAGCCGTGCGAGGCTGTTGTCGAGTTCCTCTGCTGTCCTTAGGCCCCGCATTGCGTAGAGTTTGGCGTGCAAAGGATCAATGTCGCCGAACTTTTTAATTACGGATTGACTGGGCGGCGATCTGGAAATCACAGGTCTGGGGGTTTTCATGACAATCGCCTAATCAAGCAGTTTGGAATCAAGACGCCAGAACCGCAGCTTGTGCGTGCGACGCACATGCGCGCGGCGTCCATCCCTGAATAAAATCACAAGTCGGTTGATGCGCTTTTCGCTCAGTGCCGTGCGCAACTGCCGAAGGCAATTCTCGAGGAATGCGGGGTCGTCCTGGTCTTCCGGCGTGACGGCGACGAAACCCTCAGCGGCCGCCTTGTTGGCACAATCGGAGATACTCCCGGGCCAGAGTTTGGCGACAGCGTTGGCACTGTCCCAGTAGCCAAGCAACAGGGGGTCGTCCGAATAAAGCGGCGGTTGCGATCGGGTTTTACGCTCAGGCGCCGGACCGCCGCCCCATAACCACAGGCCGTTGACAGGTTGCTGTCCCGCCGCAACACGGCGCTGATTGGCCTCGTGGTCGTGCAGCGACATCTCGATTTCGCTGAGCAGATTACGATAAGTCGCCGAGTCGTCTCCCTGCGGCAGGAAATCGGTCGGTACCTTATTGTCGACAACATAAGCCGGCACCGACGCTGTCGCGATCGGCGATGTGCTGCGCAAATAGCCGCAGGATCCCAGGCGTGCGAAACCGAAGCGCTTCTCGCCGGACAGCGTTGTCTGCAGATGGTTAAACAGCGCTCGCAAATCGGCCGGTGGCACGGCGGCGCGTGACAGCGAATGCAGGCGAATATGATCGAGCCGCGGCTCCAGGTAGACCGGGTCGGCGCCTGCAATCCAGACCGTTGGGCGGTCGCCGGTCTGGCCCCACATGCGGAGAGCGGCGAGCCCCTCTTCCGGATAAGGAAGACCCAGCACAGCAGTGAGCTGCGCGAGTAGCTCCCGCTTTTCGGGCTCAAGCTCGAGGTCTGATCGCGCCAGCCAGGTGCGCAGCGACTTGTCCTGCAAGCGGCCGCCCGACACCGGCGGCAACACGGCGACCGCGGTAGAATTGTCATATGATGCGTTCACAATGAGGCGTCGATGTTAAGGGATGCAGCCTTGAAATTCACAAGAGAATTAAACCGCGCGCTGACCATTCAAAGGAAACCGATTGCGGGCCTCAAAGATACTGATTTCGAAGCGTTGCTCGAGATGGGTCCCGAGATCATCCTGCTGGGAACCGGCCGCAGCAATGTATTCCCGCCGCGCGAGCTGATGTTTGCGTTCGCTCGGCGTCGCGTCGGTCTCGAATGCATGGATACGGCCGCGGCCGCGCGCACGTTTAATGTGCTGACTGCCGAAGGCCGGCAGATCGCAGCTGTGCTCTATTTACAGGGCCCGTCAATCCAGTAGCGAGTCGCCGGATATGCCGTGGCTTTCCATCATTTCCCGGAGATTCTTCAGCGCAGCCAGCTGAATCTGGCGAACCCGTTCCCGGGTGACGCCAATTTCATCGCCGATCTGTTCGAGTGTTGCGCGTCGATAACCATGCAGACCGAAGCGCCGCTCCACGACCGCGCGTTGCTTTTCACTCAATTCACACACCAGGTGTTCAACGATGTCGTGCACGTCGTCTTTCTGCGCGCAGCGTGGTGGCTCCACTGCCCTTGCGGCGTGCAGGCGATCGACCGGGTTACTACCTTCTTCGTCTGATCGGCCCGAGCGCAGCACGACGCGTTGGTGCAATGCCATCAGCCGCTCAACCTCGCCTACGTCGCGTTCGAGGTACTCGGCGATTTCGCTGGCGCTCGGCGCACCATCGAGCTTCACGCGCAGTCGTCGCGCCGCCCGCAGGCAGGAGTTAATGTCCTTGATGATGTGGATCGGCAGACGCACGGTATTGGATTGATTCATGATGCCGCGCTCGATCGTTTGCCGAATCCACCACGTGGCATAGGTGGAAAATCGAAAACCTCGCTCGGGATCGAATTTCTTGACGGCATGGATGAGTCCGAGATTGCCTTCCTCGATCAGGTCCAGGAACGGCAGCCCGCGGTGTAAGTAACGGCGAGCAATCTTCACAACGAGTCGCAGGTTGCTTTCGATCATGCGCTTGCGCGCCGACTCGTCGCCGCGCTGCGCTCGCCTTGACAGGCTTTTCTCCTGGTCGGCCGTGAGCAGCGGCGAGACTCCGATCTCGTCGAGATATTGGCGCGTTGGATCGAGCACCTGTCCCACGTCTCACCCCTTGCGTGGAGCGATGCATCCTGAACAGGTGCCAGTCGAATTATCTCGGCGGCAAATGTTGCCGCGGGTTAACCGGCTGGCCATTGCGCCTGATCTCAAAATGCAGTCGCGGCTTGCGTTCCGGACCCTCACCCATCGTCGCGATTCGCTGGTCCTTATTTATTTGTTGGCCTTCCTTGACCAGCAGCGACGCGTTGTACCCGTAGGCACTCAGGTAAGTGTCGTTATGCTTCAAAATAATAAGCTTGCCATAGCCAATCAGTCCATCCCCGGCATAGACAACTCGCCCCGACGCCGCAGCACGAATGGGCTGACCCAGCTTGCCGTTGATCAGCACGCCGGTACCCGGCCCCGGTTTTGCGCGGAAATCGACGTTTATCCGACCGTTCGTCGGCCATGACCATTTTGGTGCTGGCTGCGCCGGGATGTCCGGCAGCGGCCGGGATTCGCGCTTCGACGGCGCTCGATTGCCGACGTTACCGGGCGAGCTCGCAGCACCGCTCGGTGTCAGGCGTAATACCTGCCCCGCGTAGATAAGCGAGCCGTCGCCGAGTCGGTTCCAGCGCGCGAGATCCGACGGATTCTTGTCATAGCGCCAGGCGATGGAAAACAGCGTTTCACCGCTGCGTACGATGTGCGTTTGCGGCGTGTCCTGCCATCTCGAGGCGCCACAGGACGCGATCAGCAAGGCGAGACAAGCGATAATGACGCAGCGCGATGTCATTGTCCCCGCATCATGAGCCAGGCGATCAGGACACCTGCGAGCACTACAACGGCCCAGCCGATGCGCTCGATATGCTTGGACAATGAGGCCTCGAAGCGCGGCCCACCGGCCCGGACCAGCCCCGCAACCAGGAAAAAACGCGCCGCACGACCGACCAGGGAAGCAATGAAGAAGCCAGGTATGCTCAGGGTGGCCACACCGGCGGCAATCGTAAAAACTTTGTAGGGAATCGGCGAGAAGCCAGCGACGAAGACGACAAGGACACCGTAAGCATCGAACCAGCGCCGGCTCGTTTCGTAGGACTCCCAGTAATGCGACTGCCTCAGCCAGGGCTCGATGGCCTCGAACATCCCATAACCAATGGCGTAACCTGCCAGCCCTCCGAGTACCGAGAATACGGTCGCAATCAGGGCATAGCGCACCCAGCGACCCCGATCCGCGAGGCACATCGGTGCCAGCATCACGTCAACCGGAATCGGGAAAAACGACGATTCGGCAAAGCTCATAGCGCCGAGATAACGTTCCGCATGGGGGTGTCTCGACCAGGCAAGCACCCGCTCATACAAAGGGCCAAACAGCTTCATGTCAAAACTGGTCCCGAAATTATTACAGAATATACTTTCAATATAGCTCTTATCATTTTGATAACTCTTCTATTATTTTCCCTTAACAAGGGGAACGAAGCTGACCGGTTCGAGCGACACCTGTTCGCAGTGGTCATTCTTCTTGATAACCATTGCCAGGTCCTGCCGGCCCGGCGGGCCCACCGGAATGATCATTCGTCCGTCCGGCGCCAGCTGCTGGAGCAACTTCTCGGGGATCTCTGAAGCCGCAGCGGCGACGATGATCGCGTCATACGGGCCGTATTTTCGCCAGCCCTCCCAACCGTCGCCCGGGCGGAACTGCACGTTGTATATATCGAGATCGCGGAGACGCTGCCGGGTCTTTCGCAACAGCTCCGGGATGCGCTCCACCGTATAGATTTTTTTCACCAGCGGCGCCAGCACCGCCGTCTGGTAGCCGCAGCCCGTGCCGATCTCCAGCACCGTTTCTCCCTCGAATCCGTCCAGCAAGGCTTCGGTCATGCGCGCGACGACGTAGGGCTGGCTGATCGTCTGTCCCAGACCGATCGGCAGCGCCGTGTCCTCATAGGCGCGGCTTGCGAGCGCCTCATCGACAAACAGGTGGCGCGGCACATTTCGTATCTGATTGAGTACGTCCTCGGATCGGATGCCCTGCTCCCGGAGCCGCTGCACGAGCCGGTCGCGGGTTCGCTTCGAGGTCATGCCAATGCCCTGGATGCCTCCCTGCGGTTCGATCATTGTCTCAGCCAGTCCGCTATCACCGGCACAGACTCGTGACGCGTGAGGTCAACCCTGAGGGGTGTCACGGACGCATATCCCTGTTCGATCGCATGGAAATCCGTGCCCTCGCCCGCATCCTGCCCGTCACCGGCAGGCCCGACCCAGTAAATGGGGCGACCGTAGGGGTCGCTGTCTTTCAGAATCTGCTCGGACTTGTGCCGAAAACCGAGCCGGGTTGCCTGTACTCCCTTCAGTTCATCGTACGGCCGGTTGGGGACATTGATGTTCAGTACCAGGTCCGGAGCCACCCCGGTGCGATCGATTTTCTGGACGAGCTCGCTGGCCACGCGGGCAGCCGCATCAAAATGCTTCAGGTTCTGGCCCACCAGCGACACCGCTATGGTTGGCAAGCCGAGGAAACGTCCTTCCAGTGCCGCTGCGACCGTTCCCGAGTAAATGACGTCATCGCCCAGGTTCGCGCCATGGTTTATTCCCGAAACGACCAGGTCCGGTTCATGCTCGAGAAAACCCGTCAGGGCCAGGTGCACGCAGTCCGACGGGGTACCGTCCACCTTGTAGCGGTTTTTGGCGACTTCCGTTACCCGCAACGGTGTGTGCAACGTCAGCGAACTGCTCGCCGCCGAGCGATTCCGGTCCGGTGCCACGACAACCACATCGGCGACCCGCTCGAGGGCGTCGGTCAGGACATTGATACCCGTGGCGAGATACCCGTCGTCGTTACTTACGAGGATTTTCATG
>CAMYLB010000270.1 GCA_947259145.1 uncultured Woeseiaceae bacterium
CCGGCGTAAAGCGCTCCTCCGAAATCTGGTTGATAATGGCCTTATCGTATAGGATGGCGCCGGTCGCGGTTTTCTCGACGGTCTCGGTCAAACTTCCCGCCCTTTCTTGTCGACTTGTCTGATTTGATGATGCCTGAATTAGCTGTTCAATCGAAGCCGGAAACAATCTGCGTTCTGCGCCTCTCGGCGATTGGCGATACCTGCCATGCCCTTGCCGTCATCAGACGCATGCAGGACAACTGGCCTGACGCTCGCATTACATGGATTATCGGCAAGACTGAAGCATCGCTCATGTCCGACATTCCCGGTATCGAGTTTATCATCTTCAACAAAAGCAAAGGCATTCGGGCGTATAAAGACGTCAGGGCACAGCTTGTCGGCAAGCATTTTGACATCGCCCTGTGCATCCATGCATCGATGCGTGCCAACCTGCTTTGTCGCACGATTCCTGCAAAGACACGCCTGGGATTCGACAAAGCACGCGCACGCGACTTCCAGTGGCTGTTCACAAACCGGCGGATTCCGCCTGCCAACCGCGAGCATGCGCTCGAGGCGATGATGTCATTCGCGATGGCGATAGGTGCCGAACCCCGTGACCTGCGTTGGGATATTCCGCTCTCTGAGAGCGCCCGACAATTTGCGAGTCAGTTCGTCGCTGCAGAAAAACCGCTGGTCGTCATCAGTCCCTGCAGCAGTCAGCGAAGTCGCAATTACCGCAACTGGAGCATCGACAACTACGCCGCGGCCATTCGGCATCTGCAGCAAGAGCATCGCTGCAGCATAGTGCTGACGGGCGGTAACACGGCAGTCGAGCAACAATATGGTGCCGCCTTATCCGCGGGCGGAAGTGAGCAAGCGCTGAACCTCATGGGCAAAACCTCGCTGAAAGAGCTGGTCGCATTGATCAGCGCCGCCGATCTCGTGATCTGCCCCGATTCGGGGCCCGCACACATGGCGACAGCCGTGGGTACGGCCGTCATCGGGCTGTATGCGACCTCCAACCCGGATCGAACCGGGCCTTACTTGTCGCGTGACCTGACGGTCAACCGGTACCCCGACGCCGTTCGCAAATACCTTGGAAAGGACGTCGATGAACTCCGGTGGGGGCAGCGTGTGCGCCACCCCGACGCAATGGACCTGATCACAATCGAGGATGTTAGCTGCAAGATCAACGATTTTTTCGACAAAAGCTGATTTTTGACGCCTATTTGGCGTCAGTCGCTGAGCCGACCAGATCGCGATAGACAGCGATTGTCTCCCGCGCCGTCTTCTCCACGGTAAATTCCGTCAACACGCGTTGCCTGGCAGCTGCGCTCATACGCCTGTGCATCTCGCGGTCGTTATAGAGGCGCAGAATCCTGTCCCGAATCGCCTCTGCATCGCCGGGTTCTACAACGAAGCCCGACTCACCGTCCACAACAAGGTCCGGATTGCCGCCAACGTTGGTCACTACCGGCACGACGCCTGCAATCATCGCTTCGAGGATCGCGCGCGGTAACCCCTCTCGCTTCAGGGATGGCAGTACTGACACGTCGACATTCTTCAGTAACCAGGGCATGCGAGGCAGCCAGCCAAACAGATGAATGTTTGCAGCATACGGGCTCCTGGCGACCAGCTTGCGATGCAGATCACTGTCCATCTTGGGTCCTGCCATCAGGAAGTGGATATTCAGCCCTGCCGGCAATCCGCTGATCGCCTCGATAAATACCGGCACACCTTTTCGCGGCACCGCTCTGACCGTGCAGGCGACGATAAAAGTGTCATCCGGAATACCGTACTGTCCGAGGTCTTCCGCGTCACCTTCGTAGAGTTCCGGCCGATGGCCTTTGTGAATGGTGACCGGCACGTCTCGTCGCAAGCGAAGCCCGGGCATGCCGAGTCCCAGCAGGTATTGCCGAATGGCCTCGCAAACGCAGATGATGCGATCCAGTCGCGGATTGAGAAGATACAGCCAGGACTGCGGGCTCCAGTATGCGAGGTTGCCAATGATGCCGCGATAAGCGACGAGTTTGATATCCATGCCTGTCGATGCCATCAGGCCGTTCATGGTTGAGCGTTTATCGAGCATATGCAGCACATCGTATTTCCCGCGTTTCAGTTCGGCACGGATAAATCGGATGCAGGGTGGACTCAACTTCCACTTGAGAACATGGGGAATTGTCGGAACTCCAGCCGTGATTAGCGCCTCATAACTGGCGGTTCCGGGCCAAGTTATGACCGTGATATCGATTCCCATGCGATGCATCTCGATGAACGACTCCGTTTCGGCACGATCACTGTCACCGGAAATACAAAGTACGCGAATGGGCCTATCCATCGCCAAGCTCAATCGACAAAGTGCAACTCAGACTTGGGCAAGTGTCGTTTCTTCTTGTCGAATACGACGATCGAGTCATAGAAAAGAATGCTGCCAGATTCGCAGACAGGTAGCTCAGCTCGAACTTGATGAGGAGATTATTCGGTAGTTTTCTCATTGGAATCCCGACATGTCAGATTGGACCGGCTCTGCGGCAACGCACTGAATCATGCCCGAAACCGGCCCAAAAATCAGTCAAATCGGTGGCGCGCCGTAATGGACGGCAGCTATCGTGACTGGATCAGCAGGAGCTACTCAGACGACGCCTGATTGGCGATCGCTCTCGGGCTCAGCCACGAGCCGTTTCGCAATACGCCGACGTAATACTGCAACAGTCCCGTCAGCATTCTTCCGCGTACCCGCAGTGCCGGAACCTGTCGAAGCGTGAGCAAATCCAGGATCGACGCTATGACCAGCATCGGTAGTCGAAACAGAATGATCAGCGTGTGTGTCAGCCAACGTTCCACGCCGCTGGTATGCCTGTTCGTATAAACGTGTTTTGAGATGATGACCTCGAGTTTGGTCATCGACTTCACCGCGACATTGATTCGGCTGGAACCTCCATGCGCGTGAATTACCTCGACTTCAGGCACGTATGCGACGCTGAGCCCCTTCACGTGTGCCTTGCGGCACAGGTCGGCATCTTCAGTGTACATCCAGTAATCTTCCGCCCAGCCGCCAACAGCGTCAAAGTCGGCGCGATCGATCAACAACACCGAGCCCGTCACCCAATCGCAATAGGTCATCGTCTTGTGGTCTGCGCGCGGATCCGGAAACCTGGACGGCATCAGGACGCGCAATAGTGCTTTCAGCGTTTTGCTTTGATTCAACAGACTTGGAAAGTCATCGAACACCTTCTGGGGCTTGCCATCACCCGATACCTGCTTCGGAGCAACGATCCCGACATTATGCTGTTTCCTGATATCGAGCAGCGCCTGAATGCTCTCGCATGAAGCGATTACATCCGGGTTCATGAAAAGCAGGTGTTCACCTGTCGCCGCCGCGACACCCATATTGCAGCCGGCCCCAAAACCACTGTTGAGCGGGTTGGCAATGAATGTCACCCACGAAAATCGGGCCGAGAATTCGGCGAAAGGCTCCGGGTCCGACTCGTTGTCGACCACAATAACTTCCCAGTCTTCAGGAAAGTCCGATTGCAGCGCGACGAGCGCCGATTCGAGGTGACTCCAGGAACGGTAGTTGACCGTGACGATGGATAATTTCATGCCCCCGAAAGACCTTTGAGCGGTGTCGCTAGCGAGGGCATAGCTGATCCAGGTAGTCCTTTACGCCCTTCTCTACAGGTCGGAATTCAACGTCACAGCCGGTCTCGCGCAACTGTGTCAGGTCTGCTTGCGTGAAACTCTGGTAGGCGCCCTTCAGCTGGTCTGGGAACGCAATGTAACGAATCTTACCCTTGCCATGCCAGCGGATTACCGCGCTGGCAACATCGTTGAAGGTCTGCGCTTTTCCGGTGCCCGTATTGAATATGCCGGAGACATCGGGATTGTCGAGGAACCACAGGTTGACGTCACAGACATCGTCGACATAAACGAAATCCCTTAATTGCTCGCCGTCACCGTAACCGTCCGTCCCCGAAAACAGCCGTGCTTCGCCATCTTCCAGGACCTGGTTATTGAAATGAAACGCGACGCTCGCCATGGAACCTTTGTGCTGTTCATG
>CAMYLB010000271.1 GCA_947259145.1 uncultured Woeseiaceae bacterium
ACGCCTGAGAACAGCCTTGAGCCATCGTCAAGATGTAAAAGGGCCGATGCCACTGGTCGTGCTTATTCAATGGGTTTCATGCGGAATCGTCACGGATGATTTGCAGCCCGAACTCAAGACCGTGATGGACGCCCTGCCGGTGGCGATTCTGCGTGTTGAACGTTCATCCGACGGCGATAGTGAAGGGCCGGCCTGTCATGAGCTCGACTACAACACCGAGATCAGGCACTACACCTCGGCCATATTGGATATTGTTGGAAACCGAATAGTCGATCAGTCGCGCGTATATCTCTATGGGTCGAGTCTTGGTTCCACGATTGCCCCTCTGGTCGCTCGGGAATTAAAACGCAAGAAGCTGCTGGTTGCCGGACTTATGGTGCAAGGGGGCGGCGGATTGACCCATGTCGAACGCATGATCAATTTCGATCGTATTAATCTCGAGCGCCGTAACGATAGAGAATTCCGGTCAATTCACGAGGAAATGATGCCGCGGATTTTGTTCCAGACGGAATACTTGATAAAGCGCCGGCACCCTGACGAAATAGCCAGGGACGGTGATGCAATGGCAAGGGTTCGGGACGACATCCTCGGCCTCGGAAAATTCAATCACTACGGTCGTCCGTTCGCCTGGCATCAGCAGGCTGCGAGTCATGATTTTCTTGAAGCCTGGCTCGATGTGGCGGCACCTACGCTGGTCGTTTTTGCTGAATTCGATCAATTTGAGATGAGCTATGGTCACCGTGTAATAGTGGATGTTCTGAATCGTGAACATCCCGGAATTGCTGATTACGTCGAGCTTCCAAACATCAACCACTTCAATGATTTTCACACTGACGTCGATCAGGCCTATTTCCGCGCAGATGGCATTCCGGCAATCGATCTGTTCGCATCAGAAATGGTCAAGTGGTTGCGAAAAGGCCTCGCGCACTGATCCGTTGTAAGGGAAAGTGGAGGCTGAGTAGAGCTACTGGGTGACCGCTACTGGTAAGAGCAGACCTTTAGAGCGCGATTCTCGAAAAATCCAACCTGAGGGGCCGGTTACCGATCCATAGCCGACGTAAGCCTGGGACCTAGTATTTAGGCGGCTGTTGACCCGAAGCCGACCTTCATCGAAACTGAAAATGATGGGCTGGGCGGAGTCGGCGTGCCAAAATCCTTGATCTCTGCAATCATCGTGGCATCGACTTTACGCCGGCGACGGCAGCGACGAATTTTGGCGGCCGCGGGGATTGAAAAAATGAACACAGACCACTATTTCTCACGGGTGACTCATCACGTAAAGACCGGATCGGTTCTTACCGTGTCGATTGCAGTACTGCTTATCACCAGCCTGCCGGCGAACTCGGCTGAGATTGCGCGGCTGACCAATATCAACAACTCTTATCCTTACCCTTCGCCCGACGGCGGCCGAATCGTGTTCCAGTCCGACCGCACCGGCGTCACGCAAATCTATATCATGAAGGCAGACGGCACCGAGCTGCGAGCCCTTACCGATGATCCACTCGGCGCTGAGACTCCGGTATTTTCACCAGACGGCAAACACATCTTGTACGCCGCCTACGTTGCCGAGGGCAACAACGACGTGTTTATGATGGCTACTGATGGCACCGGGCGACGCAGGATTACCGACGGTCCCGGCTACGACGGCCATCCGCACTTTAGCTTTGACGGCAAGCGAGTCGTGTTCAATTCTGATCGCACGACACCAGACCGCGATGCCGGTTGGAGCCAGCGCTGGCACGAGATTTTCAGTGTCGCTCTGGACGGGAGCGACCTTCGCAAACACACGCGCTGCCAGTCGGTGTGCACATTCGGTTCGTTGTCGCCGGACGGCAGAAGAGTCTTGTACCGCAGGACGATCGACGGCCCGTCATTCTCATGGTTTCTGATTCCTGGTCAGCGTAATTCGGAGGTATTCATCGCCGACGCCGACGGTGCTAACGAAATAAACCTGTCGAATAATGCAGGGTTCGATGGCTGGCCAAGGTTCTCGCCTGACGGCGACTGGATCGTATTTGCGTCGAACCGTGCCGGGCCGGCGGGCGTGGGCCAGCTCTATTTGATTAAGCCCGACGGGTCTGGATTGAGACGCGTCACCAACGGTCCATGGTCCTATGTCCAGCCCGCCTGGGGCGTCGATGGCTCAAGCCTGTACGCGAAACAGGGCGAAGAGACGTATGATCATGAATTCGGCGATGTCGTGCGGATTCGGCTGCAATAGGTGCCTTGCACTGAGTTATTTGACTATTTGACCGACTGTACGCCAGCTGTAACCCGGACATATTCGGCACTCAGCGCGATTCACACTAGTCGACCCCTTGACCGCGCCTGCCCCGAGGCCTGGCGTACTTCCCGCAGGGCCCGCTCTTCCTATCCGCGTAATCCGGGTAAAGTCGTCTATACTCAGGTTTCATTGTCTTGGGGAATCCAATGAAAATTGCATACAAAGCGCTCGTTGCTGCAGGTATCACCGTGTTGCTGTGGAGTAGCGCCTTCGCCGGCTATGACGAAACAGCCGAACAAATCGTAAACCAGTCACTAAACGTCCAACCGGGCGAGATTGTCCTGATCAATGGCAACGCAAACGACATCGAATTGATGGGCGCAATGCAGGTCGCCGTCAATAAAGCCGGTGGCGAGCCGCTGCTGCAAATTGGTCTTCCACACGCCAACAAGCGTTCGATGATGGAAACGCCAATCGAGTATCTCAGCCAGATTCGCACGGGACAGCTCACACTAATTCGCATGGTCGATGCGGTCATCAACGTTGCGTCCATCTCGGATCCGGGGCTGTTTGCCGACGTTCCGGAAGAACGTATGGAGGCAACGCGCAAGGCAGGCGCGGTGCTGAATACAGCATTTTCAAACGCCTCGATTCGCTCGGTCACGCTTGGTCAGACCGGGGGCGTGCCGACCGATGCGTACGCGAAATCGATTAACGCCGACCCGAAGGCAATGAAGGACATGTTTTGGAAGGCCGTTTCTGTGAAGCCGGACGCACTCGCAATGACCGCGAGAAAAATTTCCTCGATGTTCGCACCCGGTGCGAAGGCTCGTATTAAGACAGATGACGGAACCGACCTGACGTTCAAGATCGGCACGCACGGGTCCCGCATCAATGCAGGCCGGACAGCCGATGTTGGCGCGAGCCAGGGCGGGTCTTCCGTCTGGTTGCCGGCTGGCGAGGCCTATACCTGCATCGACGTCGATAGCGCGAGCGGCACGCTGTTCGTTCCATCGATGCAGTTCCGCGGCAAGCCTGTTAAAGACCTGAAGATGTCTTTCAAGAACGGAATGATGACCGGTTTGAGTGCTGGATCAAACGAGAAGATGCTAAAGGAGTTTTTCGCGTCGACTGACGACGCGACAAAGCGCCTGTCAGTCATGTCCGTGGGCCTGAACCGGGAAAGCCAGCCGATCGAAGGATCGGATTACCGTTCCTGGGAAATGGGCGGCATGGTTACGCTGGGCCTTGGAAACAACAGCTGGGCCGGCGGCGATAACCTCAGCGATGCTGGATTCACCGCCCATGTGCTCGGTTCGACGCTGGAGATCGGCCGCACGAAAGTCGTCAGCGACGGTGCGCTCGCGCGGGTTCGCTAATTCAGGTCGACACGTTTCGGAAGGCCGGGCCAGAACGCCCGGCCTTTTTTTATCGCCGCTTGCGAGGGACCCGAGCGAAGCCCAAAATTCCGGTTCGACTCCCGGGGGCCACATCATGTCCAGAATTCTCATTTCGTTTCTGTTTTTCAGCGTCATGTTTACTTCGGCGGCCGGTGTCGCTGACGCCACTGAGAAACTGCAAGAGCTGCTCGATCCCACCTTGGAGCAATGGAAGTAATGGGGTCAAGTCTACGCATTACGCATTTTCCCACGAGAAATCGTCAGGAGTGACCGGTTCTGGCCGAACTGAGACGGTCGCAAAATCTGAGTTAAAATGTCGGCTGGCGACCCATTCCGGACGAACGGTTGAGGCAAAGGTATGAGCAAGGAAATTGCCCAGAGTTTCATTGCCGG
>CAMYLB010000272.1 GCA_947259145.1 uncultured Woeseiaceae bacterium
TGTCGGGCTGATAGGGATTACTCATTGGTATCGCTTTGATTTCATGGCCGGGAAAACCCGCAAGCGTACTACAGGCTGGCGCGATTGCGAATCCAGAACAGCCCGATGATTGCGAGACAAAGCCCAATGATGGGCCGGTTCCCGCCTTTCGCGTAAGGCGTCATTCCACGCCTGGGCTCAATGTCGGCCGTCATTATCTGGGGCTTGAACTGCTGGCCTACCTCGAGCAGCGCGCCGTCGGCGCCAATAAACGCACTGATTCCCGTATTCGTCGAACGGACCGCATAGCGGCCAACTTCGAGCGCACGCATGCGTGCGATCTCGAGGTGCTGATGCGGTGCAATCGAATCACCGAACCAGGCATCGTTGCTCACGTTGATCAGGATATTGGCGTCCGGCAGCGCATAAAGCTGCTCCGCGCCGTAAGCGTCCTCATAACAGATCGCCACAGCCAGTTTGGCGCCGTTTGCCGCCGCGAGCAGTGGTTGTATGTCAGCGCCGGCAGCAAGATCGGAATACGGCAGGTTCTGCATCTTCATCCACTCGCGAACACGGGCCGGTACGGGAAAATATTCACCGAACGGCACAAGGTGGCGCTTGCGATACACCTGGCCGCCGAGAAGGATGACGCTGTTGTAGATCTGCCCTTCGGCGCCACGTTCGAAACTGCGTTCAAGGATGCCAAAGACCAGGCTCTGCTTGCGGCGACGAAGGTCGTTTTGGAGTCGCTTGATGTAATCCGCGACCTGGTCGTCCAGTGCAGGAATCGCCACCTCGGGCCAGACAACGATTTCGCTGTCCGGCACGCCCAGGGTCGAGCTGCGATAGAACTCCATGATTGGCAGCAGCTGATTGCGTTCCCATTTCTTGTCCTGCGAGACGCCGGCTTGAACGATGGTCGTTCGCATCGGTTTGCCGGCCGGTTCGGTCCAGTCCGGCAGCAACAGCATGCCGCCCAGCAGCCATGGCAAAACGACTGCAACAATGCCGACGATTCGCGGCGCCCCGGTCGACATCAGTACGACGAGTAAGGCCGATGTGCTGACCATCAGCATGAACGATACGCCGTAGACACCCAGCACCGGTGCCCAGCCGGCATACAGCGTGTCGATTTGCCCATAGCCCAGCGCCAGCCACGGGAATCCCGTGAAGACCCAGCCGCGCAGCCATTCGATGAGGACCCAGGCTGCAGGCGCAACGAGCAGCAGCAGCCAGGGCTCTCCCTGGGACAGGCGGCTGATCAGCCACCCCGCAATCGAGAGGAATGACGCCATGATTACCGCCAACCCGACCATGAGCAGCAGTGCAATCCAGGGCGCCGCATTGCCGAAAACGTGAACCGAGATGTAGATCCAGTAGGTGCCGGTCAGAAACATGCCCAGCCCAAACCAGAACGCATGCCCACCCGCGTCGCGCGGGGATACGGTCATGCAGACATACAACAGCGGCAGCACCAGGAACGGCGCAAGTATCGATCCGCTAAAAGGCGCGAAACCGAGCGACATGGCACTGCCGAGAACAAACGCAATAAGCCGGCTGAGAGCCGGTCGGTCTGCGGGTAAAAGGAGGATCGGGTGTAACTCTCTTGCCACGTATCCTACTCGCCCCGTCGCTGAACCTGCAGCGCGTCAATGCGCCGCTTGTCGGCTTTGATGACGGCAAATTCAAAACCACCGAAATAGACTTTCTCACCACGGCGAGGCAGCCGACCCAACTCATGCATGACGAGACCACCAACCGTGTCGTACTCCTCGTCTTCAAGTTCGCACGCAAAATACTCATTGAAGTCTTCGACACGCGTCAATGCGCGCACAGCATAGCTCGGCTTGCCGTTTCGATCGCCGTCCGGACGAATGAACACAGCCTCTTCCTGATCGTGTTCATCGTCGATTTCCCCGACGATCTCCTCGAGCACGTCCTCGATCGTCAGCAGGCCCGCAACGCCACCGTATTCGTCGACGACGATTGCCATGTGATTGTGGCTCGCACGAAATTCCTTGAGCAACGCATTCAAACGCTTTGACTCCGGTATAACAGCAGCCGGTCGCAGCACTTTTTGTATCGTGACTTCTTTAGCTGCATCTGTACCAAAGTAGCGCAGCAGATCTTTTGCCAGCAGGATTCCGAGGACTTCGTCTCGATCTGCGCCGATAACCGGGAAGCGGGAATGTCCGGATTCGACGATCAGCGTGAGAATCTCGTCGAACTCCTGCTCTATATCGATGACGACCATTTGCGAGCGCGGCACCATGACCTCGCGAACCTGGGTCTCGGAAACCTCGAGCACGCCGAAGAGCATGCTCTTTTCTTCGGCATCGAGTTCGACTTCGGACTGGATAAAGGTCTGTATTTCATCGCGGCTCCAGGGCTCACCCGGTATTCCCGAGCCGCTCGTACTTGGCGGTTTATCGTTCATATCGTCCAAGTCTATCAGGTCTCTAGCGAGACGTGAGGTACGGGTCAGTCAGCCCATTTGCCACCAGAATGCTGGCCTCCAGGCCCTCCATTTCCGCAGCGTCAGCCACCGATTGGTGATCGAAGCCCAGGAGGTGCAGCGTGCCGTGCACCAGCATGTGCGCCCAATGCGCGTCGACGGATTTGCCCTGTTCGGCCGCTTCATCGCACACAACCGCGGCGCAGACCACGACGTCGCCCAGTAACTGCGCGGCTTCCGCCGGCAGCCCTGAAATCTCTCCCGCCGGGAACGACAACACATTGGTCACCCTGTCCAGCTGTCGATAGTCGCGATTCAGCAAGCGAATCTCTTCCCTGTCGACCAATCGCACCGCTATTTCAGCATGGGCAACAGGCGTTCTGCCGCAGCCCGCGACGGCGCGTGTTACCCAGGATCTTATTTGTCGCGCCGACGGCATGCCCGACTCATGACACGCGATCTGGACGTCAATGACCAACGAGGCCTCGGTAGTCACCGGATCCAGTCAGCCTTCCCGTTCACTTTCTTCGTAAGCTCTGACGATGCGCTGCACCAGCTGGTGTCGCACCACATCGTTTGGCGTGAAGTAGGTGAACGCCACACCCTTGACGTTCTTGAGGACTTCGGTCGCATTTCTCAAGCCGGATTGCTGGCCGGACGGTAAATCAATTTGTGTGATGTCACCAGTAACAACCGCGCGTGAACCGAAGCCGATGCGCGTCAGAAACATTTTCATTTGCTCGACGCTTGTATTCTGTGCCTCGTCGAGAATAACGAAAGACTCGTTCAACGAACGACCGCGCATGAAGGCCAGCGGAGCAATTTCGATAACGTTGCGTTCGATCAGTCGCGTTACCCGTTCGGCGCCGATCATGTCGTACAGCGCGTCATACATGGGCCGCAGGTATGGATCGACTTTCTGCGACAAGTCGCCCGGCAGGAAACCCAGTCGCTCGCCTGCTTCAACGGCTGGTCGAACGAGCACGATCTCAGAATCGAGCGAATCGATGGCGCTCGCGACGGCGAGATAGGTTTTGCCCGTGCCGGCTGGTCCGATGCCGAAAGCGAGATCATGCTGCTGAATGCTATTCATGTACACCGTCTGATTGGCACCGCGCGGGCGAATCAGTTTGCGCCGCGTCTGAATCGTGAAGATCTCGTCGTCGGCGTCTTCAGCTTCTGGCGTGGTCGCATCCGCGTCATTCATAAAGGACTCCTGCAACATCATGTGTACGCGCTCCGGATCCAGGCGTTCTTTGTCGGTCATCTCAAATAGCGATATCAGTACGTCACCGCCGACCTCTGCAGCACCTGGACGGCCGGTCACGCGGAAACGATTTCCACGGCTGGCAATTTCGACATCCAGGCGGCTTTCGATTTGTTTAAGGTGTTCATCAAACTGGCCGCACAGGTTCGCGAGGCGGCTATTATCGGCGGGCTCGAGGACAACGTCCCGAGAAATCTGGACAGCATTCAAGATCTGTAGTCGAAACCTCTTTGCAGGAAGCCGCCTGTCAGGAAGACCGCAATAGATCATTGGCCCACAGATTACCCTGAAGCACGCGCCTTGGGAAGTAGCAGGCGGCCACGCAGCGAATTGGGCAGCGCCTCGGTAATGGTGACCTCTACGAACTGTCCAATGTATGACGGATCGGCGTCGAAGTTCACCCAACGATTGTTTTCTGTCCGGCCCGAGACCTGGCTCGAACTCTTCTTCGAGATTTTCTCAACCAGGACGCGCTGTGTCGTGCCCACCATGCGACGACTGATTTCCATGGCCTGCTGATTGATGCGCGCTTGCAGGATTTGCAGGCGCTGCTTTTTCACGTCCATTGGCGTGTCATCGACAAGACTGGCTGCCGGTGTACCGGGACGAGCGCTGTAGATAAAACTGAACGACTGGTCGAAACCAATATCCGCAATCAGGTTCATCAAAGCTTCGAAGTCCCTGTCTGTTTCGCCGGGGAATCCGACGATGAAATCAGACGACAAGGAGATGTCTGGTCGGGCTTCGCGTAGTTTGCGGATCTTTTGCTTGTACTCCAGAACCGTGTGTCCGCGTTTCATCGCGGCCAGCACCCTGTCAGATCCATGCTGCACGGGCAGGTGCAGGTAGCTCGCAAGTTTTGGCACTTCGGCGTATGCCTGGACCAGGCTGTCCGTGAATTCCACCGGGTGCGATGTCGTGAATCGAATTCTCTCGATGCCTTCGACGGCTGCGACGTAGTAGATCAGCGTTGCAAGATCGGCGATTTCCCCATCGTGCATTGGCCCACGATAGGCGTTGACGTTCTGGCCGAGCAGGTTAACTTCGCACACACCCTGCTCTGCAAGGCTAGCCACTTCAGCGATTACATCATCGAAAGGCCGGCTGATTTCTTCGCCGCGCGTGTATGGAACAACGCAGAAACTGCAGTACTTGCTGCAACCTTCCATCACCGAGACGAATGCCGTGGGTCCTTCAGCGCGCGGCTCAGGCAAGCAGTCGAATTTCTCGATTTCGGGAAAAGAAATATCGACGACCGAATGACCGGTTTTTGCCGCACCGTCGATCATTTCAGGCAAGCGATGCAGCGTTTGCGGTCCGAATACAACATCGACGAATGGCGCGCGCTTCGTAATGCCTGCGCCTTCCTGGCTGGCTACGCAACCGCCTACACCGATCTTGATAGCGGGGTTTTTTTCTTTCAGCGCGCGCCAGCGGCCCAGTTGGGAAAACACTTTTTCCTGTGCCTTTTCCCGAATCGAGCAGGTATTCACGAGCAACAGGTCAGCATCGTCGGGTGTATCGGTCAATTCATAGCCGTGTGACTCGCGCAAGACGTCCGCCATCTTGTCCGAGTCGTACTCGTTCATCTGGCAACCCATGGTCTTGATGTACAGCTTCTTGCTCATAAGTCCGATTTTACACCGTAGGAGCTAACCTCCCCATCAAGGGGACAATACCAACGTGCGAGTGACAGCAGCGGCCGCCAGGATCACCGGGTAAAGCCCATGCTCGCTAGCTTGAATCGACAAAGCCGCGCGGGCTGTCAGAGCGCCGCACGGCTTTGGCATATCGAACTACCGAAGCGTTCGATCAGAATGGAATATCGTCGTCGAAGTCGTCGGGACCCGGCTGCGGTGGTGCACTGCCGCCACTGTCCTGGCTTCGGCCGCCTTTGCCACCACCTTTGCCACCGCCCTTGCCACCGCCGAAGTTGCCTCCGCCGCCGCCGTCACCACGGCCACCCAGCATCTGCATCTCGTCTGCAATAATCTCGGTCGTGTAGCGGTCATTGCCGTCCTGGCCCTGCCACTTGCGCGTCCGAAGCTTGCCTTCGATATAAACCTGCGAGCCCTTGCGCAGGTACTCGGCCGCGATTTCCGCCAGGCGATTGAACATCGCCACACGATGCCACTCGGTGCGATCTTTTTGCTCGCCGGTCTGCTTGTCTTTCCAGGACTCATTGGTAGCGACCGTAAAGTTCGTAACGGCCGAGCCGCTTGGCATATAGCGCGTCTCGGGATCCTGTCCGAGATTACCAACGATGATGACTTTATTTATTCCGCGGGCCATATCGGTCCCCTGCTCTCAGCTAAATGTTGTTTGTTATGTGACCCGCCGCCATGGCGGCAAGGGGGGACTATTGTAGAGCCTGAGAGGGTAAAAGCTACCCCGATTTCTGCATGCAAGACCCTAATTATGCGGATTCCCGCCGCAAGTGCCCGAAGCCCTGCAGCGCCAGCCAGATACCGGCCAGGAGCGCGCAGACGAAGAACACGTCTGCCGGCCGGCCCTGGCCCAGAAATCGGCCGCCAATCAGGCCGCCAGAGAAAGCGCCGAGGAACTGCGCGCTGGAGAACACGCCAAGCGAGGCGCCCCGCACATCGTCATCGGCAAGCTTCGACAATCGTGCCGGCAGACCGGCCTCGAGGAAGTTGAAGCCGGCGAAATACACAACCAGGGCCAGGAACACGGGCGCCACCGAAAAACCAAGAAATGTCAGCGCCAGCTGCGCGACGAGCACCAGGGTCACGGCGATGCCGATAAGCTGTCCACGCCCCTCGTGTTCGTCCTTGATGATCATCGGCACCGCGATCACGAGCGAAAACAGCAGCGCCGCGACGTACATTTTCCAATGGTCGGTCAATGCCATGTCGAGCCGGTCGTTCAGGAGAAACGGCAGCGCGACGAACGTTGCCGTCATTATTGTATGCAGCAAAAAGACGTAAAAATCGAGGCGCAGCAGGTCCGGGCGAAAAGCCGGAACCAGACTCCAGCTTTCGCGCTGCACCGGGCGCGGAATCTCAGGCAGCAGGGCAAGTAGCAGCCCTGCAACGACGGCCAGCGCAGCCGCGATCCAGAACAGCGAATTGACACCAAAATGCGCCGCTATCAGGGGGCCCGCGACCATCGCAATCATGAACGAGATGCCGATACCTACACCGAATACGGCCATGGAACGCGTCCGGACTTCCTTGCGCGTGGCGTCGGTGATAAGTGCGGTCAGCGTCGCCGATATTGCGCCGGCGCCCTGCAGCAAGCGACCCGAGATGACGCCGTAGATGGAATCACTGAGCGCGGCGAGCACGCTGCCGGCCGCGAATATCGCGAGGCCAAGCAATATGACCGGGATGCGCCCGATACGGTCCGAGAGGGCGCCCAGCGGTATCTGGAATCCGGCCTGGGTGAGCCCATAGGCACCAACGGCCAGCCCGATCAGGAGCGGCGTGGCGTGCTGCAGGTCCGCCGCATACAGCGACAGCACCGGCAACAGCGCAAACAAGCCGAACATGCGAATCATGGAGATCAGCGCAACCACGGCCACAGAGCGGCGTTCGGATGCATGCATTGGGATAACGGTGTCAGGGCTTTCTGAACTCAATCGTAGACTTCCTTTGCGCCGCGGACGCGCGGCGGCGTATATTAACAGGTTGTTTCCCGATCCCTGAATCCTTGTTATGAAGTCGATTGTTGGTCACATAAATATTGGTGGCGCCAGGACCCACAACCTGCGCGACATCAACCTCAGCCTGCCACGGGAAAAACTGATCGTATTCACCGGCTTGTCCGGCTCCGGCAAGTCCTCTCTGGCCTTCGATACGATTTACGCGGAGGGTCAACGTCGTTACGTCGAATCGCTGTCCGCTTATGCGCGCCAGTTCCTGTCGATGATGGAAAAACCCGATGTCGATCATATCGACGGACTGTCGCCGGCGATCTCGATCGAACAGAAATCGACGTCTCACAACCCACGCTCGACGGTCGGCACAGTCACAGAGATCTACGACTACCTGCGGCTGTTATTCGCCCGCGCCGGTACCCCCCGCTGCCCGGACCACGACATCACGCTCGAAGCGCAGACCGTCAGCCAGATGGTGGATCACGTATTGGAACTACCCGAAGGCTCTCGTCTGATGCTGTGCTGCTTGCGCCCGTAGTTGCCGACCGCAAGGGTGAGCACGTGCAGCTCATGGCCGACCTCCAGGCGCAGGGCTTTATCCGCGCGCGCATCGACGGCGAGATCTATGAACTCGATCAACCGCCTGCGCTCGATCTGCGCAAGAAGCACAACATTGACGCGATCGTCGATCGCTTTAAGGTCAAGGACGACATTCGCCTGCGCCTTGCCGAGTCGTTTGAAACGGCGCTGCGCCTCGCCGACGGTGTTGCGCGTATTGCGTGGATGAATGACGCCGAGCAGGAGGAGATCATTTTCTCCGATCGTTTTGCCTGCAATATCTGTGGCTACAGCCTCACGGAACTCGAACCGCGCCTGTTTTCGTTTAACAATCCGAGCGGCGCCTGTCCAGGTTGCGACGGTCTCGGCGTCAAGCAATTCTTCGATGCAGATCGCGTGGTTGTTAACCCCGGCCTGTCGCTCGCTGGCGGCGCCATCCGCGGCTGGGATCGCAAGACCACGTACTACTACCAGATGATCCAGAGCCTGGCGTCTCATTACGATTTCGATATCGAAACGCCGTTCAACGAGCTCTCCAAAAAACTGCAGAACGTCGTCTTGTACGGCAGCGGCAAGGACAAGATTGAGTTCTTCTATGCCAACTCGCGCGGCATGCAAATCAAGAAACTGCATCGCTTCGAGGGCGTGCTGCCGAACCTCGAGCGTCGCTACCGCGAAACCGAATCCAGCGCCGTCCGCGAAGAACTCTCGAAGTTCTTGAACAGCCAGGACTGCCCGGACTGCAACGGCACCCGGCTGAACCGCGCGGCCCGACACGTCTTTGTCGCTGAGCAGTCGCTGCCGGAAATCACCAGTCTTTCCGTCGGGCACGCGCGCGCGTTCTTCGACAACATGAAACTGGACGGCTGGCGAGCGACGGTCGCCGACAAGATCGTCAAGGAAATCAGCGAGCGCGTCGGCTTTCTGTCTGACGTCGGTCTCGACTACCTGTCGCTCGACCGCAGCGCCGAAACCTTGTCGGGTGGCGAGGCACAGCGAATTCGACTGGCAAGTCAGATCGGC
>CAMYLB010000273.1 GCA_947259145.1 uncultured Woeseiaceae bacterium
GATCCGTCTACCGGGCAATCGCAACAGGCGATATCTGGGACAACCTGGTCGGCGTGTTCGGTACCGCGATCACGCCGCAGGGTGGACCGGAAGATGCGGATTCCGACCAGTCTCTGGGCGACAATGACAACGCCGATATTTTTTCCATGGGCGTGCGACTCGATTACGACTTCGGCGGCATGACGCTGACCTCAAACACCGGCTACAAGGATCATGACTATTTCTATACCGAGGACTACGACGGCACTCCACTAAATATAAATAACTACCAGCAGGATCAGGAAGGCGACTACTTCCAGCAGGAGCTGCGGTTGACGTCGGATACCGATGACGCATTCTCCTGGTATGCAGGACTGTCGTTCTACCAGGAAGATATCGATACGGTTTTCACAAATTCTGGTGCGGAAGATAACTTCTGCAATTACTACGGCAACTACTACTACCCTGGTGAGGGCATCACCGACTGTGCCAGCCTGTACGCCTACTACGGCTCGCCGTGGACGCCGAGCTCGGATGGCTTACTAACTGAACCGGGACGTATTGTTGGTGATTTTTCCGGTTGGGCCGCCTATGTTGATCTCAGTTTCGATGTATCGGATACGTTTGATGTCAGTGTCGGCGTCCGTTACACCGACGACAAGAAAGATTTCTCGCTGAACGTGCCAGAACCCGAAAGCTTGTTGGGCGGCTACTGGGCGTACATCTTCACGACTGACGGCGATATCAGGACGTCGAATAGCTGGTCGGATACTCAAATCCGCGCTGTGGGGCGCTATCGTATCTCGGACGACGGGCTCATTTACGCCAGTTACACCGAGGGCTTCAAGTCGGGCGGCTTCGGCAGCTTCTCGCTCGTGGACGCGGTCGGCGACCGTGTCACCGGCGTATACGATGTGACCCAGGCCGAGGGCTACCGATCGAGGAGATTCGAGCCGGAACATGTCGATTCATATGAAATCGGCTACAAGGGCAAGGTCTTCAATGGCACCACGGACCTGGCAATGACGGGATTCTTATACGACTACGAAGACCTGCAGATCAGCTTTTTTGACCCCAATTCCGGTGCCAATACCGTTGAAAACGTCGGCCAGGTTGACGGCACCGGTGTTGAAGCATCGCTGAATTCAGCCATCAACGAGAACTGGGGTCTTTATTTTGCGCTCAGCTGGCTGGACACCGAGGCGACCGGCATCCAGCAGGTTTGTGACGGAGCCACGGTCGATAGCTGCGAGGGATCAAATCTGTTCTGGGCTCCCGACTGGGCCGGAGCGGCCGTTTTGAACGGCGAGTTCGAGTATCGTGGTGGCTTGATCACCGGCAGCCTCGAAGCGTTTTGGGAATCCGAGCGCGGCGGCGGTTGGGGCGCATTCCCGGAGACGATGATCGATTCGTCGATAGAAATGGCACTGCGCGTCAGCTACGAATCAGCGAACAACTGGTCGGCGGGCGTCTACATCGAGAACCTGACCGACGAATTTACTTATGACGGCCTCAATAACAACGGCACCATACTGCCGTCGCACTTTTTCGGTCACCGCCGACCGCGTACCGCTGGAGTTCGCTTCCGCTACAACTGGGAGTAATTTCGCGGCTTGTTAGCTTGCTGCGGCAAGCGCCTGGTCGAGATCCGCAATGATGTCGTCGATATGCTCGATACCGATGCAGAGGCGAATCATGTCGGGCGTTACGCCAGCCGATTTCAGCTCGTCTTCGGATAATTGCCGGTGCGTTGTGGAAGCCGGGTGTGCGGCCAGCGACTTGACGTCACCGATGTTGACGAGCCGCAGGAACAGTTCCAGCGCGTCATAGAAATCCACGGCGGCGTCGAAACCGCCCTTGATTCCGAATGACAATAGCGCCGACGGTTTGCCGTTGGTGTATTTCATCGCGAGATCGTAGTACGGCGAGTCCGGCAATCCAGCGTAGCTAACCCAGGCAACGCGCGAGTCGTCGCTCAGGTACTTCGCAACGGCAATGGCATTTTCACAATGTCGTTCCATGCGCAATGGCAAAGTCTGCAGACCCTGTAAAATCAAGAACGCGTTCATCGGGCTCAGCGCCGAGCCGGTATTGCGTAACGGCACAGTCCTCGCGCGACCAATATACGCCGCGGCCCCGAGTGCCTCGGTGTAGACGACGCCGTGGTACGACTCTTCGGGCTGCGTCAGCATGTGGAACTTCTCGGGGTAATCTGCCCAGGGAAACTCACCGCTATCGACGATGACGCCGCCCAGCGAATTGCCGTGGCCAGCCATGTACTTCGTCAGCGAGTTGGCGATAATATCCGCACCCCATTCAATGGGCTTTATCAGGGCCGGCGTCGCCACGGTATTGTCAACGATGAGCGGCACGCCGTGATCATGCGCCATCTTTGCAAGTGCCTCGATATCGACGATATTACCCGCCGGGTTGCCGATCGACTCGCAGAACACGGCCGTTGTCTTGTCATCAATCAAGCCTTCCATGCTTGCTGCACTGTCGTCGCTTGAAAAGCGCACTTCAATGCCGAGCCTCGGCAGCATGTGCTTGAACAAGGTGTAAGTACCGCCATACAGCATGGGCACCGTGACAATGTTATTGCCTTTCTCGGCAAGCGTAAGGATTGCGTAGTTGATCGCGGCGCTGCCGGCGCTCAGACCCAGGCCCGCGATGCCGCCCTCAAGTTCCGCGCATCGTTGTTCGAGCACGTCGACAGTGGGGTTCATGATGCGCGTGTAGATATTACCCGGCACCGCCAGATTAAACAGATCGGCGCCGTGCTGGGCGTTGTCAAACTCGTAGGCGACGGTCTGGTAAACCGGCACCGCGACGGACTTGGTTGCAGGGTCTGATTTGAAGCCGGCGTGGATCGCCAAAGTCTGATCTTTCATTATTCTTCCTGTGTTGTGGATGGTGTAGGTGGTGATGATGCGGTCTGCTGCGCATCCGGCCATCCGGAGCGCAGGTGCAGGTCGCGCTGCGGAAACGGAATTTCGATGCCATGCTCGGTCAGCTTGGTCTCAAGAGCCCACAGATACGCGGATCGGGTTCTCGTCGGGCGTCGGGCACCCTGCCGATTAACCCAGACCAGCAGCAGGAAATTCAGGCTGCTGTCGCCGTATTCCACGAGCCAGACATCGGGTTCGCGCCCTTTCATGTGGGTCAAGGTAAAGGGCACTTCGGCGGCCGCTTCAAGTGCGGCTTTTTTCACCGTATCTTTATCGCTGCCGTAGGCCACACCGAACGGAATGCGGACGCGCAGTATGCGTTCGCCCAGCGTCCAGTTTGTGAGTTTCGTGGTGACGAACTCGGAATTAGGCACGACAATATCAATATTGTCGTTGGTATTGATGAGTGTGCTGCGCACATTGATGGCTTTGACCGTGCCCGTCAGTCCGGTATCGAGCTCGATATAATCGCCAACGCGCAGCGAGTGCTCGAACAGTATGATCAGTCCCGAAACGAAATTGTTGACGATGGACTGCAGACCAAAACCGATGCCGACACTGAGCGCACCCGCAACCAGCGCAAGATTGCTGAAGTCGAGCCCGATCGAGGACAGCGCAATGACCAATCCGAGAATAATGATCGCGTAGTGACTGAGTCGACCAACCGTGTACAGCGATGCCTGCGTGCCACTCGATTCGCTTGAACCAACACGCCGTATCGCGTGACGAATGCCGCGGGACAAGAGATACGCGACCGTCAGAATCAGCAGCACGCGCAGTATGTCACCGCCAGTAACCGGCGTATCGCCCACGTCGAACAGCGTAACGTCGGCCAGCCCGGCGACTCGGATGTAGGCGGTCTTAATTGAGCGACTTGCGGTCGAGAGCCAGGATTTAAACGCGCCCGTACGTTCCGCGGCGGCGTTATCGACGACCACCATGAGGAGCTTCAGATCGGCAACTGCTGCCGTAAGTTCGCCGATCTGCGTCAGGGTTTGCTGGGCGGTACCCAGCCGCTGGTCCAGCAGGCGACGCGAAGCCCGATCCAAACCGTCCCGGTTGACGCTCTGAATCGCAATCCAAACCGTCCCGGTTGACGCTCTGAATCGCAAGCAGTTCATCCCCGGTTTCCCGTTTCCACTCGGGCACCCGTTGCTCAACGCCACGCACAAATTCTGACCATTCCAGCGTTTTGTCTTCGAGCGCGCTGGTATCAAGCGCCGCGTCCAGGACCATTTCGGTCCACGAGCGCTGTGCCTCGGATCGCGCCAGCGCCGCTTTGGCCAGCGTGAGGCTGATCTCTGCAGCTGTCAGCCCGTCTTGCTGCAGGCGCTGCTGCGATCGGCCTTGCGCGGTGTTCAGATCGAGCCCGCTCGCGCCAATTTGAGCTTCACGCAGCTTTTCCTCGGCTATATCGACCGCAGCCTTGTCGGCATCCACGCGTTTGTACAAAGCGTCGAGATTTGCTTCTTCGGCCGTTGTCGCCAATCGATCGCTGGCAAAATCCGCGCGTTCCGCCGTTGCCTGTGCATAGGCATTGGCGAGTTCGGATCTCTTGGTCAACAGCTCCAGGCGGCGCGTTGAGATGGCCTTCGCCGAACGTGCCTGCAGCAATCTCAGACCGGCCAACCAACGATCGTCGCCAGCCGGGGCGTCCACGTAATCGTCGAACACGGCGTCGCGGTGCCGCGTAGTGCCTTCGAGAACGCGTTTCTCGCGATCGACCTCGAGCTGTTCCTCGGCCGCGGCGGAGCGCGCGGCCCGGGCTTGCGCTGCAAGTTTCAGCAAGTCCTCGATCGAATAACTCGCCGCTGCCGGCGCCAATACCTGTGGTTCGAGTTCGACGTCATCGAGAAGCGCCAGGAATGCCGTGAGGTTGTCCTGCGCCGCTTCCAGCATCGACTGGGCGACCACCTGGTTCTGCGGTGCCAGCTTGGCGATCTGGACACCCGTATCCTTGAGGTAGGCCTCGATCCTCGGTTCGACCTCGGCGCGGGATCCCTCGAAGTAGGCCCACCAGTTGGTTTGCAGCGAACTCAGGTCCGGTGCGGCCGGTTCCGCACTGTCTGCAGTCGTCTGGGCGAAGAGGTTGGCCGCGAAAAGAAAGCCCAGCAGCAACGATAGGAGGCGTGTCGAGTGCGCTATTTTCATTGGGTCAACGGCTGGCCGGGCTTCAGTACGGATGCAAGTCGCTCATGCTACGAGAAATCAGGAGTACATGCACATTAGCCTGAGCGAAAAAGCAAACGGCGGGTTTTTTCGAAGCCGCGACGGTCTTCAAATTGCCGTATCCTGTACGAGATCCAGATTTGAGGGGGAAGAGACAATGCTGATTGTGCATCACCTGGAAAACTCGCGTTCACAGCGTGTCCTGTGGTTGCTGGAGGAACTCGGCGTCGAGTACGACATCAAGCGCTACGGTCGTGACAAGCAGACCAGCCTGGCACCCCCGGAACTCAAGGAGATTCATCCCTTGGGCAAAGCGCCGGTCATCGTAGACAACGATGTGACCATGGCCGAATCCGGCGCGATTATCGAATACCTGGTACACACCTACGACGATGGCAGATTGCACCCGATAGCCGGTACGACGGAATGGCGCTCGTACGCCTATTGGATGCACTATGCGGAGGGCACTTTCATGCCCCTGATGATCATCTCGCTGATTCTCGGGCGCATTGAGACTTCGCCGATGCCGTTCTTCGCAAAACCGATCGCCAAAGGCATCGCCGGTAAGGTGCGCGCCAGTTATCTCGACGCCAACGTGAAAGGTAACCTCGACTTTATGGAAGAAACGCTGAGCGAGTCAAAATGGTTTTGTGGTGACCGCTTTACAGCCGCCGACGTGCAGATGAGTTTTGCGCTGGAGGCAGCCGAAGTACGGACAGATCTTAGCTCCGACTATCCATATCTCGCGGCGTTTCTAAAAAACGTGCGCGCACGACCGGCTTATAAAGCAGCGCTGGATCGTGGTGGGCATTATGAGTTGATGGGTACAGGCAAGAATTCCTAGCCGGACGACCAAGCGAGTCTCTTTGGGCCTTCTACGTATGGTCTTTTTGGCGTTTTTTTCACTATTATCCCTGTAACCAAATCAGCTCCTGGGGAACAAACATGACAGACACAGGCAACCTGGTTCTTTCGTCCTCTCTGGGCGCGGAGCTGTCGCAGGAGGAAGCGAGCGTACTGAGCGGCCTCATGAATCCGCGCGAACTGGCCGACGGCGAATACCTCATTACCGAGGGTACAACCGATAATTCGTTGCACGTGCTGCTGAAGGGCAAGCTCGAGGTAGTCAAACACACTGGCGGCGGTGATATTGCCGGGCTTGCGATCCTCAGAGAAGGCGACCTTGCGGGCGAGCTCAGCTTTATCGATGGCCATGAACACACCGTGGGCCTGCGGGCACTCTGCCCGACACATGTTCTCACTTTGAAGCGTGAGGATTTCGAAAACATCGTCGATGCGCATCCGCATTTGGTGTACAAGGTGATGCGCGCGATCGCCCGCTCGACTCATCGCATCGTGCATCGCATGAATACCGAGTTCATCGAACTCAATAACTACATTTTCAAACAGCACGGACGGTATTGAAGACACAAAATAAAAGGGCCCCTGAAAAGGGGCCCTTGTCTTCCTATCTGTTTATCAAGTCCTATTGATTCCAGAATTTCCACCAGGGTTTCTTTTCTTTCGTCTCGCCGTCTTCCGACGCTTCACCGGCATCTGCGTCCAGGGCATCACCGGCATCAAGTTCGCCCTTATTGCCCTTGCCACTGGCTTTGTATTCTTCCTTGATCACTTTTCGCTCGCCGCTACGCGCCCGCATTTCCTGGGACTTTTCGTTGCCTCGCGTAGCTGCGTTGTTCAGGCCCTTGGCAGGCTTGCCTTTCATTTTGGTTGACTTGTCTCTTGCCTTGACGGATTTGTCGCGAACAACGTCGTCGTCCAGGTCATCAGTATCGATATCGTCGCTTTCGTCTTCCATTGCATCTTCAATTCGCTCGCGCGATTTCATGTCGCGCCGCGTAAGGTCATCACGTTCCATCTCGGCACGATCGACAGCATCCTGTGAACGATCCTGCATGGCCTTTCCGGACTTGCTCTTTTCCATTTGTGCATCGGCCGGCGAGGCAGACATAATTGCTAGTGCCGCGATCAACGCAGCAACAATGTTCAAGTGTTTCATGTGAATGTCCTCAGATCGAAAGTCAGATCTTGCGATTAGCTGGTGAAAAAAAGTCTTGATCGTCCGTAATTATTTTGGCGCACGAAAAAGACAACAACGAGGTAGTTGTGAACCATTGTGACAGTACATCAATTAACTGAATGAAGGCTATCCTTGACACAAATGTTCACAATCCCCCGATCGAATTGCGGCTAGACTAGTCGTCCATTCGACTGACTGCCTCAAGGGGAAATACATGGATATCAAAAGTCTGGCAACTCAACTCATAATGAGCAAGATCGGCGGCGCAAACGATTCTGGCGCGGCTGCATCGGCACTCGACGACCTGGTGGGTGGTAGTAACGGATTCGACCTCGGCGATATCGTCGGTCAGTTTACCGGTGCTGGTGGCGATTTGGCATCGAAGGCCAAATCGTGGCTGGGTGACGGTTCAAACGACTCGATTTCGCCGGCGCAACTTCAGGACGCGATTGGCGGCGACAAGATCGAGGCATTCGCATCCAAGCTCGGCATAGGCAAG
>CAMYLB010000274.1 GCA_947259145.1 uncultured Woeseiaceae bacterium
CCACGTCTGACGCAAACCAGTTGATCAAGCTGCCTAGTACTAGCCCCGCGGCCATCCAGATCAGTATTTTGGTGGTCGTCGTCATAACGGGCTCCACTTAGGCGCGTCTGCGCCGATTACAAAATAAGGGGTCGAACCGCAATTGGGGACATTCTTAATTTAACGCGTTAAATTAAGAATGTCCCCATTAATCTTCATCGAACACCATGCCCATGATGTTCGAGCCTGCATCGACGAACGTCGTCTCGCCCGTGATGCCGCTGGCGAGATCGGAGCACAGGAACGCGGCCGCATTGCCGATTTCGTCGATCGTCACCGTGCGACGCAGCGGCGCCGATTTTTCCGCGTAACTCAGCATCTTGCGGAAGCCACTGATGCCGGCAGCGGCCAGCGTCTTCACGGCGCCGGCTGAAATCGCGTTCACGCGGATGCCTTGCGGCCCCAGGTCGGCAGCGAGGAAACGAACGCAGGACTCGAGGCTCGCTTTGGCGAGACCCATGACGTTGTAATTGGGCACGACCTGGGTGGCGGCGTTGTAGGTCATTGTGAGAATTGCACCGTTACGGCCCTGCATCATCGGCAGTCCGGCTTTCGCCAGCGCCGCCAGGCTGTAAGCCGAAATGTCGTGTGAGATTGCAAAGCCCTCGCGCGTAATGGACTCAACGAAACCGCCTGCCAGCTGCTCGCGCGGTGCGAAACCTACCGAATGCACGAGGATGTCGAGGCCGTCCCATTCCTTGCCAAGGTTCGCAAACACGGCGTCGATCTCTTCGTCGGAGCTCACGTCGCAGGGATAGAGCAGGTCGGTGTTTTGTCCCAGGCGTTCGGCGAGCTTGGTGACACGGCTTTTCAGTTTGTCGTTCTGATACGTGAACGCGATTTCGCAGCCTTCGCGGGCGAATGCCTCTGCAATGCCAGATGCGATGGAACGATCACTTGCGACACCGACGATCAGTGCCTTCTTGCCGGCCATAAAGCCCATAACGATTCCCCATGTAATTTTTCTTTGCCGGGCATTCTACATCGAATTACCTGCAGGAGCGGCCTCCGGCTGACGTGTCTATCCTGTAGGAGCGGCCCTCCCCATTCGGGGACAATGCCAGGCCGCGACACCAATCAGCTGCTTTGCGCTGTGACGTCCACATACATGGTCAGCTTCTGTCCCGGCCGCAGGATCTTGCTTTTGTCTATTTTATTCCAGCGCGTCAACTGTGCGATCGAGACACGGAATCGATTGGCGATGAGATACAGCGAATCGCCATTGCGCACCGTGTAGCGCAGCTTGCGTGTTGTGTTACCGAGTGCTGCCGTTGGCGACATGCGCGGATCATCGAGCTCGGCACTGGTCCAGACGACGAGCTTGCGACCGACCGACAATGTGTCGCCCGGTGCCATGCCGTTCCATGCGGCAAGCTGGCGGTGCGTGACCTTGTAGCGGCGCGAGATCGTCCAGAAACTTTCACCGCTTTTCACGACATGTTCAATCTTGCTACCCGCGCGCGGCTTGTTTTGTGTTTTGGCAAGGCGCGCGTCGGCACTCTTGCTGTAGGCGCTCAACGGCTTGGTTGCGACCGGGATCATAAGGTGATGACCGGCACGAATCGTGTTGCCCCTGAGATTGTTAGCCGAGCGTATCGTCGACACGGTGGTGTTGTACTGCTCTGCAATCTGAGAAATCGCCTGGCCGTCTTTTACTTTGTGACGTTTCCAGCGCACGCGATCGCCTGCCGGTACCTCGGCGAGGGCAGCGACAAACTGATCGGCAACGTCGATCGGCATGACAAGCGTGTGCGGACCCGACGGGTCCGTCGACCAGCGGTTATAGCCCGGGTTGTACTGGTAAACGGTATCGACATCCACGCCGGCGAGTTCGGCGGCGAGCGCGAGGTCGAGCTGGCTGCCGATGTCGGCAACCATGAACTGCTGTTCATCGGCCACGACGGGCAGCGTCAGCTGGAACTTCTCGGGATCAGCCACAATCTCGACCAGTGCCAGAAGCTTGGGCACGTACATGCGCGTTTCCCTGGGCAGCTTCAGGTGCCAGAAGTCGACGGGCTTGTTGGCTTTGCGATTCTTGCGCGCTGCGCGCAGCACGTTGCCTTCGCCGGAGTTATAGGACGCGATGGCATTGAGCCAGTTGCCGTCGTTGAGGCCTTCGAGGTGCTGCAGGTAGTCGAGCGCGGCGCGCGTCGAATCGACGACGTCGCGTCGGCCGTCGTACCACCAGTTCTGTTTGACGCCGAAGCGCTTCGCCGTGCCGGGGATCATCTGCCACAGGCCGGCGGCACGTCCATGCGAATAGGCGAAGGGGTCGTAGGCGCTCTCAACGATGGGCAACAGCGCGAGCTCGAGCGGCATGTTGCGTCGCTCGAGCTCGGCAACGATGTAGGGCAGGTAGCGCTGTGCTCGCGTGAAGACGCGGTTCAGGTAGTCGGGGTGGCTGGCGAACCACTTGAGTTCGGCCGCGGTGCGGGAATTGTCGTCATAAGCAAGCGCAAAGCCCTGTCGCAGCCTGGCCAGGACGTCTTCGGGCCCGGTCAGCGTCGCGGCCAGTGTGGCAGTGGCATCGAGGCTCGAATCAGGGCCAGCGGCGGCGAATTTGGCCGGCATGCGGTCGAGGAAAGTCGGCATGGCGAGCGCCGGGCCCGAGGCGAGAAGCCACGCCAGGCACAAAAAGGTGACGCCAGTGGCGCCCATGCGGATCAATCTCTGCAATAATTGCGGTGTCGGTGCTGTTCGAATGTCAGGCATCGAGCTATCGTACTGAGGGATTCGGGTTGTGCAAGGGGTTCGTTCACAAATGCAGCAAGACTGGCTGAAAACTTCTCTGGGTGAGGCGTTGTTGCAGCAGGAATCGCGTGTGGTCGAGGAAGCGCTGGACGGCATTTTCGGCGAACACTGCCTGCAGCTCGGCCTGTGGGGCGACAATCGCACGTTTATGCGCTTCACGCGCACGCAGCGCTGCCTGTCGATCGCTGAGACGCCCGAGGACGAGCCTTCGGCCGTGGCGGAGCTGCACAGGCTGCCCGTCGAGAGCGACTCGGTGGACGCCGTCCTGCTGCCACATACGCTCGATTACAGTGATCGGCCGCATGCGATCCTGCGTGAGGTCGACCGCGTGCTGCGATGCAATGGCCAGGTTGTCATCCTGGGCTTCAAACCCGGCGGCCTTTGGGGCCTGCGGCGGCTGGTGCCGGGGGCCGGCATGCCGCCCGGTGCTGATCACCTGATCTCGGATCGGCGTTTGCGGGACTGGCTGCAATTGCTCGACATGCGCATACAGGGTGCATCGCGCTACTTCTTCCGCTGGCCGTTGCCGGGCAACAAAGCGCGCGGCGCCAGCAAGTGGGAACGCTGGGGGCAGGCCTGGTGGCCGGAGCTGGCGGCTTGCTATATGCTCACCGCCCAGAAAAGGGTCCACACGCTGACGCCGGTGCGACCGCTCTGGCGGCGCAAAGCGCAGGTCGTTGCCGGGCTGGCCGAACCCTCCACACGAGTATCGCGAATCCGTTTTGACGAAAACCATTGAGATATATACCGACGGCGCATGCAGGGGAAATCCCGGGCCGGGCGGATGGGGCGCACTGCTGATTTCAGGACGTCATCGCAAGACGATGCACGGTGGCGAGCCCGAGACGACCAACAACCGCATGGAGCTGACCGCGGCGATTGAGGCGCTGAACGCCCTCAAAGGAAAACGAAAGGTCGTACTGCACACGGATTCGAAATACGTCATGGACGGCATCACCGAATGGATGCCGAACTGGAAAAAACGCGGCTGGAAGACCACGGCGAAGAAGCCGGTCAAGAACAAGGACCTGTGGCAGGCGCTCGATGAGGCTGTCAGCCGGCACGCGATCGACTGGCGATGGGTCAAGGGTCACTCCGACCATCCCGAGAACGACGAAGCTGACGCACTGGCGAACCTTGGTATAGACGAACTGTAGGAGCGGCCGTTGGCCGCGACCGAACACAA
>CAMYLB010000275.1 GCA_947259145.1 uncultured Woeseiaceae bacterium
CAAGATGGACGAAGTGATTTACGAGGAATTCAAGGGCACGGGTAATATGGAAATCCACCTGGATCGGCGTATATCCGAGAAGCGTGTGTTCCCCGCGATTAATATCAATCGCTCCGGCACGCGCAAAGAAGAGTACCTGACGGATCCTGATGAGCTGCAGAAGATGTGGATCTTGAGAAAAGTCCTGCACCCGATGGACGAGCTCGCGGCCGTCGAATTCCTGCTGAACAAGTTGCAGGACACGAAGACGAACGCGCAGTTCTTCGAGGCCATGAAGAGATAGCCGCGCAATTCGGCTAACTCTTTGATAATACGGGTCCATTCGGCCCCGTATTTCGTCTCCCTTACGTCTACTTGGCGCCCTGCGGCGCGCCTTCCGGCGTACAATTGTCAGATCGTCCGACCGATTATGGTGGCAGGGACCGTCTGATAATCGAGTACCCGGAGTGGTTTGATATGGCGGTCTATTTCCAGGACAAAAAACTTGTAAAGCAGTTGCTTACGGGTGACGCACGCGCCTTTGACCGATTCTTCGACGAAAACTTCGCACGGCTGTATCGCTTTGCGCTGACGCGCCTGTCGGACGATCCCGATGCCGCTCGCGAAGTGGCCCAGATTACGCTCACGCGTGCCCTCAGAAAGCTGCACACCTACCGTGCCGAGTCCGCGCTGTTCACGTGGTTGTGTGCGATATGCCGCAATGAAACCAGCGACTGGCTTGCAAAGCAGGGTCGCTATCGCGAGCACATCGTCCTGACCGAAGATTTCGCGGAGATTCAGGCCGCCGTCGATTCCTTTCACGCCCCGGAACAAATGAGTCCCGAGCGACATTATCGTCGCGTCGAGCTGCTGCGTCTGATTCAGGTCGCGCTGGACAAGCTGCCGGCACGTTATGGCGATGTTCTCGAGTGGAAGTACATCGAAGGGCATTCAATAAAGGAAATATCGGCGAGGCTGGATATCGGCCCCGAGGCAACCCAATCCCTGCTGGCCCGTGCGAAACGGGCGTTTGCCGACGTGTATTCGTCGCTGACAGAGGGAGTCGAATTAAATGAGAGCGAGTTGGTGAAATCATGAGTGACAATGAACACAGCACCGGCGTTGCATCAGATGATGTACTGGAGCAATTGCTGAAGCGTGCGTCGCCGCGACCGACGCCGTCATCGTCCGACGAGGCAGCGGTACGACAAGCCGTCCGTTCCGAGTGGCAGAATGTCAGCAACAGGCACCAATCGCGCCGCCGCATGTTGTCGTTTGCGATTGCGGCCACCGTATTGATCAGCGTCTTTGCGGTGTTCAACGTGTTTCGCATGCCGGTCGTCGAGGCCGTGCAAGTGGCGTCGATTGAAAAGAGCTTCGGGTCTATTTATTTGCTCGGCGAATCATCGGAGCTGCGCGAAACGCAAGACCTGGCCAGCGTTCACTCGGGGCAAACGATTGTGACAGGGAGTCAGGCAGGCATCGGCCTGGCCTGGGCTAACGGCGGCTCGATGCGCATGGATGAGAACACGCGAGTCGAATTCGTGAATGAAGAAACCGTGTATTTGAAATCCGGCCGTATTTACTTCGATTCCAGTCCGGCGGCATTGATCGCAGGAATTAGCGCCGGCGATATCGCGGAGTTCGTTGTTCGTACTGATTTTGGTGAAGTTGCACACATTGGAACACAGTTCATGACGGGCGTAGACGCAGGGACACTGACAGTCAGCGTCAGGGAGGGCCAGGTGGCCGTGGACGGCGAGTATCACAACCATGTGGCTTCGTCGGGTGAGCAGCTTACGTTGTCCGGGAGGCAGCGGCCGACCGTACTGAGTATCAGCCGGTCAGGAGAAAGTTGGGAATGGGTGAGCCGGACATCGCCGTCCGCGAACGTTGACGGAAAAACGCTGCATGAGTTTCTCCTGTGGGCTTGCCGGGAACTCGGCCTGGAGATTCAGTGGGAAGGTCAGGCCGAGCAGGTTGCGCGCGACGCGATCCTCAGGGGACGCATCGACACAGCGCCATCCGAGGCGCTGCGCCAGCGCCTGGCGACAGCAGCACTGGAATGGCGTATCGATGAAGGAGTTATCTACGTCGGCAATAATCAATCACCGTAAAGCATGAGTCGTGTCCTGCTGACTATGATGCTGCTGGTAACGTCGGCCGTTCTCGCCGACAACGGGCAGGCTGTGCCGTACGTTGGCCGGACCGTGTCAAATGTTATCGATGGCTTTCGAGACCAGGGACACCCTTTTGCCTACAGCACCAATCTCGTCAACGATGAACTAAGGGTTCTCGCCGAACCTGCACCCGGGACTCCCGTGGAGATTGTGCGCCAGATCCTGCGGCCGCATGGCCTGGACGTACAGGCGGATGCTGGCGTGTACCTGGTTGTCAAAGGAGAGTCGGGCGCGACGCCTGTACCGGATGCCGCCGTTGCCAAACCGAAGTTGTCGCAGCCGGACATAGAGACCGTGGTTGTCGCGGCCAGTCGCTATGAAATATCGCGGGACATATCGACGTCTCAGTTTGCGCTCGACCGCCGGACGATTCAGAGCATGCCGGATATCGGCGAGGACCCGATCAGGGCCACGCAACGCCTGCCGGGCACGGCAGCCAGCGGCGCTTCGGCGGTCGCGCATTTTCGCGGCGGAGAGGACAGCGAAATCGGCATCATGTTAAACGGTCAGTGGTTGTTCGACCCGTTTCATATACGCGACTACCAGAACATATTTAGCGCAATTGATGCCCGCGCGATCGAGGGGGTCGAGGTCTATACAGGGGGATTCCCGGTTCGCTACGGCGATCGAATGAGCGGGCTTGTGCTGATGGACTCTCTCGATTCGGAGAAATTGCGTCACACCGAGATCGGCCTCAGCGTTTTCAACACGTCTTTGTTGTCAGCGGGTACCGACAAAGATCGCAACTGGCTGTTCTCGGCGCGGCGCGGCAATCTCGACCTGGTCATCGACCCCAAGTTCGGTCAGCCCTCTTACTTCGATGTGTTTGCTGAGTACGGTTTTGAGATCACTCCCAATACCCGTCTGTCAGTCAACGCTCTGTACGCAGACGACCAGATAAAGTTGGTGCTCGAAACAGATCCTGCCGAACGCGAGCAGGTGCTTAGCGATACGAGTAACGCACAGTTCTGGCTGCGCCTCGACAGCAACTGGTCGCCGACGCTCGGCAGCAGCACTGTGCTGTCGATGGTCAAGTACAGCAACCGGCGTGAGGGGTATGCCAACGACCCCGAGAAGTTAATAGCCGCTGTAACAGACAACAGGGACGTCAGCCAGTTTGCGCTTCGCCAGGACTGGGTCTGGAGCCCGTCCGACCGTCACCGCACGCAGTGGGGAGTTCATGTCGCTCATGGCGAAGCGGACTATTCGTATGCAGGATCTGCCGCGTATTTTGGTCTGCAGGAAATCTACGAAAACCAGGCGGCGGAGCTCAGCCGCTCGATAGCGGCGAGTCCGAACGGCGGCAGCTATGCGCTGTACGTATCGGATCGCTGGCGACTGTCGCGGCGCGCCGTGCTCGAATGGGGATTGCGCTGGGACGACCAGACCTACACCGATCTGAGTTCGGACTCTCAGCTGAGTCCGCGTCTCAACATGATGTTCCGCCCCGGGGACAAAACCGAGCTGCGATTCAGCGTTGGACGTTATCATCAATCGCAGGCGATGCACTCCTTGCAGATCGAGGACGGCATCACGAACTTCTGGCCTGCTCAGCGCGCGGACCATCTCATTGTCGGGCTGAAGCATCTGACCGGCAACGATACAGCTATCCGCCTCGAAGCTTTCCAGAAGGAAATTCGCGACGTGCGGCCACGATTCGAAAACCTGTACGATCCGCTCAGCCTGATGCCGGAGCTGGCGGCCGATCGTGTGCGACTCGATCCGTCGAAGGCGGAGGCACGCCGCACGGTGGCGGCCTGGAACTGGTGGGCCGCCTACACCTGGTCGAAGGTGACCGATCGAATTGACGGCCGGGATGTGCCTCGAAGTTGGGACCAGCGTCATGCCGTTCAGGGCGGCTTTGCGTGGAACAATGAGGGTTGGAATTTCTCCGCTGCGGCAAGCGTTCACTCGGGCTGGCCGAGGACCGACCTGGCGCTGGTGGAACAGGGTCTCGATGCTGACGGCGAGCCGATTAACGTCGCGGTGCCGGGGCCGCGCAATGAACTCCATCACCCGACCTTTGCGAGCGTTGACGTGCGCCTGAGCCGCAAATTCAAGGTGCGCCGGGGGTCCCTGCTGGCGTTTGTCGAGATTTCCAACGTGTTCAATCGCCGCAACGTCTGCTGTATCGACTGGGATCTGGAAGAGAATGCACTCGGCAACGAATCGCTCGAATACAGCTATGACTATTGGTTGCCGTTATTGCCCGCGATCGGCGTGCTCTGGGAATTTTGAGGTCAAGATGACAGTGCTGCTTCGCGCCAGGCGTTAACGGCGTGCCTGTAGATGCGCAAGTGCTTCGCGGGATCGGCATCGGACTGATAGATGATTCCGGAGGAACGCCTGTAAACAGCCTGGGTGATCGGATTTCGCCCCGGCTCGTCATCACGATGAGTCAGCACGAAGGGTATGGAGCGCGTTAGTGTCAGCAACAGGCCGGCTTGTCCTTCGGACGGGTCGTGTATATGGACGACGTCGACCGGTGGCATCAGGCAATAAGCCATCACGGCGGACCTGACGGCAGGCCCGGCTGTCACATTGCCGACCAGGTCCAGTCGCTTCGCGAGTGAAATATTTCTGACCAGGATGTACTGCCGCGCGCCTTGCGCTTGCAGGGCCTCGACCAGGCTGACGAAATGCTCACCCGCGCCATTGAATGACTTCGCGAGATTGATATGACCGATATACATTTTTAGTATGCAAGGCGCGTTCGCGCGCCATTGCGTTCCTCTCCTGGCGGCCGCATCTTTGGGCTACCCCATAAGACAGGGTTGAGTCAGGAAATCGGTCGGAGAGTCGGTCGGATAACAGGGCGCGGGAAGGAGTGCCGGCCACTAGCCGATATTTTTCTCGTAGACGGGCAAATCGTCTCCGATTTGAAGCCAGGGCTGCTTGTCTTCGGTCCAGATGTGCGCTCGCGGAATCGGCGCACCGGGGTCGTCGAGGCAGTTAACAGCGATATCGATCTCGCCAGGCCGCTTATCGTTCTCGTAAGTAATGGACGAACCACAGTTGCGGCAAAGGCCGCGCTTCACACCCGGGGATGAGTGATGCCAGTGAAACTCGCCTTCTGTCACGACAAACGTGTCACGCACGTAGGTTGCCCAGGCGACGAGGGGCGCACCGGCGGCGCGCTGGCAGCTCTCGCAATAGCAAAAACAGGCGAATTTCTCGGGACCGACCACCTCGAAACGGATATTTCCGCAGAAGCAACGGCCTCGAATCGAGCGCTTGCTCATGACGGGTTCTTGTCGAAGAACTCTACCTTGCCCGTCTCGATCGAATACTCGGCGCCGACGATCGTTAGTTCACCGGACTCGATAAGCTGCTCGAGGATGAGCGAGCCGTGCGTCAGTCTCTCGACGGACGCCAGGATATTGGCGCGCACGGCAGCAGCCATCAGCGTGTCTGTATCGCTGTCTTTGTGCGCCTCGAGTAGGGGTTCGATGGCTGGCCGCACACGATCTACTATCGCTCGCAGATTGGGCGATCGATGCGTTTGTTCCAGAGCGAGTTCTTTTAGCGTCGCTATAACGGCGCCACAGTTCGAATGTCCGAGTACGACGACGAGCTGGGTACCGAACTGACTGGCCGCAAACTCGATGCTGCCGATCTGCGAAGGCGCAACGACATTGCCGGCCACGCGGATGACGAACAGGTCACCGAACCCCTGGTCGAAGACCAGTTCGACCGGGACTCGCGAGTCGGAACAGGCCAGAATGATCGCGCACGGACTTTGTCCGCCTGACATGCCGACCTGGTGGGCGCGACTCGCCATCGATTCGGCGTCGATTTCGCCGGCGACAAAACGGCGATTGCCGTCGCGGAGTTCCAGAAGTGCATCGTGGGCTGTAATCATGTCGGCCAGTATCTGGTACGGCACTCGTTGCTGCAAGGTGTGTTAGACGGCACGCCAACGATGCAGAAATACCGGCGTGCCGGCCGGGAAGTGACTTTGCTCTCTCGCCAGTTCGACGTAGCCATCGCTTGCCGAAAGGGCCGTGAAGTCACCCGAGGTATTGGTCTTGACGGGCATTGCCAGCACCTGGCCGGCGGCGCTCGACACCAAACGTACAGGCTGGAAACAGGTGAGGTCGGCTTCGAACGTGACATCGCCCGCAAGTGCAGCAAATTCCGGCGGTCGTGGCGTTGTCGCTGATGCTGCTTCGAGCGCTGGAATGACGTATTGGCGGCAACAAACCAGTGCCGAAACCGGGTTGCCGG
>CAMYLB010000276.1 GCA_947259145.1 uncultured Woeseiaceae bacterium
GTCCACTGCGCCTCATCTTCAGCACCGAAGACGATGCCGTTGTAGTGTTTGGATTGAATGCAGAGGATGCCGCCCGCCGTCAGAATAGCGTGATCGACTTTTACGAGACCGCCGTAAGCGCCAGGAAGGATAAAGTCATGCAAAACGTCCGGGCTGCGTTTCTCGAGAGCTGTCCGGATCCGCCACTGGCCAATTCGGGCGGTGACGAAGCGTGTGACATGGCGGGCCGCTGATCGAAAGACGAGGGTCAGCAGCAGCGCTCCGGCGATCGTGAAAATGACCATCGCGGGGCCAACGCCGGTAATCCCCGTCTGGGCCTGGGCATCCGCGGCCAGTGTGGGCAGTAGCACGAGCGGCGTGCTGGTCAGTATTGTTGTTGCCGGTTTCAACATAAGCGACAGAATAAGCCTGTTCGCGTCTTGACGCATCGTATCAGGTCACGTTTTTGCCAGCTTAACCGGGGTACGCGAGGTAGTAACCGTCAATTTCGGCGACCCGGATGCGAGCTTCATAGACTTTACTCAGAAGATCACTGTTCAGCACGGCCTTTTTCGGGCCATCGGCGGCAATTCGGCCGTTCTGCAGCAGCACTACGCGATCGACCTCGGGCGGGATTTCGTTGAGGTGATGCGTGACGATCACAATATTTCGGCCAGCTTCCGCAAGGCGCCGGAGTCGCCCCAGGTAATCGAAGCTCGCCGCGAAGTCCAGCCCGGCAGTAGGTTCGTCAAGGATCAGGGTATCCGGCCGGTGCACAAGCGCCCGAGCCAGCAGGCAGCGGCGCTGTTGCCCTGTCGACATGGCGCGTAACGGCGTGTCCTGCAATGATTCGACGCCGAGTTCGCCAAGCGTTTCGATCGCCGCATTTCGCTGGCTTCCACTAACGTGCCTGGCAAGGCTTCCCTGAACCCCGATGCTCGAAAAGAAACCCGAAATAACGACCTCGAGTGCGGTCGTGTCGGGTGTGTAACGTTGATGCAGGTCGTGTGATACGACGCCGATGTGCTCCCGCAGTTTCCAGACGTTCCAGGTATCCCGGCCCAGGATGCGCACAAAGCTGTCCGCTTTGACCACCGGGTATAGCTCCCGGTTGATCGTCTTCATTAGCGTCGTTTTACCGCAGCCATTGGGTCCGAGAACGGCGACTCGTTCGTGCTGCGCGATAACGAGATTCAAGTTTTCGAATACACGGGTCGTTCCGCGCCAGATGGTTGCGTTGCGAATTTCAACGAGCTTTGCTTCAGGCGACTTGGTGTTTCCAGTTTCCACGCCGGAACATTATCACGCCGAGAATCGTGAGTAGCGACTCAGAAACCACTATCGCGATGAAAGCGCCATTGGGTCCGAGGACAGTTCTTGTCGCGAGTATGAGTGCCAGCGGAATCTGGACGATCCAGAAACAGAGGAAATTCAATGCGGCTGGCGTCGTGGTGTCACCGGCCCCGTTCAATGACTGAATAATAACCATGCCGACGGCGTACATCGGAAATCCGATGCCCATGATCTGCAGGCAGCTTGTTCCCCAACGCAGTACGTCGCTTTCGTCGCTGAATAGTCCGGTAATTCCTTGCGCGAAAACCAACAAAAAAACACCGGCAACCGCCATGAATACGGCGTTGTATCGTGCCGCCCGCCACGCCGATTGTTCGGCCCTGTGCGGTTGTTTTGCCCCGAGGTTCTGGCCAACGAGAGTCGCGGCTGCATTACCCAGGCCCCAGGCCGGCAGGAACGTGAATTCCATCATCCGTAGCGCGATCGTGTACGCGGCAATAGCCGAGCTGCCATAGATTGCGACGATTCGCATGACGCCGATCCAGCTCGCCGTCGCTATGAGAAACTGGCCGATTCCGCCGACAGAGATCCGGAGCAGGCGCAAAATCAATGGCGGAACAAGACGCAGGTGACGAACTTGCAGGGCGAGACGACCACGACCGTCCATCAGGTACCAGAGTTGATACATTACGCCGATGCCGCGGCCGATCGTCGTCGCAACGGCTGCCCCGGTCACCCCCATTTCCGGGAATGGTCCGAGGCCAAAGATCAGGCATGGGTCGAGGACAATGTTGAAGCCGTTTGCGAGCCACAGTGAGCGCAGCGCGACAGTGGCGTCGCCAGCGCCCCGAAAGGCTGCGTTGAGCAGGAAAAGATAGACGATGCTTACGGAACCACCCAGCAGCACCGCGGTGAAGCCCTCGCCCTGTTCGATAACACTGCTTGAGGCGCCCATTATCTCGAGCAGGTCCCTCGCGTAGGTGACACCGGCGACGCCGATAATGAGCGACAGAATCGCCCCGAGCCAGATGGCCTGTCCCGTTACCTGTGCGGCCGCATCAGTGTCCTTCGCGCCGACGCGCCGTGCGACCATCGCGGTCAGTCCCGTGCCCAGGCCTATGGCGATCCCATACAGGACCGTAACAAGCGCCTCGGTGATGCCGACTGCAGCGATCGCATCGGTGCCCAGCTGCGCCACGAAAGCGATGTCGACGACCGCAAAAATCGACTCCATAGCCATCTCAAGCATCATCGGAATTGCGAGTAATGCGAGTGCCCGGCCAATCGGGCCCGTCGTAAAATCCTCGTCGTTATCACGCAGGGCCAGGCCCATAAACGACATTGAACGCTGCCAAATGGATGCCTGTCTGCGGCTTTCAGTCATAATCTGAGTGGTGCCTTGGTGCTAAACTGTTGTTTCGAGCAGCTGCAGGAGACAAGCGATGCCAGACGGTCTGGGCTTCTTGCTGATTATGATTGCGCTCATCGTTGTCTACACGATTGCCAAGGTACTGCAGTATGTTCGGCTCAGCAAAAAACAGTGGGATGAAGTTGACAAGACCAAGCTCAAGAAATGGGATGACGAAGAGTGGTAGTAACAAGTCCGAGTCATCTCTACACTATCGGCCCAACACTATCGGCCCAAGGGAATCGGCGCGTGGCTGTTTCCACCAGCTAAAACCAGAATACTGCAGGTTAGTTATATGTTTATAGCCAGGCTCCGGAAAACGGGGATCATCGCGGCACTTTTAATGAGCTGCACATTTGTCGGTGCCTGTGGTTCTTCTGAACCGGGTTCGTCTGCAGACGAAAAGGCCGCAGGTCGTGCGAACGTTGACGCCATGACGCGGGAACACGCCAGGGACACGACGGCTGCCAATGCTGCGACCGACAATGCCCCCGCCCAGGCGGTGATCTCGGAGACTCTGCCTTACGCGGAACTTGGCGACGAGTTGGTTTATGGCTATTTCGTTGCACCGGCCGACATGTTCGAGCCGTTGCCGGCCGTCATCATGATCCACGAATGGTGGGGATTGAACGACAATATTCGCGCCATGGCCGATCGCCTTGCGGGTGAGGGATACATCGTTCTTGCGGTCGACCTGTATGGCGGCAAAGTTGCCAAGAACAGCGCGGAGGCGCGTCAGTTCATGCTCTCGGTGGTCGAAGAGCCCGAGTCAGCCAATGCAAATATCCGCAGCGCCTATGAATTTGTCAGTGCAACAGCCGGCGCGCCGAGAGTCGGATCGGTTGGCTGGTGTTTCGGTGGAGCCTGGTCGCTCAACACGGCACAGCTGTTTCCAGACGATCTGGATGCAACCGTTATCTACTACGGTCAGGTTACCGACGATGAAGACAAGCTTCGGCCCATCAACAGCCCAATACTGGGCCTGTTCGCACAGAAGGATACGGGCATAAAAATTTCGTCGGTGAAAGCGTTCGAAAATGCACTCACGAATTTACGCAAGAATTATGAAATTCACGTGTACCCTGGCGTTGGCCATGCATTCGCGAACCCGACGGGCAACAACTACGACGAGGCTGCAGCGACCGACGCCTGGCGGCGTACGCTCGAGTTCCTGGACCTTCACCTGTCTGTCGATACGTCCTGATTCGCGTCGGG
>CAMYLB010000277.1 GCA_947259145.1 uncultured Woeseiaceae bacterium
GGTGCCGAACGGCTACTACAAGTTCGATCTCAACTTTTCCGATCCTGCGTGTTTGGGTGGCCCGAATTACCTGATCCAGGTCGTGCCGCCAGACGGCACTTATACGTCCGGCGTATCCGAACTGATTCCACCGACCTCGGATCAGACGACCTTGCCGTTCGATGTACCTGCTTGTCCGGGCTCGGCGAACGATGCCGTTTTAGCCACGGCGCAATACTGCGAGGCACAGGCTTCGGAATTTGCACCGCCGCCATCCGTACCGGCCAGAAGTGCCGCGACGGCTTATCATTTCTTCCTCAGGCTTGACACCAGCACGCCGCCAGATTCGGCGCAGCTGTTCAACAATCACATCCCGCTGGATCCAAGGTTGAGCGGCGCCGTATCGATTACCAAGACAACACCCCTGTTGAATGTGTCTCGCGGCCAAATGGTGCCGTACGTGATAAGCCTTGGTAATTCCTTCGGCGTCGAATTGCAGGACGTAAATGTCGTCGATCGATTCCCGGCTGGATTCAAATACGTCGAAGGTTCTGCTCGCTTCGACGACGTCAAGACAGAGCCAGCGCTTGTTGGGCGCGAGCTGGTCTGGTCGGGTCTGTCGCTCGCTTCGGACGGCCGCCATGAGATTAAGTTACTGCTGGCTGTTGGGGCCGGCGTGTCCGAAGGCGAATTCGTCAACAGGGCGCAGGCCGTCAGTGCGCTGACCGGAACAGCGATGTCCGAAGAAGCGTCGGCGACCGTGCGCCTCGTGCCCGATCCAACGTTCGATTGCTCCGATGTAACCGGCAAGGTATTCGACGATTTCAACCGCAATGGCTACCAGGACTCCGACGAAGTCGGCTTGCCGGGCGTGCGCGTAGTGACAGCGAGGGGGCTGGCTGCGAAGACTGACAGTCACGGCCGCTATCACATCACTTGCGCCATCACGCCGAACGAGAGTCGCGGTAGCAACTTTGTCTTGAAACTCGACGACAGGACACTGCCGAGCGGTTTCCGAATGTCGACTCGACCGGTACAGGTGCAGCGCGCGACACGTGGTAAGGCGCTGCGCATCAATTTCGGCGCGTCGATTCATCGCGTCGTCGGCCTCGATATTTCGGACGCCGTGTTTGAACCAGGCACCCTGGAGATGCGAAGCCAGTGGCGGCCGCGCATCGATCTTCTGCTCGAGGAGCTGCAGAAAAGTCCCGCGGTACTTCGACTTTCCTACGTCGCGGACGTTGAAGCCGAGTCGCTTGTCGAAGGGCGCCTGAAGATTCTAAAGGACGAGATCATGGCGGGCTGGCAGGAACTTAGCTGTTGTTATGAACTTGTCATCGAACCCGAAGTCTTCTGGCGACTCGGTGCTCCGCCAGTCAAGAGCAAGGAAGAGAGTCGGTGAACGTCATGTTGAAGCCAAGCTACCTCCTGATGCTAAGCCTGGCGTTGGCCTCGTCGCAGGTGAACGCTGAGAAAGTCGATGAGACGCCAATGGGCGAGGCCGTCGAACGGCATATGACGGACGATGATCCACTCATGCAATGGGTACAGGATCCGGACCGTGTCGATTCCGAGCTTGGTGATACCCTGGAGACCCGCGAGACGCTCGCCGACGAACTCGAGACCGTCAAGCTCAGTGGTCTCGTGCCGCCGATACGATTCGAATCCGGCGTTGCGAAAATTCCCGAATCGACGGTCGACTCTCTTGCCGGGATACTCGAGCGGATGCGGGACCGTATCAACGTCCGCCTGCACCTCATTGGACACGCGGATGACCGACCATTGTCTGCAAGGCTCGTCAAGATCTATGGCGACAACGCGGGTCTGTCGCGGGAGCGCGCTGGCCAGGTAGCGGAGCACTTTCAGACGTCGCTTACGTTGCCGCCGGAAGCGATTTCCTTCGACTGGGCCGGTGACACGCTCCCGGTCGCGTCGAATCTCACCGACGACGGTCGTGCGCTCAATCGTCGCGTCGAGGTCGAAGTCTGGTATGACGAGGTGAGAGAAAAAGTCGCACTCGAGGAGTTTCTCGTACCGCACGAAATTCAACGCATAAAAGTATGCCGCATGGAAACGGTATGCAAACTGCGTTATGTCGACGGGCATGCGCGGCGTGCGCGCGTGCAGAATCTCATCGCACCGCTGCACTATAAGGCCGAAACCATTGATGTGAACGAGGTGTTCATCGAGCGCATCAAACAGGGCTTCGAAAACCTCAGTAGCAAACAGAACGTCGTCGTTAAGTTTCTCGGGTTCACGGATGATGTTCCGTTGAGCGGAAGAACAGAGCGCATTTACGGTGATCATGTAGGGCTCTCGAAAGCGCGAGCGCGACGGGTTGCATTAGCCGTACAGGACAAATTGAACATTCCGACCGCCGTGATCGAAAGTGACGGGCGCGGCTCGGAGAGGCCACTGGGTTCCAACGAAACGGCCAACGGGCGGGCTTTGAACCGTCGCGTCGAAGTCGAATTCTGGTATGACGACCCCTTACAGGAATTACCCGACGAGCCGCAGCTCTGTCCCGAGTCTGCCGGCGCCGAATTGGTGACCAAGATTTATGATCCGCCGTGGGGCCGCATCGCGGACATCGATTTCGCTGAGGGTCGGCCCGTGGTGCCGGCGGGTTACACCGCCGACCTGGCTCGGGCGCTCACAGACGTTGCGGACAGGACGAACCCGCGCCTCCGGTTTGTCGGCTACACACGCAATGAGCGCCTGGCACGCCGGACCGCGGCCGTCTATGGTGATGACATCGGTCTGTCTGCTTCCCGGGCACGGCGTGCGATGGAGCTGATCGCCGGGGACATGCAACTCGAGGCGCAACAACGTGAGTTCGAGGGACGCGGCTACGTGCATTCGGACGACGTCGTCAACGCCGGTTTTGTTCAGGGTGAAACGTCACATGTGGCGGTGCAGGTCGTCTACGATGAGCTCGCGGTTCTTGACGACTACGAGGGTGTAGATATTACGCGGGTCACGCGCGAGTTGAGTCCGCAAAATCCGCTGGGCCTCAACCTGATGCGCATCACCGTCAATGGTGAACCGATCGATGATCCCAAGAGAAGTTCGTCGGACATCCAGCGATGTACCGACGTTGCACTCGAGAATGCCGATATTCAGTTCAATTTCGACAACCTGCGTTCTTCCCCGAGACTCAGTGTTGCAGCCAAACCGGATCGTATCGCGGTCTGGAAAGAGGTCACCAACACCGGGCTTCTGGTGCCATCCATGTCATTGATCGACATACAAGCATCCCCTGTGTATTTCCGAATGTACACGAACTACTCGCACTTCATCGATCGAGCAGAAGTGCGTGTATTCGAGAATGCACAGTCCGTCGAATCGGTACCGCTGGACGTCATCGAGATTGGCGTCGACGGTGTCGCCAAGTGGGAGCCTTCTGTCGGGCAGGTAAGGGCACCCGTGTCCGAGCTGGCGTATGTACTTCGGGCGTATGGCGCGGACGGTAACTTCGATGAAACGCTCCCGCAGCCGCTTTGGGTCGTCCACGACGAAGCTGCAGGCCCCAACGATGACGATGATGAGTCCCTTTTTCTATCAGACCCGGAACTGTTTGCGGCTTATGGCGAAAACGGCCTGACTGTGCAGAACATCGGGCTCAGCAGCGGCACTGTCAGCGTGCGCGGTAGCGGCGTGCCGGATGAACACGAGGTTTGGGTCGCCGGGCGGCCCGTGCCCGTTGACGACGGTGGAAATTTCGTAACCGAGGAAATTCTGCCGGAGGGTGCACACACGGTCGAAGTGGCTGTGGTCGATCAGGAAGGCAGCGGTGAGCTCTACCTGCGTGACCTCGAGTTCCGGTCGAACGACTGGTTCTATGTTGGCATGGCCGATCTCACATTGTCCGATGGCAACGCCAGTGGCCCGATCGACCTGTTGCAGGGCAACAGCCCGCAGCGGGACTACGATTCCAATGTCGACGGTCGACTCGCGTTCTTCGTAAACGGCAAGTTTGGCGAGCATTGGAAACTGACGGCAAGCGCCGATACCCGGGAAGGGTCGGTGCAGGATCTCTTCAGTAACTTCATGGATAAGTCGCCGGAGTCTCTGTTTCGGCGTATCGACCCCGACTATTACTACCCGACCTTCGGCGATGACGGCACGGTCGAGGAAATGGCGCCAACCATGGGCAAGTTCTTCGTCCGCTTGAGCCAGGACGATAACTATGGTCAATGGGGCAACTTCAAGATTGCTTACATGAACAACGAGCTGGCGCAGGTTGATCGCGGCCTGTACGGCGCAAATCTGCATTACCAGGCAGATACAACGACTGAGTTCGGCGACCGGCACTTTGTCGTCGACGCTTTCGCGGCCGAGCCGGGCACCGTACCAAGCCGGGAGGAATTCCGCGGCACGGGCGGCTCACTTTATTTCCTGCGCCGCCAGGATATATTGGCCGGATCGGAGCGTGTGCGTATCGAAATACGTGACAAGGCCTCGGGACTCGTGACCGGAGTGGTGAACCTGATGCCGGTCATGGACTATGACGTTGACTATTTGCAAGGTCGTATCTCGCTCGCAGAGCCGCTTGCGTCGACAGCCAACGATAATCTCCTTGTGCGCAGCGGTGCGATCTCCGGCGACGAGGCTTACCTGGTTGTGCGCTACGAGTACACCCCGGGATTCGATGACGTCGACGCGATCGCGATTGGCGGACAGGCTCACTACTGGCTCGGCGATCATGTCAAAGTCGGTCTGACATCCAATACGAATGAGCAAGATGGCGCCGACAACGGCCTGAACGCCGTCGATCTTACGCTGCGGCTGGCGGCAGAGTCATGGCTCAAAGTGCAGCAATCGGAGAGTGAAGGGCTGGTTTCATTGCCACAGTTGTCGCGCGATGGCGGCTTTGATTTCAACACCTATGATCCGGCGTCGTTCGTCAACGCTCAGGCTGAAGCGGAGCGCGCCGACATAAGCGTTCGATTCGGCGATCTCATTAGTTTCTTTGATGGCAGGCTTACCGCGTACGTGCAGGACGTTGAGGCTGGATATTCCGCTCCGGGTTTGACGGCGCTCACGGACACCAGGAACTACGGTGGCACGTTTAGCCTGCCGATCGCCGACAGTTTTTCGTTCGGCGCCAAGGTCGATAGTCGAATTCAGGAGCAGGGCATCGAAACTCGCGCGCTGGAGTACAACGCAGGCTACCAGATCAACGAGCACTGGCACGTGAGTGCCGGTTATCGCGAGGACGAGCGTATCTCGAATTCGATCATCGTTCCGTTGACGCAGGAACAAGGTGAACGGGCAGATGCGGCACTGCAGGTGGGCTACGATTCGAAGTCGACATGGAATGTCTATGCGTTTACACAGGATACGTTGTCGGTAACGGGCGATCGTCAGGAAAACGCGCGGGGCGGCGTCGGTGGAGCCTATCGGCTGTCCGAAAAATTGCGCATTGATGCCGAAATATCTGACGGCGATCTGGGCGCCGGTGGCCGACTCGGAACGAACTATCTTCATTCCGACAGGACGAGCATGTATATCAACTATGCGCTGGAAAACGAACGCATCGATAACGGCATGGGCGGCACCCGCGGTGGCGAGGGTAACCTGGTTGGCGGCATCAGGACACGCCTGGCCGACAGTGCGAGTGTGTTCCTCGAAGAGCGATACCAGCATAACGATGCGATGATCGGTCTGACGCATGCTACCGGAATCAGTTTTTCACCATCAGAAAAATGGAGCCTTGGAATAAATACCGATATCGGTACGCTGCAGGATGTAACGACCGGCGCCGAGACACAACGTCTGGCCAGTGGCTTCCAGGTGACTTTCGGCACTAACGCGCTGCAGTTGTCGAGCGGCGTGGAATACCGAAATGACGATGCCGAGCAGCTCGATCTGAGCAGTACCGAGAGAACGACATGGCTGTTCAGGAATAATATGAAGTACCAGATCAATCCGGCGTCACGCTTACTGGGTAAGCTGAATCACTCGGAGAGCGAGAGTTCGCAAGGGGCATTTTACGACGGCGGATTCACCGAAGCCGTCATCGGCTACGCACTCCGTCCGATTACTCACGATCGATTCAACACGCTCGTCAAGTACACGTATTTTTACAACATGCCGACAACGGGCCAGATCAGCCCGCAAAATGTCGCGGCCGAGTTCATTCAGAAGAGCCATATCGCAGCGGTTGACGCCAGCTACGATATTACACCGCGCATCTCTATCGGCGGCAAATACGCCTACCGCCTGGGTCAGGTCAGCCTCGATCGTGAGAACCCTGAATTCTTCGACAATAATGCGAGTTTGTATGTAATACGCGGCGATTACCGGTTCCGGAAGAACTGGGAGCTCCTCGCGGAAGGCCGCTTGCTCAGCATGTCTGATTTGGGCGAGCGTCGCAGCGGAGCGCTGCTGGCTGTTTCACGTTACTTCGGCGACCACCTGAAGGTCGGCGCTGGTTACAACTTCACCGATTTCTCGGACGATCTCACGGATCTCAGCTTCGATAATAATGGTGTGTTCCTCAACCTGACCGGATCGATGTAGCCGGCTTCGGTCGAAACGAGCGGCAGGTTCTATTGCTGGACGGTGACCTGCATTCCGGTGGTCAGGCGCTCGGCGCCGCGGATAACGACGCTATCACCGGGATTAAGCTCGCCGATAACTTCGACGTTGCCGCCATCGCCGAGACCGGTAATTACGTTGACCTGTTCGACGGACATGTCGGCGTTCACTTTGAACACCGATGCGCCTTCACGTCGCAGTACCAGTGCATCCCTGGGGACAGTCAAAACTTTCCTGACGTCCGAGGTCGGCATCGAAAGACGCACGCTCTCACCGACGGTCCAGATATCGGGATCGACATTGAGCCGAACTTCGAACATATGCGACTGTGGATTGCCGAAAGGCACGATCGTACGCACCGTTCCCTGATCCTGCCGAAAGTCGTTGTGCAGCTGCAGTGCAGCTCCGTCATTGATGAAATTGACCGTATTTAGCGGCGCTCGAGCAACAACCTCCAGTGATTTTGGATCAACGATACGAATGACCACGTCGGCGACGTTCAGGCGTTCGCCAATATTTCGAAGCCGCTCGGTAACGATGCCGTCGAACGGCGCACGTACCTTTGTGACGTACACCGAGATCTGCGCAAGCCCGAGCTGCGCGCGAGCAATAGCATGGTCGCTCTCGGCAACGGCGAGATCGGCGATCGTCTGATCGAGCTGGCTTTTCGCCGACAGATTTTTCTCTGATAGCCGGTCGAGACGGCTTTTCTCGGATTGCAGGAAGCTGACGCGCGCCTGCTCACGCTTGACGCGACTCTGTGCCTGCATCTCGAGTAGCTCGAAGGTCAGCGGTTCGAGCCGCGCGACCGTGTCGCCTTTCTTGACGGCCGTACCTACCTCGGCGATCCACTCGAGCTTTGCCGATAGTTCCGAAGCAAGTCGCGAGTCGAAGCGGCTGACAACGGTCCCCGGCACATCGACCGAGGGAGCCAGCTGTTGAAATTCGGCTTCGGCAACCACCACTACGGCAGGGGGCATATTCTGGGCGAGTGCCGTTGCAGAGAGCACGAACCCCAGTGTCGAAAGCACAACGGACCGGTCGGTGATTGTCATCACGGAGTCGCCCCTGCAGGTGTCAGAATATTCGCCGGCGCCGTTGCAGATTCTCCCAGCCGCAGCAGGCTTGGCAGGAGAATCAGGGTAAAGATAGCGCTGACAGACATACCACCTATGATCACGGCCGCAAGACCCTGGTAAACCTCGGATCCGGGGCCCGGGATCAGGAGCAGCGGCAGCATGCCGAAAATACTGCTCAGTGTGGTCATCAGGATGGGGCGCAGGCGTCGACGTATCGCCTGTTCAACGGCGCTGCGCCGATCGAGCCCACCTCGTTCAGCCGACCGCGTCTGGTGCACGAGCAGGATTGCGTTGTTGACGACCAGGCCCAGCAAGGTAATGAAGCCGATCATTGTCAACAGGTCCATCGGCAGACCCATAATACGTAACAGGGACACTCCGCCGACTGTTGCGAGCGGCAGTGCAGCAACCACGAGCAGGCTGTCGACAAACGAACGAAACAGTCCGCTCATCAGGAGATACAGCACAACAATTGCGAGTGCAAAACTGCGGGCCATGTTGGCGAGCGCAATATTAAGGTCGTCGGCACTGCCGTAATAGCTGATCTCGCCATCCTCGGGCAGCATCCGCAGTAGCGCCGGCTCGACATTGGCTCGCAGGATGTCAATCGATTCTTCCAGGGACGTACCATTCGGCGGTGTAATTGCGAGAGTGACTGCGCGACGGCGGTCGACTCGACGCACCTGGCTCGGTCCCGCCGTGCGCTGCATGCGAACGAGCTGATCGACTGACTGAATGCCACCTGCCGGTGTCGCCAGCGGCGTTGCTGCAAGCTGCTCGGGACTCGTCCATTCCGGAGACCGTAGCACGATGTCCATACGACGATCGCCATCAAAATAGTCGCCGACATAAACGCCGTCACCGAGCGACCGCATGACCGTCGACAGGTCGCGCCGTGTCCATCCAGCCTCGGTGATGCGCCGTTCGTCTGGGATAAAACGCAGCTCAGGCTCGGCAAAGTCGACGCCCGGAATCGGTCGCGCCCGCGCGCCTGGCAGGTGCTGGCCGACGAGCTCCATTCCTTTGCGCGCAGCAGCTAGCATCGCGTCCATGTCGCGGCTTTGAATATTCAGTTCGATAGAGCTGCCGCCGCCGAGCCGATCGAAGACGCCCCTTTCGTTGGCGAATGCCATCGTGTCCGGAAAGCCGGCAAGGATCTCGGAATTCAACATGTCCGCAAACGTCGCGGCGTCGGCCGGATCGACCATGCTGGCACCCGCGAACGCGAAGGAGCCGAACACGCCCATGAAGTAGCTTTTGACTGCGATTTCCGCATCTTCCTTGAGATACGGCCGCAGCCGTTCGATCACCGGCGCGGCGAATTCCTCGCGCGCGGTCGAAACGCTCTGGCCCGGCGGCCGGTCGATATACGCAAATACCCAGCCTTGCTTGCTCTGGGGCAGGTAGTCGGCCGCCGGTAAAAGCAGCCAGGTGAGCAGGATCGCTCCCAGGAAGATTCCTGGAATCAACGCTAACCTCGTGCGTCGGTGATCGGTCACACGCATGATCGTTTCCGTGACCCGCTCCCACCAGTTTGTGTGCGGATCCTCCAGGCGGACCCCCTCGAGCCACTTCGCGGCAGCCGTCGGTATGACCGATAGCGCGATTATTAACGAAGCGATTACGGCCACCGAGATAACAAGTGCGAGGTCGGCGAACAGTTGTCCCGATACATCCTTGAGAAAGACGATGGGTAGAAAGATGATGACGGTCGTCGCAGTCGACGCCAGCAAAGCGCCCCAGACCTGCTGGCTGCCCCTGGTTGCCGCCTCCTCAGAGCCGACGCCTTTTTCTTTCAGCCGAACGATGTTCTCGAGAACGACGATGGCGGCATCGAGCACCATACCCGTTGCGAACGCCAGGGCCGCGAGCGAAATCATGTTCAGCGTTCGTCCCGTGATCTGCAGGACGACGAAGCTCGTAAACAGTGATATCGGGATGGCAAGTGCGACCAGGAAGGTCGCACGGAAACGGCGCATGAACCACCAGAGAATGCTGATGGCCAGCCCAATGCCGAGCAACAGGTTTGTGCGCAGCATCGCAATCGAGTCTTCGATGTAAGTAGACTCATCATAAACCTGTCGGATCTTCAGGCCCTCCCTCGCGAGCGGCCCTTCTTTCAATTCTTCGACTGCGGCTTTGAGATCGCGCATGACTTCGAGAACGTTAACGCCTTGTTCGACCTGCGTGTCGAACGCCATGGAGTCATGGCCGCTCTCCATCATGAAGCCATCTTCATCGCGCATCGTCACTGCGACCGTCGCGATGTCGCGCAGCCGCACGGGGTTGCCGCCGCGCCAGTCGAGCACCATGTCGCCGAACTCGGGTAAATCATACTTGCCGGCATAGCGCAGCGTGTACTTGCGCCGACCGACGTCGCTGAAGCCGCCCGACGTATCATTGTTATTGCCGGTTTGCCCGGCGAGCGTCGGAATGTCGATGCCGAGTGCCGCCGCCGCGTAGGGATCGAACGTAATTCGTACTTCGTTGGCGCGACCGCCGTAAGCGTTGGAATTGGACACACCAGGCACGCGCTCAATGCGGGCCTGCACGACTTCACGAACGAAATCCTCGTAGCTCGCCATGGGTCGTTCGTTGCCGGGAACCCGCGTCAACGTAAACCACGCGATCTGTTCACCGAAGCTGTCCTGTCCCGCAAAAATTCTTGGTTCGGTAACGTCGCTCGGATAACGCGGAACCTGGTTGAGACGATTAATGACTTCTATCAATGCGCGCTGCAGGTCCGTGCCGACTGAAAACATCAGGTCGATGTTGGCATTGCCGCGGGTCGCGGTGGATTCCATTTTTTCGAGCCCGGGCACGCCCCGCAGGACATCCTCCTGTGGCTCGATGATTTCCGACTCGACCTCTTCTGGCGCTGCCGAGCGCCAGCCCGTATTGATCTGGATAAACGATCGCTGCACATCGGGAATCATCTGGATGGGCAGGCTCAGCATGGCGATGGTGCCCATCAGCAACACCAGCAGGATCGCGGCAATTACCGCGACCGGATTCGATATTGCGAGCCGTGTCAGATTCACTTGTCCCCCGGAAGTCCCCGTGCTGTTTTCTTTTGTCAGACTGCGATCAACACTGGGGGTTCGTATTATCCGTTCTTCCTGCAGCCCCGAACGATTGTTGTCGCGCCCGAAATCGAGCGGGAAGTGAGTCGGACTGGATTACTGAACTCTCGATAGTGCCAGAACTGGTCGCCGCCTGCAGAAATGGCGCTTGCTTTATCCGCTGCCTAGTTGACCGTAACCCGGAAGTGCACGACCGCTACGTTGTCTGGCGCAGTGGTGCCAACGGTAAGGCCCGTCGGGTAAGTCGCGCTGACCGGAATTGTAACGGTCAGGTCATCGCCCGCCGCGTTCAGGAAACAGCCGTCGGCATTGCTGTCGCCACCCGTTTCCGCGACACAGAAGACGGGCGGCGCGGCGCCGACAGTAATCTGGATGTCGGCAGCGCCGCCGTCGAAATCGCCGGCCAGGAAAGTCAGGTTTTCATCCAGCGTATCCGTGACGACGACTTCGCTTGCGGCGCCGTTGCCCGAATTGCTAATCGATATTTCGTACTGGATGACCGCGCCCGGGATCGCGAATGCAGCCGGTGTTGTGGCGCCGAGCGGATCGCGAATCACACTCGAGCTCTTGAGTACCAGCAGGCTGGCACTTATCGGATTAATGTCCGCCGTAGCAACGTCGTTGCCGGCATTCGGATCGTACTGCGACAGGAACGCGACACTCGCCGTGTTGGTGATGGTCGTGCCCGTGGTGCCCGCATCGACGGTCGCCTGAATATTCAGCGTCGCAGTGCTGCCTATGGCGATTGTGCCGACGAACCAGTCGCCCGCCACATTGTCGTAGGTGCCCTGGGTCGGGGTAGCCGAGACGAAAGTCACGCCCGCTGGCAAGGCATCCGTCACCTGGACCACGGTGGCGGCAGCACTCGGCCCCGCGTTGGAAGCGGTCACGGTATAGTTAATGGTCGCGCCTTCCGCCGGCGCGGCAATGTCCACAACCTTGCTGAGGCTCAGGTCGGCGACCACGCTTGGCGAAAAGGCGTGGCAATCGATCGATTCATAATCGCTGCCATTGTCGATTGGGCGGCCGTTGGAACCGACGCCAGTGACCTTGTTGAGTTCGTAGAGTATCCCCTGCGTGCCGCTGGTGCCCCAGAGCTGACCCGTTGGATCCGTGCCGAGGCCCTCGATATCGGGCACGGTAATTAACGCCACATCCGCGGTCGCGCCGGTGTCCTTGTTGACTGTAATCAACCGGTCGGTCGAGCCGCCGCTGTTGACCGCGGCATACAGGATACCCGTCGTCGGATCCACGGCAATGTCGTCGGTAAGGCTGTGGCCTAGTATCGGCGGCATCGGTACGTAGTCGATGCCGCTGCCGAAGGCGTTCGGCACGTGGGCGCCCGTGGCCATGTCGATCTGGATGAGCACATCAGTGCCGGATTGACGCTCCGAGCCGTAAAGGACGCCTGTTGTGGCATCGTAGGTAAGACCGTCGACATCGGTGAAGCTGATATTTCCCAACGCACCGCTGCCAGTGCCGAAGGCCTGTGGCAGCGGCGAGAACACACCGGTGGTGGTACTCAGAATCCCGAGTCGGCCGGCGTTGGCACCGTACAAAACACCCGTCGCGGAATTCCACGCGATTGCCTCGATCGAGTTGGTGCCGGTACCAATTCCGATGTTGGTTTCGTTGGTCAGCGCACTGAAATCTGCGGTATCGATCTGCGTCAATAAATCGTTGCCGCCACCACCGCCGCCGGCATCGGCCACCAGGTAGCAGAGCTGGTTGACATTCAGGTTCTGCACGGTCGTGACGGTGCTCGCGTTGTCGTTGGCCGGATCCAGATCATCGGAGCCCGCCGAAACGCTGGCGTTATTGGTAATCGATCCCGCGCTGGGCGGCGCGGTGACGATGATGTCGACGGTCGCGTTTGCTGCATTGTTTATCATGCCGAGGTTGCAGGTCACGGTGCCGCCGGCCTCGCTGCAACTTCCCTGGCTGCTGATTGCCGACTGGAACGTCACGGCGGCGGGCAGCGTGTCGATGAGAACGACATCGGTCGCGTCATCCGGACCGAGATTATCAATGACCAGACTGTAGGAAAGCGCCTGGTTGACGAGTACCGGGTCGGGTGAGTCGGACTTGGATAGAGCGAGATCGGCCTCGCCGGGGACCGTCACGACCGTGTCAACGCTGGCGATGTCATTGGCCGGGTTTGGGTCTATCCGCGCTGTGGAAACACTCGCGCTATTGGTGAGCACCCCGGGTATCGCCGGCGCCGTCACTACAATAACTACGTTTCTGCTGGCACCGGCGGCAATTGTGCCCATAGCACAGTCAACCGTGCCGCCGGGGGGGCCACCGGTCTGACTGCAACTTCCGCTGCTGGGCGTTGCCGACACGAAAGTGGCGGTCGCCGGCAGCGTGTCGATCAGTTGCACCAGAGTGGCGGGGCCCGGCCCGAGGTTACTGATCGTCAGAGTGTAGGTTACCGGGTTGCCTGCTAACGCCGGGTCCGGAGTAACTAGCTTCGTCAGCGACAGATCGGCCGGCGGCGGATTGATGACGTCGGTGTCCTCGGCCCAGGTATTGTTGCTGAGATCGGAATCGGGCTCGGCGGCTGACACCACGGCAGTGTTGCTAACGGTCTGCGGGGTGGGTGGGGCGGTAACGGTGATGTCGATCGTAGCGGTCGCACCATTAGTCATGTCACCCAGGTTGCAGGTGACAATCCCACCAGCCTCGCCGCAACTGCCCTGGCTCGGTACCGCCGTCTGATACGTGACCGCGCTGTCCAGCGTGTCGGTCAGCGTGACGAGCGTTGCATCGGCCGGTCCCTGGTTGGTCACGGTGACCGTGTAGACGAACGGTAGGTTGACGCCGGCCGGGTCAAAATCCTCGACCTGCGTAACGCGCAGATTGGCCGACGGGTCGATGATCGTCGTGTCCTCGGTCGCGGTGTTGTCACTCGTGTCAGGGTCCGCCTCATCGGCCGAAACCGTTGCGGAATTACTGATGACGCCGGTCGTGTTCGGTGCAACCACATCGATGTCGACCGTGGCGTTCGCGCCATTCGTGATCGTGCCGAGCGTGCAGGTAACGGTGCCGCCCAGCGGTTCGCCGCTGTGCACGCAGCTGCCCTGGCTCGAGGTGGCCGACTGCCAGTCGACGTCGGCGGGCAGAGTGTCCACAAACGTGACATTGCTCGCGTCAACCGGGCCGTTGTTCGTGACCGTCAACGTGTAAGTGAAAGAATTGTTGATGCTGACCGGGTCTGCCGAGTCACTCATCGTCAGGGCGAGATTCGCCCCAAAAGCAACCGGAGCTTCGTAGGCGCCGATGTCACAGGTTGCGGTCGCGTCTCCATCGCCGTCGATCGGCCGTGCAACACCGCGCTGATCGGTTGCGGGACAACTCGAATTCGTGCCCGTATCGATGGCGGGGCTACCCGCCAGAAGTTCGTGCGTAAAAGTCAGACCGCCGTTATCCTGAAGG
>CAMYLB010000278.1 GCA_947259145.1 uncultured Woeseiaceae bacterium
ATCGCTGTCAGACAGCGTATGGGCGCCGCCGCAGCAGGCCGTCTTCAACGGAAAGTCCACGTTCTCCGCGCCCGCGGCCGCCAGCAGGTCGTCCATGAAATGCGGTTTCGAGGTCGACTCACTGCCGGGACCCTTGTCCTTTTCCGGGAATATATGTCGCGGTCGCGTGTACATGCAGCCGTAGTAGTTGGCGATCTTCAGCCCACTCAGCGAATTCTTGACGCGCGCCGCGAGGCCGTCTTCGCCGATCGTATCCCTGATCCAGTCGAGTGCGTGAATTGTCTCAACCTGGCCGGACTCGTAGGTCTTGTGTCCCGCCTTCTTCGACAAGCGGTCAACGACTTCGGCCGATTCCGCGTCGTTTTCGAGATCGTATTCGGCTTTCTTGAGGTTGTGATAACAGCCGTTGCAGGGCGCCATGACGACGTCCATATCCATCTCATTGGCGGCTACGGACATCACCCGCGAAGACAGGTAGGTCTGAAGCTTCGGATCGACGTTCTTGACTTCCATCGCCCCGCAGCAGTTCCAGTTCTTGACCTCGACCAGGTCGAGCCCGAGCGCCTTGCCCACGGCTTTGGTCGACCGGTTGTAGGAATGGCCGCTGCCCTCGAGCGCACAGCCCGGGTAGTAAGCGACCTTCTTGTATTTGTCTTTCGTCGTCATAAATCAGGAATCCTTGTCAGGCAGCGACATCGTTTTTCGCGGTTTCAACCAGCTCGGCCAGACTCAGCGCCTGCTCCTGTTCTTCATGCTGTTCGTCAATGTATTCCTGCATCGCGACCGACGCTTTGGACCAGTCGCTGGTGCGCGGCGCCACCAGTGTCGCGACTCCCATGCGGGTCAACATACCGACGGGCAAGCCGCTGATCATGCGTTTGACCATCTCTATCATCCAGGGCTGCAACAGCTTCTGTTTGGTGCGTACAAAGAAGCGGCGCATGGTCCGGCTTTCTTCGATTTTGCCGGTCTTGAGAACCTGTTCCGTGAACACGTCGTCGAAGTGCGTGGACGGCGACTTCGGCGTATGGCCTTTTCTTTCCAGCCAATGCGCCGTCGCTTTCATGACGCCTTCGGGAAACACGTCGCGCGGACACGCGTAAGTGCACTTGTTGCAGGATACGCACTGCCAGATGATGTCCTTGTCGCGCAGCAGCTCCGACTCCATGCCCATGCGTATCAGGTAGATCCAGTAGCGCGGGTTGAAATCGGGATTGACCTCGTTGACCGTGCAGGCGTTGGTGCATGAGCCGCATTGCCAGCAGCGGTGAACATACTCCCCACCGGGTAGCGCCGCGATCTCTTCCTCCAGCGTCTCGTTGTAGTCGCTGACCACGCGGGTCTTGATGAACGTGCTCCAGTGACCGGACACGTCCACCCCATCGATAACCATATTCTCGTGTGTCTCGAGGTCTTCCTCGCGAATCAACGATTTTTCATGAATCGGCATGGGTCGTTTCCTAGTTCAGCGACTGCTGGTCGTCGATGACAAACGCGACACCGTCAATGGATTTCAGGCGGGTTCGGCCGTTGCCCGGCTGTACGCCATCGAGTCCCAGCAGGCGGCGCGTGTGCTGCATCGGATCTTCCGGTGCCGAGAAGTCGACACGCAGGTAGCTGCCACCCTGCTCGCAAATGTACTGCGCATAGATTTGCGCGCACAGTACATCGACGTAGAACAGCACGTCGCGGAAAAAACCGTTGTCACTCAGGAACTGGCTCAGTTCTTCGCGCAACATCACGTAGGTGCCGTAGTTATCGGGAACTTTCAATGTCATGTGATCGACATCGTCGCCGTGCCAGATCTCGCGGATCACACCCGTGTTGGCTTTGAGGTCCCAGATCCAGCGATTCATCATCGGCACGCGTTCCGGATCGGCGTTGTGCAGCATCTCAACCGCCAGGTCTCTTACCCAGCGGTGCTTTTTGTCATTCGGGAAACGATCGCAAAACCGTCCGATACGACTGTCGATATGCTCGTCATCGGCGAACAGCTCGACGATACCTGCGCGCATTTCGGCGAACTGCTCCTCGTTCAACCACGCACCGATTCTGCGCCGCACGGTTGCCATGAACGTGCACAGCCCTTTGAACGTCTCCAGGTCGAGTTCGGCGACGTCGTTCTCCACGAGCGCCTGCCTGAACATCTTGTTCTTGAGTTTGACGGCGTCGATGTAGCGCTCGATGCCGCCGTGCCCTTCGCTGCCGCGGATCATGATTTGCAATCCGGCACGCAGCGCGTCCCCGGAGAGGTCAAGCACAGGGCGCTCGAACTCGTGGGGTAGCAGTGCGGACTTCGATGCCATGTTCGATCAGCCTCAGGCCGACTTGCTGAAGTCTTTGAGACTGGACAAAACGGCCATCGCAGTGCCATGGCCCTGCGCGATCGAGTCATCGATCGTCTCAGGCCCGGTCGCGGCGCCGGCCACGAAGACGCCCGGCCGCGAGGTCTCCCCCATCGCACCGTAGCGGTTGGCTACATCGACGAAACCGTTTACTTCGAGATCGATGCCGAAGGTCTTGGCCAGCGTCGGGTTATCTACGTTGGGATCCATGCCAATCGCATGCACGACCATGTCGAAAGGAATAGTGATCGGACGTTTGACGAGCGTATCTTCGCCTTTGACAATCAGCTTCTCGCCGTCGGATGTCACTTCGGCGATACGCGCCTTGATGTACTTGACCTTGAATTCTTCCTGGCTGCGCCAGTAGTACTTGGTCTCGTAAAGACCGAAAGTACGGATATCCATGTAATAGATATACACGTGGCAGTTCGGCAGCTCCTCGCGAATCTCCATCGCGATGTTCGACGACACCGTGCAACAGATCTTGGAGCACCACTCCCGGCCGATCTGGCGATCACGGGAACCGACGCACAACAGGATCGCAACCCGTTCCGGCTTGCGGTCGTCGGACGGGCAGCGCACACCCTTGCCGGACGAGATCATCTGTTCTACCTGGGTCGTGGTTACGACGTCCTCAAACGTGCCAAAACCCCACTCGGGCTTGTTCACCGAATCGAAATGCGTAAACCCGCTGCACAGAATCGCGGCCTCCGCTTCCAGCTTATTGCCATTCGACAAGTCGGCACTGAAGTCACCGGGGCTGCCGTCGAATGACGTAACGGTCACGCCAGTTTTGATATCGACATACTCATTGTTTTCGACGCGCGAGACCATGCCGCCAATCGCATCTTTCGCCCATTCCCCGGTTGGCACAAGCTTGGCATAGCCGGATAAAATCGGCGCACCGCCGAGCTTGTCTTCTTTTTCAACGATAACGCAGTGCTTGCCAACCGTCGCGAGACTGTGTGCCGCGGCGAGACCGGCAGGTCCGCCACCTACTATCAGGATCGGTTTAGTCATTGTCCTTGCTCAGTTGTGCTTCGTTCGATTGCTTGCGGATCATCGGCTGGTAGCCCGGGCCGGATGTAATCATCAAACGCGGGTCGTAAAGCGTCTCGCCCCTGCCGGCTTCCACTTCTTTCAAATAGGCCTCGAACTCGGCTTTCTTCTTCTCCCAGTCGATGCCGAGCTTCTCCATCAATGTTTCCGTTGAGGAAGCGTGCCAGTGTGACTGCACGATCTTGTACGGGTGTGCACCGCAAACCAGCGCTGCGAACTGACAATCGGCCAACACGGGCATGTCGACCGGCTTGCCTGCAGCGGCACCGATCCACTGGTTCTTATCCAGGGTCGTAATGCAGCCGGTGTCATGTCCGACCATCATGTCGGCATGCGCTTCTTCCTGCGCGACACGCAGTTTGCGATCGATCGCAAACGAGCGCGTGAATTCACGCTCGGAAATGATGTGGCGGAAACCAAAACCGCAGCAGTCGTACCAGGTCGAGTAATCGATAACTTGTGT
>CAMYLB010000279.1 GCA_947259145.1 uncultured Woeseiaceae bacterium
CAGCCGGACCTGCCGCAGCGTGTCTTTGATATTGGTTTCGGTCAGCCGGCCCTTGCCTGAAAGCTGGCGGGCCGCGTCCGATAAACGGCCGCTTAGATTATCAAACATCTGGCAATTCTAACGCGGCTCGACAGCCACCGCTATCGCTCGCGCGCCGGGGCGCGCTCCTACACGGAGAGAACGGTACCGCGCGATAGCATTTGGATTTTTTTCTCAGGTGCGGCTTTCTTAACCTGCTCGAGAATCTTGCTTTCTTCGCCAGGTTTCATGCCCGTCAGCCAGATTTCAGGGTCATGCTTAAGGCGGCGCAGGTCGTCGGTCAGCGTTTTTGGCGTGTAGTGACCTGAGTTGGCTGCCAAGTCTTGCATCTCGTCAGGGAAAGACACTTCAATAACAAGAACTCGAAGATCATCACAGGCGTTCAGAACAGGCCAAAGCGTCTCGTTCGTTTTTGTGTCACCGCTTACGGCAAACGCTCCGCCCGAGTTTTGCACCGTAAAGCCCAGCGCAGGAACAGAATGCATGACATCAACTGCATAGAATTCCCTGCGATCAATTGTGATCGTGTCGCCGGGACTGCAAACGTGGTAACGCAGCATCGGATTCTGCTCCGTAGGCAACTTCGCAAAGTCTGGCCAGATAACATCATTGAACAGGTGGTCCTGGACCGCGCGGAGCGTTTCTTCACGCGCGTAAACCGTTAACGGGGTTTCATAGTTCTCGTCGAATACGCAATCGGCCAGCATTGGCAGTCCGGCAATATGATCGAGATGCGCATGTGTCAGGAAAACATGGCGAATAGAGTCCAGATCCTGAAGTTCGAGATCACCAATGCCCGTGCCTGCATCGATCAGCACATCATTGTCGACCAGCATCGCGGAGGTACGTGCTCCTGCGCCAATACCGCCGCTGCAACCACTCTTGAACTAGTGCTTATGGGATGATCTGACGTTAGGTCAATGTGTACCGGGTTTCTGTGTCTCAAATCACAATTCTTTTGCTCTATCTGTTGGCAGCCATGGGTTTCGCGATGAGCCGCCTGCCCCGGTTTGCAGACCGATCCCGACCCTATTACCTCCTCGCATGTATCTTCGCGGCAATTGGCGTCGGTGTGCACGCACAGGTGCTTTTTGGTTTGATTCTGCCTGGCGATGGCCTGGCCCTGTCGGCAGGCAGCGCAGCCTCAATGATCGGCCTGGAACTTGCACTTATCGCATTGCTCGCAGCAATCGAACCCTCGCTGCGGGGTATGAGCGCCGGCATGCTGATCTTGTCGGCCATAACCGCAATGTTGATTAGCGCGACCGACCACACGGGTGCTGGCGTTGCATTGACGTGGCAGATCCGTGCGCATGTATTGGTGGCCTTGCTCTCTTACGGCTTGCTAACGGTTGGCGCGATTGTCGCCGTGTTCGCGTTGATCCAGGAGCGCCGGCTGCACCTCGCGCGAATCACCGCGCTCAATCAGCTGTTCGCGCCTTTGGAAACAACCGAAAAACTGCTCATCGGTATAGCCGCAGCCGGCTTTGCCGGGCTGACGCTTGCAATCGCTACCGGCCTGTCGTTCGTTAACGACCTGGTGGAACAACACCTTGCGCACAAGTTCGCCCTGTCTCTACTCGCCTGGGTGGTATTTGGCGTTTTGCTTGCCGGCCGTTTCATGGCGGGCTGGCGCGGCAAACGTGCGGTGAAACTCTACCTTTGGGGCTTCGCTACCCTCTGCCTGGCCTATTTCGGCAGCCGGCTGATTCTGGAACAAGTATTCAACAGCAGCTGGGGTTGAGACTGGCGTTCTTGACAGAGTGCTGGCGGCCTGTTGAACTGATTCTGCTCTGACTGATTTGGAGGTGCCCTTCTTTTGGGCAACGACATACCACTGGCAAGTCTAATCGGCCTGCTCGTAGTCTTACTGGTGCTTTCCGCCTTTTTTTCCGGCTCGGAAACGGCGCTCATGAGCCTCAACAGATACCAGTTGCGCCACAAAGCGCGCGAAGGTCATCGAGGAGCGCGTCTCGCCGAACGGCTCCTGAGACGCCCCGATCGGCTCATCGGGCTGATCTTGCTTGGCAACAACCTGGTCAATTTTTCAGCGGCATCACTGGTCGCGGTTATCGCGTTCGAAATCGGCGGGCAACCGGCGGTTGCGTTGGGCACATTGTTCCTGACGTTGGTCGTTCTAATTTTCTCCGAAGCGGCCCCCAAGACACTCGCCGCATTGCATCCGGAACGGCTGGCGTTCCCCGCAGCAATGGTCTATTACCCGTTACTGAAGATCACGTATCCCATCGTCTGGCTGACAAACGCAGCTTCAAACGGCGTGTTATACCTGCTCGGTGTCCGGGAAAATGGCGCGGAACTGCAGTCGCTGACACGAGAAGAATTGCGCACCCTGGTCTACGAGGCTGGCGCGAGACTCACCCCACGATACCGCAAGATGTTGCTCAGCATCCTCGATCTTGAAAAGGTGACAGTCGACGATGTAATGGTGCCGCATAACGAGATCATTGGCATTGATCTAAACAGCGAGATCGCAACGATCGAGGCGACCATCAGGGAGAGCCAGCACACTCGAATGCCTGTTTATCGTGATGATATCGACCAGGTGGTCGGCGTTTTGCACTTCCGCACGCTCGCCAATCTGGCGCAACAGGATGTCAGCAAAGACAGCCTGGAGCGCGTGCTGTTGGAACCGTACTTTGTTCCCGAAGGCACGCCATTAAGTACACAACTGGTGCAGTTTCAGCGGCGTCGCGAACGTATCGCCCTGGTAGTCGACGAGTATGGCGACATCCAGGGCATCGTCACGCTTGAGGATATCCTGGAGGAAATTGTCGGCGAGTTCACAACCGATCCGGCCGACGACGAGAACGACGTCGTAAAAGAAGCAGCGGACACTTTTTTGGTTGATGCTGGGAACTGAATCGTTCGCAGAATTGGAATTTGCCAACGAATGGACCGAAGACCATCAACGGGCTGATCGTCGAGATGCTGGAGACTATTCCCGCCCCGGGCACCTGTCTCAAGATCAATGGTTACCCAATCGAGATCGTGGAAACAGACGACAATAGAATTCGCTCGGTAAGGGTCGGTCGGCACGTGCCAGCGCCCTCGTAGGTCCTGCCGGCGGCCGATTACCAGGCCGCGTCCATCGCCTCGCTCAATCGCCGCACGCCCGTAACCTTGATGCCGTCGGGTAATTGTTTGGGTACATTACCGGCCGGAACAATGGCCTGGGTAAAACCCTGCTTCGCCGCTGCCGCGATGCGCTCGGTTCCGAAACGTACAGGCCGAATCTCACCCGCAAGGCCTATTTCACCAAAACAGATAAGGCGCTCCGCGCAGGCGCGATCACGAAAACTCGAAACAATTGCAAGTAAGGTCGGCAAATCAACGGCTGTTTCGGCGATGCGAAGGCCGCCGACCACGTTGACGAATACGTCCTCGTTGCCAATAGCGAGATCACCATGTCTCTGCAGCACCGCGAGCAGCAACGCAATGCGGTTCTGATCGACACCCTGTGCCAGTCGCTTCGGGTAATTGCTATTGCCATCAGCAACAAGCGCCTGAATCTCGACAAGCAGTGCCCGGCTACCCTCCCAGGCAACGGACACGATGCTGCCGGGTTCGTTGACCGAATCACGGGACAGAAAAATTGCCGATGGGTTATTCACCTCTCGAAAACCAGTCTCGGTCATCGCAAACACGCCAATCTCGCCACTCGCACCGAAGCGATTCTTCACCGACCGAATCATCGTGTAGCGGCTCGCCGGGTCGCTTTCGAAGTACAGCACCGTGTCAACCATATGTTCGACGACGCGTGGGCCTGCAATGGCTCCTTCTTTCGTGACGTGACCGATCACAAACACGGAAACCTCGTTTTGCTTTGCGAACTGCACGAGACGGCTCACGCTTTCGCGCAGCTGAGCAACGGAGCCCGGTGCCGAAGGAAGATGCTCGCAGGTCATCGTCTGTATTGAGTCGATAACCAGCACTTTCGCACCACAGCGCGAAGCCTGTTCCAACACGTTTTCAATCGAAGTATTGGCGAGGAGATTCATCGCGGACGCGTCGAGCCCCAGCCGCAGTGAACGTTGCCCGATCTGACGCAACGACTCTTCCCCGGTTGCATAGCAGACCGGCAGATCTGCAATCAGGCTGGCCGAGACCTGCTGCAACAAGGTTGACTTGCCGACGCCCGGATCGCCCCCCAAGAGCACGACGGCACCCGGAACGAGCCCACCGCCGAGTACACGATCGAATTCGCCGAATCCCGTGCCATGGCGTTGCTCCATGTCGTCGGGCAGCTCGTCAAGTCGTTGTGTCCGCGCGCCGGACCTTGCCACCGAAACCGGCGCCGAAAACGTCGTCTCCGAGAGCGTGTTCCACACCAGGCAATCGGGACACTGTCCGGCCCATTTGACGCTGTGAGCGCCGCATTCCGTGCAAACATAGGCTTTTTTGGCTTTCGCCACGCTCTCGCTACCCCCGGACCCGGCGCGAGCCTGGTCGCAGGCGCGCAGCGTGGGCCAAATAAAGCACGCTTCCGATGGCTAACTGCTTGTTATATCGCAAGTTTATGGTCTTGGAGTCAGTAATTTCGCGACGCTCGCGCGGATTATTGTTAAATTCGCTCAATGTGCGACGCCGCCAATGATAGCACCGCCTTCAGAAACTGTATTACATAAAAAGTGCCAACCCTATCTCATTACGGGCGCTACCAATTCCTTATAATTTTGCCCTTAAAACAGGGACATGAATTACCTTGAAGACGGGAAACTACCCAAAACGCAACCGCCTGATCGCACTTGGCTTTGTGAGCGTGCTGTTGCTGCTGGTCTACGGCCCTTTAGCGCAGTGGTTTGTAACGGCCGACCGGCTGTTGTACGACCAACTGGCCGGCAATCTGCCCGGCAAGTCTATGAGCAGTGCGTACATCGTCAGTATCAACCCGCAAAGAGCGAACCGGGACGAAATCCTCGCCGAGTATGGCAAGGTCGTTCAAAAACTCCAGGAAGCCAAAGCCAAGCGGATAATCCTGGCGCACCCGCCGGATATTGCAACGACCGACAAGCTGCCTGAATGGGTGGAATCAATCATCGGCGGTGTGCCGGTATTTGTTCCCTCGCGTCATCGCTTTGCTGATTTTTCGACGCACAGCGGATTTGTCGATATTCATGCGGATAACGATGGTGTCTTGCGACGCTCCGAGCTATGGCATTTGAATGGCGGCGTCATGTCGCCATCGTTGCCTTTGGCGATCGCGCTGGCAGAATCGGCGACGGCCACGGCGCCGCGCCTGTCGAGTTCCGACGACGCCATCTATTTTTCCAATTACACCGAGTTACCGAGACTGAGCGTCGCGGAAGTGCTCGAGGGTGATGTGACGTTTGCCGACGCGACCGTTTTCGTCGACTCCGACCCTGCCCTGGTTGGTGCCGAAGCCTTGTTGCCATCGGGACAGTACGTTACCCATTCAGAACTAACGGCTGCGCTCCTCGCCGATATTGAAACCGAAAAAATGATTATTGCGCCATCCTGGGCCAAAGCCATGGAGTGGTTGGCGCCCGTCCTGCTCGCAATAGTCTCGGTGCTATTTATGCCGGATCGTAACCGGCACGAGATCGCTGTGCTGGCGGTGACCGCTGTGATATCGCTGCTGTTAATCGAAGCATTGCTGCTGCTCGGACTACATGTTCGCATCGACCTTGGCCGTCCCATTCTGATTTTTTCCAGCGTGGCCATACTCAGCGTGTTCCTCGTCGCAGACGTCAAGAAAGTGTCAAGGAATGCATTCGAAAGAGGCTCCGACTTTCTTTCGGCCGGTCGCCTCGAACCGGCGTTTGGGGAATTCAGGCGCTGCAATCCGTCTGAGACCGTCGCGGCGGTCATGTACAAGCTATCGCTGGCTTTCGAGGATGAGGCCAAGCCGGAACGTGCTGAAGCAGTTCTCGAGTGGATGAAACGAACCCACTCAGGGCACGCGCATACTGACTTAAAAGCCAAGAATCTAGGTGGAGCGCCGCAGCGACTCGGTCGCTACGTTATTCAGCGTCGTATCGGCCGCGGGGCTATGGGCACCGTGTATCTGGCAAAGGACCCGCGCATCAACCGTCCGCTTGCTGTAAAGGCCATTCCCATTGAAAAGGAGTTCGAGGACGAGGAACTCAAGGAGGCCCGGCTGCGTTTTTACGGAGAGGCCGAATCAGCCGGCCGTCTTACGCACCCCAATATCATTACAGTATTTGATGCCGGCGAAGAAAAAGGTCTTGCCTACATCGCCATGGAGTACGTTCCGGGTATTGCACTGAAGGATTTCACGGATCCGAAAAGACTGCTCGCCCCCAAGCGCGCGCTGGAGCTTTGTGCCGCGACGGCCGAGGCACTGGACTACGCGCATAATCAGGGCGTTATCCATCGTGATATCAAACCAGCCAACCTGCTCTACAATCCGAAAGACGGGTCGCTGAAGATCAGCGATTTCGGTGTTGCGCGCATGACAGATAACAACCACACCAAGACGGGAATCATTCTCGGCACGCCGATGTACATGTCACCGGAACAATTGGGCGCAGAAGATCTCACGGGTCAGTCGGACTTATTTTCGCTCGGTGTTACTCTATACGAGCTACTGGTTGGTGAGGTACCGTTCAAAGCATCAAAACAATTGGGCGCAGAAGATCTCACGGGCCAGTCGGACTTATTTTCGCTCGGTGTTACTCTATACGAGCTACTGGTTGGTGAGGTACCGTTCAAAGCATCAAACATCGCAGTACTAATGACTAAAATAACCACTGAAGATCCGGCGCCAGTCTCATCCCGTCGAGCCGGGATACCCCCCGGCGTCGATGCGGTTCTTGCCAAAGCGTTGGCGAAACGGCCCGAAAACCGCTTTTCCTGCGGTGCCGAGATGGCCATAGCACTACGGAATTGCGCCAGATCATCTTAGAGTTAACAATGAGCGATAAAGAACACCGTATATGAATCTACGCGGAAAAATCGATTTTGCCGAGTTCACGGACACGGGGCGTGTGCGGGAGCACAATGAGGATGCGATCGGGTCTACCCCGGACATCGGCCTGATGGTGCTCGCTGATGGCATGGGCGGGTACAACGCCGGCGAGGTCGCGAGCGGCATCGCCGTGCAGATCGTGACCGAATTGGCCACCATTGGCGCCAGCCGCGAAGAAAGCGATGAAATCGATCCGCATAGCGGACTCATGCGCCAGTCAATCGTGCTGCGCGACGCGGTTTACCGAGCTAACAAGATTATCTTTCAGACAGCGCAGAGCCAGACGCACTGCGAGGGCATGGGAACGACGATCATCGCCTGCATGTTTTGCGACAACAAAGTGTCCATCGCCCATGTCGGTGATTCCAGGGCCTACCGGCTGCGTGGCGGCCAACTCGAGCAAATATCCCTCGATCACTCGCTGCTGCAGGAACTGGTCGATCGCGGATTTTATTCGGAAGAAGAGGCGCAACGCTCGACGAACCGTAATTACGTGACGCGGGCGCTCGGCGTAGAGCCGACCGTAGAGGTCGAGGTTCATGAGCACGAGGTGCTCCCGGACGACTTTTATCTGCTGTGCTCCGACGGCTTGTCCGACATGGTCGAAGATGACGATATTCACTTAACTATCAGTACTTTTAATGCTAGTCTTGAGGTAGTTGGTCAA
>CAMYLB010000280.1 GCA_947259145.1 uncultured Woeseiaceae bacterium
CAGGCTTCACAAAAGGATGCAGCAAACCATGGAAAAACTCGCCAGGCGAGAATCGTTGGGTCGGGAAGATCTCGAGGGCATCGTAAGACTGGCACTCGATGAGGCGGGCAAGCGCGGCGTTGACCAGGCAGAAGTGGCGGCTAGTCACGACATCGGACTGGCTGCAACTGCTCGCCTTGGCGATGTCGAAAACCTCGAATATACAAACGATCGCGGCATCGGTATTACCGTCTACAAGGATTCCTGCAAAGGCAGCGCGAGTACCTCGGACATTTCACCCGAGGCCATTCGGGAAGCGGTCGCAAAGGCCTGCACGTTCGCCGAAGTTACAGCCAGTGATCAGTATGCGGGGCTGGCCGATGTGGCTCTAATGTGTACCGATATCAAAGATCTGGAGCTTGACCACCCGTGGGTGCTCGAAGCAGCTGACGCAATTGCAATTGCGATCGAGACAGAGGCGGCGGCACTCACTTTCGACAATCGGGTCAGCAACTCGGAAGGTGCCACCGTTTCCACGAATAGGGGTTCGCGAGCTTACGGTAATACACACGGCTTCATTGGCAGCTACTCGCGCACCAGTCATAACATCACCTGCGTCGTACTTGCGGAATCGGACGGCCTTATGCAGCGTGATTACTACTACTCGGCTTCGCGCGATCCTGACGACCTCTGGGAACCCGTCACTGTCGGCGAAACAGCGGCCCGACGCGTTGTAAACCGCCTTGGGGCGCGAAAAATCAAGACGACGCGGGCGCCGGTACTGTTTGTACCCGAGACCGCCCGGGGCTTCGTCGGTCATGCGATGGGTGCAATTGCCGGCGGTGCTCAATACCGGCGCTCATCGTTCCTGCTAGACGCCGTGGGCGAAAGAATATTTCCGGATTTTGTGAACATCCAGGAAAGACCGCATCTCGCAAAAGCCATGGCGAGTGCCCCCTACGATGCCGAGGGCGTCGCAACCTACGATCGCGAGATCGTCACCGACGGTGTACTGCAGAGCTACATCCTGAGTAGTTATTCGGCACGTCGCCTCGGGTTGAAAACAACAGCGAATGCAGGCGGCGCACAGAACCTGATCGTTCCGGGTGGCGGAAAGGACCTGGACTCCCTGGTGAAAGAGATGGGCACGGGACTTCTTGTCGAAGAATTGATCGGACAAGGCGTGAACGGAGTGACCGGTGACTATTCACGCGGCGCCGTTGGCCACTGGGTGGAAAACGGCGAGATTCAGTATCCGGTTCATGAGGTCACGATCGCCGGAAATCTCCGCGAGCTGTATCAACGCATCGTTGCGATAGGCAGTGACGAGGATATTCGCGGCGGAATCCGCTGTGGCTCCGTGCTCGTTGGGGAAATGACGATCGCGGGCGCCTAGTCGCGAGTTTGATCGAGCAGCTCGGCCAGCGTCGAACCTTCGACCGTCGACGCGACCGCCGTGTCCAGACGATTGCCGATTTCTTCGACAGCGGGCGACCAACGCGGTTGGCTGATCGAGCCGGTCTCACCGATCTCCCGCACGACGGCAAGAATGTCGCCTAACGCGATTCGTGCCAAATCGCGACCCGGGATCAGTTCCTCTGTCTCGGTGGACGTCAATAGGCCGTTTCCTTCGAGGCCGGCGACGACAGGGTCGAGCGTGATTGACGGGATCCCCAGCTTCTCGCTGATTTCGGCGATCGTGATACTGGTCTCCGACTCACGAAACGCCTGGCCAACAAGCAGCATGATGTTGAGCGCCAGTCGCTCCCGGAGACTGCTGGATAATCGCGGCTCACGTCGGCCGATGCGAAGGTACGCGGGGTTCTGGTGGTAGTAGGCGAGCTGTGCGCCGACCAGTAAAACGAGCCAGTTCAGGTACAGCCAGATCAACGCAATGATCGCGATCGCGAAGCCGCCATAAACACTCATTGTCCTGGCGGAATTGACAATGAAAGTCGCAACGACGACACCCAGCGTCGCCCACAGAAAACCGCCCGCGACACCGCCGACGAGCGCCGAGCCGAGTCGAACCTTGGTGTTCGGCATGAACCAGTAAAGGAATGCGAACGTGGCCGTCACGAGCACGAAAGGAATGACTTTGCTGGTCACAACGAATAGCGGCCCGAATACCTGGTTTTCAAGGAGGTATTTCACGATGGCTTCATCTTGCAATGAGCCGATCATACCGAGCGCGAGGACGATGACGACGGGTCCTATCGTCAGAACGAAAACGTATTCGGTAAAGCGACGTGCGAAGCTCCTGGGCTTGCTGACATACCAGGCATAGTTAAACGCCTCTTCCACCTTTTGCACCATCGAGATCGCCGTATAAATGAAAAATGCCAGGCTGACCCCGCCAAGCACGCCACCATTAACGTTTTTTACCAACCTCATAACGTTTTCTGTAATTTCTCGTCCTTTGTCGCCCAGCGGTTCCAACAGCAGGTACATCCTGTCTTCCAGCAGCTGGTCAACACCGAATCCCTTGAGAAGCGCGAAACTGAATGCGATGAGTGGCACGATCGATAGCAAGGTGGTGTAAACCAGGCTCATTGCTCGTAACGTCAGTTGGCCCGCGAACATGTCGCGGAGGACGGCGTACAGATGCTGTAAGAGGGCCGTCAGGATTCGGCCGGGCAGGCCGAATCTATGCAGCGCGTCACTCCAGACGATATTTTCGATCTGATTCTTTAGGTTGTTGGACATTATTCCGTCATTGTACAACGATGAGGAGTATCAGCGACGTGCTCTGTCTCATAACTCACCCACCCACCACCGCCCACCCTTCTTACAGCTGGGCGTCGATTGGGTAGCTCCCCTCGCTTAACCTCGCTCGACGTCCCTGTCTCGCTCGGATCGGGTTCCGCTTGCTTTGGCGTCCTGCGTCGCGGCGCTCCCGTCAAGCGGGACCGAGGTCCACACGACGCTCGAGAAGCTACCCAACCGACACCCTCACGCAGCACGGTGGGGCAGCGGCGGTGAGTACGGCGATGTCTTGCGAAGCGACGTTGCGTAGCTGGAGTTAGCAAGACATCGCCGTACTCGACGCCGCGGTCGGTTGGTGGGCGGCAGGTTTGGTGGGTGGAGAGTTTATGAACCCGTCATACGCTTGAGCGCTTCGCGGTACTTGTCGCCGGTCTGCTGCAGCACATCCGCCGGAAGCTCAGGACCCGGCGCCGTTTTGTCCCAATCGAGCGTATCGAGGTAGTCCCGAACAAACTGTTTGTCGAAGCTGGGCGGACTGATGCCGACTTCATAGCCGTCCACGGGCCAGAATCGTGATGAGTCCGGTGTCAGAGCTTCGTCGATAATGTGCAGGCGGCCCTCGTCGTCCAGGCCGAATTCGAATTTTGTGTCGGCGATTATGATGCCGCGCTCGAGCGCGTAGGCGGCCGCACGTTCGTAAATCTGAATCGCAACGTCGCGGACCTGTTTGGCGAGTTTCTCACCGATCAGATCTACCACGTCATCAAAGCTGATGTTCTCGTCGTGATCGCCGGCCGCCGCCTTGCTGGCTGGCGTAAACAGCGCTTGCGGCAACTTCTGTGCGAGCTTGAGGCCCTTGGGCAGATCGATGCCGCAGACCTCGCCAGTTTCGAGATAGTCGCGCCAGCCCGAGCCAATCAGATACCCTCGAACGACCGCCTCGATGGGCAGAGGTTTCAGGCGTTTGACGACAAGAGAGCGGCCGCGAAGCTGCTCGCGCGCCTCCGGATCCTTGACGACGTCGTCTACTGTCAGGTTGGTCAGCTGATTGTCGATGATGTCGGCCATCATTCGAAACCAGAACAGCGAGATTTGGGTTAGTACGTGACCTTTGCCCGGGATCGGGTCCGGCAATACAACGTCATACG
>CAMYLB010000281.1 GCA_947259145.1 uncultured Woeseiaceae bacterium
TGACGCCGGTGATCGACACGATATACCCGCTGAGTGAGGTTCCGGCAGCGATTCGGTATTCGGAAGAGGGGCACGCGCGCGGAAAAATAATCATAGATTTGCGGTAGACTCCGGGTCCCCTCAAACAACACGCAATCAACAGGAAGGGCGGGGCCGAAAACGCATGAAATGGTGGGGTAAGTACACGCTGACAAAAGACCGCTGGGCGCATTGGCGTGTAGGCCCGTTCAGTCTTTACGCGAAACCCAAGGACCGCGAGTGGCACGTCGCGATTTGGCAGAATACGGACGCGCAGGATTCGAGCCTGGTGCTGGATACCGCGACCGATACCGAGCCGGATGCAGAGACCTACAGTTTTTCCCGATACGCGACCGGCAGCACCGAGACGGAGCTGGAGCTGAAACCACGGCTCGGTGATAGGCTGTTCATCGTTTCGCCGGAACAGCCTCTGTATCTCCTGGCCGGTCATACCGCGGTCTTGTATGTCAGTACGATCGTCTGGATTCAGGCCAGTATTTCGGAAGGTGATGGCAGAGTGATGCTGGATCTTCCCACGATCCGCCGCTCCGATACCTGGTTTGGCGACAATACCCGTGAAGGCGAACTTTGCTACGCAACAAAGACCAGGGCGATGACCGAGCTGACTGCTATTCAGCCTCGCCCTCATCGGGCCGTGACGCCCGTGGAAATACGCAACCAGGGTTCCGCGATTTTGCCTATCGAGCAATTCCGCGTGCCCGTGCCGGCGTTGTCGCTGTATGCCGGCGCCGATGACCGACTATGGACCGATTCGGTGTGCTTTACCCGTCAGGAGGGAGGGGACCGGGCGACGATGTCGATTCCGAAGAAAAGCCCGTACCTGCCTGAAGGCCGCACTCTCCTCGAGAAGCCGCGTGCGCCGGTTGAAGCCGGTACGATCGTGAAAGCTTTCAGCAAGTTGCTCAGCTAGTACCGCCATGGACGTATTAGCCGAACTCACCCTAAATCAGCAGGTACTGCTTTGGTTCAAGGCGATGCTGATCCTCGTTGTTGGCCTGCTCTTGGTGCGATTGATTGCTAATGCCCTGTATCGCGCCGTCGACGGTTTCATGGGCGTCGCAGCTGCAGCGACACTCAAGCGGATTGTTATTTATCTGCTGTCCGCCGTTGTCGTGCTTTCGACGCTGTACCAGCTTGGGTTTGATCTCGGCGTCCTTCTGGGCGCGGCAGGAATCCTGTCGGTAGCGATCGGTTTTGCTTCGCAAACGTCGGCCTCGAACCTCGTCAGCGGATTGTTTCTCGTGCTCGAAAAGCCATTTGCGATCGGTGACCTCATCCAGGTCGGTGGAACAACCGGTGAAGTGCTGTCGATAGATCTTCTCTCCGTTAAGGTCCGGACTTTTGACAACCTGTTTGTTCGTATCCCGAATGAGTCTCTGATCAAGACCGAAATTACAAACCTGAGTCGCTTTCCGATCCGTCGTTATGACATGCAGGTTGGCGTCGCTTACAAAGAGGATCTCAAAAAGGTCAGTGACCTGCTGATCAAAGTGGCGGATGCTTACGAACATTCCCTGGACCACCCGCGGCCACTGATTATTTTTCAGGGCTTCGGCGAGTCATCGATGGATCTGCAGTTTTCGATTTGGACAATACGAGAAAATTACCTGACAGTCCGGAATGAAATGCCGGCGCGAGTGAAGGAAGCGTTTGACGATGCCGGCATCGAAATACCGTTCCCACACCGCACCCTGTATACGGGTTCGGAAACGACAGCCTTTCCGATACGCACTGAATAGACCTGATCCTATGGCCGAATTTCAAATTAGACGAGATGACTTCACGAAACACCGCGTGACCGAGGCGGCGTCCACGGAAACAGGTTCCGAACTCGCTGACGGTGCAATACGCGTCAAAATCGAGCGCTTCGCGTTTACAGCCAACAACATTACCTATGCCGTGACCGGTGACCGACTCGGCTACTGGCAGTTTTTTCCGCCCGGCGGAGAGGACACGGATGGTTGGGGCATGATGCCGGTCTGGGGCTTTGCCGAGGTGATTGAATCAAAAGCCCCCGACGTACCGGTTGGGGATCGCCTGTTCGGCTATTTCCCGCCGGCTGATTTTCTCGACATGATGCCGACACGCGTTACCGATCAGCGCATCATCGACGGGGCCGCGCACCGTGCGAAGTTACCGCCTGCTTACAACAGCTACAGTCGCGTCAATGCCGAACCGGGTTACGACAGTGGCATGGATAACCTGCGCATGCTGCTTTGGCCACTGCATATCACTTCGTTCTGTTTGTGGGACGCGCTGCAGGACAAAGACTGGTACGGCGCAAAGCAGGTTGTCATCGTAAGCGCCTCGAGCAAGACCAGTATCGGCCTGGCCTACGCGCTTGATGACGACGCCACGGCGCCACCCGCGATCGCGATTACGTCGAAGCGCAACCTGGATTTCGTGAAAAAACTCAAGCTGTACGAGCAAAGCGTCACGTATGAAACGCTCGATGAAATCGATGCGACGATCCCCACTGTCATTGTAGACATGTCCGGCAACCGCGAGGTGCTGGGGCGTTTGCATGCGTGCCTCGGCGATAACATGAAGCGTTGTATTAATGTCGGGCTGACGCACTGGGACGACAAAAAAGCGGGAAACGGCTTGATCGCAGAGCGCAGTGAAATCTTCTTTGCGCCGTCGCATATTCAGCAACGGCTGAAGGACTGGGGTCCCGATGGTTTTGCCGAAAAAACCGCGAGCTTTATGCATAAGACAGCGGCAAAAAGCCAAAGCTGGTTGCAGCTTCGCAAGATCGACGGGCTCACGGGTCTGGCCGACGTTTATGGGGACGTTTGCGCGGGCCGCATCGGCGCAGACCAGGGACTGATCATCGAGCTTTAGACAAAGCCGGACGAATGCCTATCGGGCTTTTAGCACTGCCTCGATTTCAGCAACCTGGGCGTCTGTAACCGGCTGGAACTTGCCGAGCGAACAGGTGGCGCCCGCCGTCCAGCTGCCGCCCCAATTCCAGGGCCAGCGCCGGTACCAGGGCCAGTCGAACCAATCGGCGACCTCGAATCTGTCGGTATCGCACATGCGCAACCCGCTGAACTGTCTCACAATAAGAACCTGCCCGTGCCGCAGGTCAGGACAGCGCGCTCGCAGCGTGTTAATCCATTGCTTGCCACGCCGACCTTCGAAGAGAATGCGCCGATCGTCCAGCGCCCGGAAATTGCGATATTCATTTTCTGACAGACAACGTTTGGTCTCGCCGAATTCGGCCGGATCGAGGGGTGCACTCAGTATCTCGGCAATGTCCGCTTCCATGGCCTGTCGGCGGCTCTCGACGTCGGGAGAGGTGGCGCAGCTCGCACTCAAAAAAGCGGCGGCCGATGCCAGGTAAAGGATCTTATTGAATGCACGCATGATCCAACTCCTTATCTTCACCACACGGCATCACGCTATCACGGGCCTAAGGGCCCGGACATAAGGGATATATGCAGTAAACGGAATTACTGCTGGTGCGTTATTACACTATAGAGGTAGTGGTTTACGGCGTTATTTCGCCTCGCCCAGAACCGTAATGGTGTCCCTTCTGACACCGTCTTCGGCGGCGGCGGCCATGCCTTCCTCCGAGGCCAGCATCGCGTTCAGCGCATCCATGTCGTTGACGGCGATCACGAGACCGGTCAGGTTCGGATTGTCAGCGCTTCGGAACGTGTGCACATGCGCCGCACCATTTTCCGCGAACAGCTTGTGGCGGCTGTTTTCACCGCGCCAGGCGGCCAGCCATTTTTCGGCATCGTCGACTTCGTGCGTGATCATCAGGTGCGTCATTGGCATCGTTTCGGCCAGCATTGCGCCGTCGCTGTTCCAGATGTCGTTGGCAATACGCCACTGGCCATCTTTGTCTCGACGCCACGTCTCCATGAACTTCCCGGTGTCTACAACCTCGTCACCTGATTGCAATTCGTAAATTCCTACGCGGTACCCGATATCGCCAGAGACCATTGCTTCCACCGTGGTGAGCCCACCGCTCATGCCGGCGTCAATCATTCCACCGAACATTGAGCGAACGGCGTTGTGGCCGCTCATGGCCTCGTCATTTGGCGGCATCAGGCGCGCGTCAGTCGTGTAAAGCTCTACGAGCGCATCGACATCCTTGGCGTTTAATGCCGTTTCCCAGTTGTCTGAGCGCGACGTGATGACTGACGGGTCGGCGGACTGCGGCGCCTGGCTGCAAGCCGTGACCACAAAGAATGCGGCAAGTAGGGTAAGTAACTGTTTCATATCTGAAATCCTCTATTGATTGTAATGCTAGCTGGATACGCTCAAGCGTAACAGAGGAATGCAGGTTTCGCTGCTTGGGGACATTCTTAATTTAGCGTACTAACGCGTTAAATTAAGAATGTCCCCGTTTTGTAAGGCTGGCTACAAGCCGTGGGCAAAAAAAACCCCGCACAAGGCGGGGTTTCAAATGGTATTCGGTCTGGCTTATCGGCCGAAGTAAAAACGGCCCTCAAGCGTGTATGACGAAATGTCGTCGCCCCAGTCGGCACTGAGACCCAGCGCGAAGGCGTCCGTGAAGCTGTACAGTCCACCCACGCCAAAGCTCGTGTCGTTGCCGATGTCACTGAAATCGACGTAACTGATGCCGGCGTTCAGTTCGATCTCTTCGCTTGCTGCAAAACGCAGACCCACGCCGAGGCCGAGGCCGTTGTCATCGCCGTCACCGGGTCCCGGCGCATCAAAGTCGATGTACTGATATGACACGCTAGCCACGAGGTCGACGACCGGCGTTAACGTTGTGTGATAGCCGATGCCGGCACCGAACGCCGATAAATCGATGCCGAAGTCCAGGCCGGCCGACTGGTAGCCGGCGAAAACGTGAAAGTCCTCGTTGATGGCATACGAACCGGCAAGGCCAAAGCCGTCACCGTCGACATTGGAGTCATCGATTTCGATGTTGGCGTAGCTTAGTGAAAAATAGTCGTAATCAAACTCTTTCGCGCTGGCCGAGACCGTAAGCGCGAGTAACAATAGTACTAATGATGAACGCAGCATTGCGCTCTCCTTCTCTTTGCCCAAGAACGGCGCATCCTAGCAAGAATAACCGCAGATTGACCCGGGTTTAGTGCTGATATTTGAAGTATTTTCTGCGTTATGTCCCGATACCCAAACAGGCGTCAAGGCCCTAAATTAGGGGTAGCGGGTCGATCCAGAGCCGTCTGCGGAGCAGGCCGATGAGCGACTACTCGAAATTGCGGGAGCGCATGGTAAAGCGCCAGATAGCGGGGCGCGGCGTCAGGTCGGCGCTGGTGCTCGATGCGATGCGCAAGGTGCCCCGCGAGCGATTCCTGCCGCGAGGGCAAGGGGTATTCGCCTACGACGACTCGCCGCTGCCGATTGGCGACGGTCAGACGATTTCACAACCCTATATCGTGGCGTACATGGCGGAATGCCTGGCCCTCGAGGGCGGTGAGAAGGTGCTCGAGATCGGCACCGGGTCTGGCTATGCGGCCGCCGTGCTGGCCGAAATCGCGGCCGAGGTCTACACGATCGAACGCATCGAGGGACTCGCGACCATGGCGAGGAAAGTCCTCGACGGGCTGGGTTATACGAATGTGCACGTTCGCTGTGGCGACGGCACGCTCGGCTGGCCCGAAGAAGCGCCGTACGACGGTATCGTCGTTTCAGCCGGCGGCCCTGATGTGCCTGACACACTGAAACACCAGCTCAAGACAGGCGGGCGCCTGGTCATTCCAATCGGCACGAGCAAAGCCTACCAGGAGCTCATTCGGGTGACACGAGTCGCCGAGGACGATTTTCAGACAGAGGACCTGCTATCGGTTCGCTTTGTCCCGCTCGTGGGCGAAGAAGGCTGGTCCCAGGAATACTAGGAGCTTGCCACAGGCAAATAGCCGGGCGGTTTGCGGTCAGCTGCAATGGTCGTAAACACCCATAAATGGCAGAATGTTGGCAAAGCGTCCGTAAAGAGGTGCACAGCATGGCAATTGAGAGCAGCCGGACCTTCTCCGAGTCCAGTTTTGATCGATCACTGATCCTCTGGATCATGAATCGCATTGGTAATCCCAATATCTCAATCCGGCTATGGAACGGCGATGAATTTCCGGTCACGGACGCGTTTCCGGTCGCCTGCATGGAGTTCCGCGAGCGGCGGGCGGTCTTCGAGCTGCTGCGGTCTCCGTCCGTGGGCTTTGGCGAGTGCTTTACGGACGGGCTGATCGAGATCCACGGCGATATGCTGGAGTTCGCCAACGAAATCACGAGGGCGATCACAGAGAAGAATGACAGCGGCTATTACGGCCCCAAGATCCGGTCGTTGCTGCACGCGATACGGGCCAACTCGCTGAACCGCTCCCGGCACAACGTTCGCCATCATTACGACCTTGGCAATGATTTCTACAAGCTGTGGCTGGACGAACGCATGGTGTATACCTGCGCCTACTACGACACGCCCGCCGCGACATTGGCCGAAGCACAGGTCGCCAAACTCGATCACGTATGCCGCAAACTGAAACTGCAGCCCGGGCAAAAGGTCATCGAAGCTGGCTGCGGCTGGGGTGCGCTGGCTATTCACATGGCGGAGTACTATGGCGTCGACGTGATTGCGTACAACAATTCCATGGAGCAGGTTGCTTTCGCAAGGGAGAGGGCGGCCGCCAAGAACCTGGACGGCCGCGTGACCTTCGTCGAGGACGACTACCGCAAGGTCGACCAACGCTGTGACGCGTTCGTTTCAGTCGGCATGCTGGAGCATGTCGGGCTGGCCAACTTCAGAACGTTGGGCACACTCATTAAACGTAGCCTCAGACCCGAAGGATTCGGCCTGGTCCACTCGATCGGGCGCAGTTTTCCGGATAGAACCGATCCATGGATCGTCAAACATATTTTCCCCGGCGGCCACATCCCGAGTTTGAGCGAAATGATGCGGGTGTTCGAGCCGCAAAAGTTGTCCATTCTCGACGTCGAGAACCTGCGCCCGCACTATGCGCGTACCTGCGCAAGCTGGCTGCAAAACTTCGAAACCGTTGCCGACAAAGTTGCTGACATGTACGACGAGGAATTCGTGCGCATGTGGCGCCTGTACCTGGCCGGTTCGTCGGCGGGATTCCAGTCGGGCACCTTGCAGCTCTACCAGGTTGTATTCACGCCGCGCGGCAACAACAAGGTACCGTGGACGCGCGAATACCAGTATTCGGGGACCTCGGGGAAGCATTGACGTGCAAGTGGCCGATGCCATTGTCGTAGGCGGCGGCCCCGCGGGCTCGACCTGCGCCTGGAAACTTCGTAAGGCCGGGCTCGACGTACTCGTACTGGATCGGGCGGCGTTCCCGCGGCCCAAGCTGTGTGCGGGCTGGGTCACGCCCGAGGCTATGGCGGATTTGGAGCTCGAACCGAACGACTACCCGCTAAGCTTCATGACCTTCGATGAACTCCACCTGCATTGGAAGATGTTCACCGCGAAGCCTAAATCCCGCCAGCACTCGATTCGCCGTTTTGAATTCGACGAATTCCTGCTGCAGCGCGCCGGTGCTACGGTGCTGCAGCACAAGGTCCGTGAAATTCACCGGGATGGCGGCGACTACATCCTCGACGACAAATTCCGCTGCAAATACCTCGTCGGTGCGGGTGGCACCGCTTGCCCGGTCTACCGGACGCTGTTCCACGACAGCAATCCGCACAGCAGTGCACTGCAGACCGCGACTTACGAACAGGAGTTCGCCTACGAGTGGGAAGAACCCACGTGTCATCTCTGGTTTTTCGATGACGGCTTGCCGGGCTATGCGTGGTACGTACCGAAGGCGAATGGTTACATTAACGTCGGCCTCGGCGGCATGGCCGAACAACTAAAGCAACAGGGTAGCAACGTTCGGGATTACTGGGGCAAGTTCGTCGACAAGTTGAGGAAACGCGGCCTCGTTCGTTGCGATCAATACAATCCGACAGGCTACAGCTACTTTTTGCGCGGCACGGTCGATGCCGTAAGCGATCGTAATGCTTATATAGTCGGCGATTCCGTCGGTCTGGCGACCCGCGACATGTGCGAGGGTATCGGTCCTGCCATCAAGAGCGGCTTGCTAGCCGCACGCGCCATCGCAACCGGCGAAGAGTATTCGGTCGCCGGGATCGACAAGATCAGTGGCGGCGGTTTGCCAAGCAAACTGCTCGAACGAAGATTCGCTGGCGCGCCATAAACACCAGTTCACAGCCGCCCGTTACTGTCGGGCCGGCAACATCGAAAAAATAGCTGCTGCGATCGCGTATATGAGCAGCGCAAGCAAGATCACGAACGTAAAACCGAACTCGATCGCGAGCAGGGTGGCCAGGACCGCGCTAATGACCGAGGCATAGCCATTGATGCCCCAGGCCCAGGGAATGAAATCGGGTGCGGTTTCAGCCACGCGCTTGAGACCCAGCGGAAACGGCATACCCATAGCGACGGCGAGCGGCGCAATCAGCGCAACCGAAATGACTATTTTGACCAGGTCGGCGTTGCCGATGAAGCGCTGAAATACGAACGGCAGCAGGAACAGGTACACCAGCGCCAGCAGCGCAATGCTGCCCGCCGCCATGGCAACCGGCGAGCGGCCGCCGGCTTCGCATCGGTGCGCGAAGCGCTGCGACCAGGCGCTGCCGAGCCCGGCAAAGACGAGGAAGCCACTCAAAACCACCGCGACCGCATACAGTGGATGGCTTAGAAACAGGATGAACTTCTGGATAAACGCCATTTCGATAAACAGGAATGCGAAGCCGAGCAGCAGGAAGTAAGCGCCCATGCGAGAGCCCGTGCGAGCCGGCCATTTTCGCGCCACGCGGGACAGCGGCAGCAGGATCAACACGAGGCCGGCAATGATCGCCTGTAGCAAAGTTGCGATTAGAACCAGGTAGCCCCATTCGATCAGGCCAGCGCCCCCCAGCTTGCGCAAAGCAAACACTTCAGGGAGCGTTGCCCATTTAAAAAAATGGAAATAATACGGTCGGTTGTCGGTTGCAGGTTCGATGTAAAACTTGTAACGCGCGATATAGTCAGCGGCGCGCTCGCCGAGCAACGCCGTCGTCCCGTCAAAAAGATACGGTGTATCGAGCCGGTTGAAGTAATTTACGTCGCTCGCCTGGATACCGGGAAACCAGGCCGTATCGAATGAACGCGAACGTGCAAATTCCCGTATCAGGGCGACATCGTCTACTGTGAACGGGCCGTTCTTGACCAGCAATGTGCTCGTGTTCCAGCTCCGAATCAGGGCAAGCTGTTGCCCGGGCTCGCTCACGCCCGTCAACTTCAACGCATCTATAACGGTTGCGACGAGTTTCAGGCTGTCGCGCGGCGGCAGTTTTAGCCAGCGCGTTATTGCCAGCAGGCCACCGGGTGCTGTGATCCCGAGGTATTCGTTGATGGCCTCCACGGTGTAGATATAGCTTTCATTGAGCGACTGGACGCCGGCGCCCGATGCGCCGAACGAGTCGAGCAGACCGATATGGACAAGGTCGTATTGCGCGTTGCTTTGTGCAACGAAACCGCGAGCCTCCCGGGTATGCACGGTAACGCGAGGATCGTCGTAAACAAAACCGGCGAACTCAGCATATGTTTCTCTGACGAGCTCGGTCATCTGCGGATTGAGCTCCACGGCGTCGACGCTATTCGCTTCGTGATACAGCGCAAGCAACACGTCGCCACCGCCGCCGGCACCGAGCACGAGGACCTCCGGTTGCTCAAGCAATGTGTACGGCAATGCGGCCGTGATATCACCGAGGAAGCCAAGCGGGTCAAGATCGCCGTCGAATCTTGTGATCGCGCTCATTCCGTCGGCGTCGGTAAACACAGCGAGCTGCGGCGATGGAATATGGCGCGTCGCAAAACTCAACCCCGGCGCGTGGCGGACAGGCACGGTCGGGCTCTCGACGACTGTGAGCAATCCCAGTGGACTGGATGCGACGCTTAGCACCCGGCTGTCGATGACCTGCAACGCCTGGCTCAGGCCTTTGTAATCCGAAACACGCAGGCCAAGGTGATTCTGCGGAATGCCGCTGATGAGTAACGCCAGCCACATGACCTGGGCCAGCATCAAGGGCTTCCGTGCGGTGGACGGAATGCCCATCAGTAACGAAGCGATGAGCGGCAGGGTCATGAGCATCAATAACGCGTTTTGGGTGATCAAAACGAAAAGCAAACCGATTACCAGCACGGCGCCGAGGCCGGCGCCCAGGAGATCGAAGAAATATATGCGATTAATGTCCAGGCGCCTGCACGTAAACGCAAGACCGATGCAGCAGGCGGCGAAAAAGAACGGCACGAAGAACACCAGGTACAGAAGACTCAAATAGGCGAACTGCCGCGAATCCCAGACCATTTCCAGCGCGTTGAAAGGCACGCGCTGGCCGAGCGCAAAGCACAGCACCATCGCGATACTGAAGAGCAGCGCGCAGGTCGAAAAAGCCGCCTCGAAGCGGGCCTCCAGCTGCGCCTTGAACAGCGCGATGAACGTGCCGCTGGCGCCGTAACCGAGCAGTGCGAGGCTGATGATCATGTACGCGAAGTGATGCCACTGCACGATAGACAGTGCGCGCATCAATAAAAGTTCGTAGCCGATAGCGCCTGCGGAAACGAGCAGCGTTGCAGGAAACAGCCGGCGCACGGGGTGTGTCTAGTGCTCGCCGGTGAGCGGCACGAAGCGGACAGCGCCAAATTGTCGCGTAATGACTTCGCCCTTTTCGGTCTTTTCAAGCAGCAGCAGTGTCTGCGTCATGAAGCGCTCGCCGACCGGGATAACCATTCGGCCGCCCGGTTTCAGCTGTTCGATGAGTGGCGGCGGCACGTGGCTGGCCGCAGCTGTGACGACGATGGCATCGAACGGTGCGTGCTCTTCCCAGCCGTAATAGCCATCGCCAAGCTTTGTGGTGATGTTCTTGTAGCCCAGGCGCTCGAGGTCTTGCTTGGCCCGGATGGCCAGCGCCGCGATGATCTCGATGCTGTAGACATGGTCAACGAGTTCCGCAAGAATCGCTGCCTGGTAGCCGGAACCAGTGCCCACTTCGAGCACCATGTCATCGGCATCGACGTCGATGAGTTTGGTCATGAGCGCGACGATGTACGGTTGCGAAATTGTCTGGCCATAGCCGATCGGCAGTGGCCGGTTCTCGTAGGAGTAACGCCGCTCCGATGACGGTACGAGCTCGTGCCGTTGCACGGTGTTCATCGACGCCATCACGGCGTCACTGATTCTGGTTTCGTCCGGATCGTCCACGAATTGCGCGTACAGCCACAGTTCTTCAACCATCGCCGCGCGAGCCGCCGCGTAGTTGGCGTCGTCTGCGAAAGCGAGCAGCGATACGAACAACAATAGAGCAGTCAGTAATTTCATTTAGACGAACATCCAGGCGCCATAGCCGACGACAAAGGCCCCGTCGCCAGCTGTATCGGCCGAGTTGCGGAGGTCCAGCGTTGTCACTTTCATGCCGCGTTGTCGCGCGGCGATGAGCAGGCCGGCGACCGGCGTCGCGCCGCAGGCCATATCGTGGTTGATCTGCCCGGCGTCAAAGCCCTCGATTGCCTTGCAGGTCGCGGCATCGATTGCGCGGGCCTCATCGTATTTATGGTAGTGGCTCAGATCGGAACTAATGACGATCAGCGTTTCGGGCCCTCCCCATAACGCGTCCAGTACCCGTGACACCAGCTCGGGCGACGCATCGCCGACAACGATCGGGACCACTGAAAAATCGCCAAGCACGGCGTGCAGGAAGGGCAGGTGCACCTCCAGGCTGTGTTCGTCCTGATGCGCGGCGTCGAAGACTCTTACACCGGGGATATCGAGATCGGTAATCGCCGCCTTGTCGAGCGGCACATCGCCCATCGGCATGCGATATGCGTCGGCGCTGCTCAGCGCGAGGCCGCGAACCGGGGTTCGGTGGCAGGGACCTAGCAAGATCACGCGTTGATACTGCGAGCGATAGGGCCGCAGTCGGGCATAGGCATTGGCGGCGACGGGCCCGGAATAAATGTAGCCGGCATGGGGCACAATCAGGGCTTTGGGCGCAGGTGTGTTTTTCTCCTGCGCTTCCTCGAGCAGCGTCGCGACGGTAGTGCTCAGTTCTTCGGCATTGCCGGAGTAGAACTGACCGGCGACGGCGGGTTCCCGGATCAAGGTCATGGCTGTTTTCCTGATCCACCTGGAGTCCATTGTAGGCGCCTTAAACTCTTTGGATATAGGTAGGTTTACGGGTCGCCGCATTGATACAGCGAGTTCGAGCCCCCGTATACTGTTGCTAGGGACCGTGACAAATAACCTCGACATCACAGGCGTTGCAGGCCGCTACTGGCACCCGCTGGGCGACGGGCGGCTGCAGTGCGACCTGTGCCCGAGGTTCTGCAAACTGCGTGATGGTCAGCGTGGCCTGTGTTTCGTCCGCGGCCGCGCCAACGACGAAATCGTCCTGACGACCTACGGCCGCTCCAGCGGTTTGTGCGTCGACCCGATCGAAAAAAAGCCGCTTAACCACTTCCTGCCCGGTACACCGGTGTTGTCGTTCGGCACGGCAGGCTGCAACCTCGCTTGCAAGTTTTGCCAGAACTGGGATATCTCGAAGTCGCGTGATTTCGACCGGCTGCAAACCAACGCGTCGCCGCGGGCTATCGCTGACGCCGCTGTAACGTCGCGTAGTCGCAGCGTCGCTTATACCTATAATGATCCCGTTATCTTCCTCGAGTATGCCGTCGACACGGCCCAGGCCTGTCGAGAACAGAACATCAAAAACGTCGCGGTGACCGCGGGCTATATCACCGAGCAAGCACGGGAGGAATTCTTCAGTCACATGGATGCGGTCAATATCGACCTGAAAGGATTCACTGATCGTTTCTACTGGAAAGTCTGTGGCGGTCACCTTGAGCCGGTGCTCGATACACTGCAGTACCTGAAAAACGAAACAGAGGCCTGGTTCGAACTGACGACCTTATTGATACCGGGCGAAAACGACAGTGAGGCCGAGATCGAAGCCATGACGCAATGGATCATGGAGCACCTTGGTCCAGATGTACCTCTTCACTTCAGTGCGTTTCATCCTGACTGGAAAATGATGGATACGCCTAGGACACCACTGGCGACGCTGTCGAGTTCACGCGATATCGCGCTCCAAGCCGGACTGCGCTACGTCTACACGGGCAATGTGCACGACTTCCAGGGCTCCAGCACCTACTGCTATAACTGCGGAGAGATCCTGATTGGTCGCGACTGGTATGAGCTGTCTACCTGGAACATGGATCATCGAGGCGCTTGTAAGAACTGCGGTAGCAGGATCGCCGGGGTATTCGAAGATGAGGCCGGCACCTGGGGCTCGTAACGTCAACCCTTAATCTGAGCATTCGCGTGTTCGAGTTCCTCGGCGAGACGTTCAGTTTCGGCCATACGGGCTTGCGACGAGCCGGCAATCAGCAGGTAAAGCGCGGGCGTCAGGTAGAGTGTAAACACGGCCGCAATGCCCAGGCCCCCAAAGACGACCCAGCCAATCGCATGCCGCGCTTCGGCGCCGGCACCCGTTCCGAGAATCAACGGTAGCCCGCCAAGGACGGTTGAGATAAGTGTCATCATTACGGGACGCAGGCGCCGCGCTGCGCCCTGTTCGATCGCGTCCCGAACGTTGAGACCCTTGTCGCGCAGCTGATCTGCAAATTCGACCACGAGCACGCTGTTTTTGGCCATCAGTCCGATGAGCAGCACAAGGCCGATTTGCGAGTAGATATTGAGCGACGTGCCTGTCAGCAGCAGAGCGAAAATTGCCGCGGCGACGCCGAATGGCACGATGAGTGTAACGACCAGTGCGCTCGTAAACCCTTCGAATTGCGCCGCCAAAACCAGGAAAATCACAGCGATGGCAATAATGTA
>CAMYLB010000282.1 GCA_947259145.1 uncultured Woeseiaceae bacterium
TGCCTGTCGCGGTAATACCCGTTATCATACGCGCAGTTTCGTTGGGCACGAAAAGCAGGGCAGCATGGCAGGACACAGTAAGTGGGCGAACATCCAGCATCGCAAAGGCGCGCAGGATAAGAAGCGCGGCAAGCTGTTCACGAAGTTGATTCGTGAGATCACGATCGCCGCGAAGATGGGCGGCAGCGATCTGGACGCCAATCCGCGGCTGCGCCTCGCCGTCGACAAAGCCAAGGCACAGAGCATGCCCAAGGACAATATCGAACGTGCCGTCAAACGCGGTGCGGGCGAAACTGACGGCGCCGATTACCTCGAGATTAGCTACGAAGGCTACGGGCCGGGCGGCACGGCGGTTATGGTTCATTGCCTCACGGACAACAAGAACCGGACGGTCGCCGACGTGCGCCATGCTTTTGCCAAGTTTGGCGGCAACCTGGGTGCGGACGGATCCGTTAATTATCTCTTCAACCAGGTGGGGCAGCTGCTGTTCCCCAGCGGTAGTGACGAAGAAGCCGTCATGGAGGCGGCGATCGAAGCGGGCGCCGAGGACGTTGTAGTCGATGCGGATGGATCCATCGAGGTCCTGACTGAGCCCGGCGAGTTCGAGACAGTCCGTAACGTCGTGCGCAAAGCGGGACTCAAGCCTGAGAGCGCCGAGGTAACCATGCGCGCCTCGACCAACGCCACGCTCGAGGTGAAGGAGGCCGGATCAATGGTAAAGATGCTCGAGATGCTCGAGGATCTTGACGATGTGCAGGACGTCTATAGCAACGCCGATATCAGCGAAGACGTCCTGGCGCAGCTCGAAGACGGCAGTTGACTGACAGTCGGCGCATTCTCGGCATCGATCCAGGTTCACGCCGGACCGGCTTTGGCGTGCTCGACTTTCAGGGTGACACGCCCGCTTACGTGGCCAGCGGCACGGTCAAGAGCACGGACGGTGCTTTTGCGGATCGACTTCGGCAAATATTCGAGTCGGTCGGCGGAATCGTTCAGGAATTCCAGCCGGACATTGTCGTGTTCGAGAGTGTGTTCATGCACAAGAACCCGGGCAGCGCCCTGAAACTCGGTCACGCACGTTCGGCTGCAATATGCGCCACATTCGAGCACAAGCTCGAAGTTTTTGAGTACGCACCGCGTGAGATCAAGCAAGCCGTTGTCGGCACGGGAGCGGCAACCAAGGAGCAGGTCCAGCACATGGTCGTGTCGATCTTGAAGCTCGGCGGCACGCCTGCGCCAGACGCTGCCGACGCGCTTGCGGCGGCCCTGTGCCACGGAAACCAGCGTCGCATGCGCGCGCGGCTCGGCAGCGGCAACATGATTGCGGGTCAAATATGATCGGATCATTGCGCGGACGTTTGCTCTCGAAACAGGCGCCGCGAATCGTCATTGAGTGCAACGGTGTCGGATACGAGGTCGAGACGCCGATGTCCACATTCCTGGATCTGCCGGCCGCCGGCACCGAGTTGTTTCTGCATACGCATTTGGTGGTGCGCGAGGACGCTCAGATTCTCTACGGGTTTGCCAGCGACGACGAGCGGCTGCTTTTCCGAACGCTTCTCAAAGTCAATCGTGTCGGCGCAAAGATGGCGTTAGGCGTTCTGTCAGCAATGACCGCCAGCGACTTCCGACGTTGTGTCGAGTATGAAGACACGACGACACTCTCCAAGATCCCCGGTGTCGGCAAGAAGACGGCGGAGAGATTAATCGTCGAGATGCGCGATCGTATCGACAAGGTCGCGCCCTTGGCCGCAGGTGCTGCGCCGCCCGTCGGTGAGGCCAGTGCACGTAGCGAGGCATTTGATGCGTTGGTGTCGCTCGGCTACAAGCCGAACGAAGTCACCAAGCTGATTGCGAAACTGGACACAGACAAAGCGTCAGCCGAGGACATTATTCGGCAGGCTCTGAAACAGGCGGCGCACTAGTGTCCCGTCCTTCAAGGCTTCTGGCGGCGTTACGCCGCTTGGCAATGGGCCCGCCATTCCCGGCGCGACCTGCCTTGCCAAAAGCCTTGAACAAACGCGCTGAAGCTTTACGAATTTACGGGACAGGACACTGATGGCAGGAATTGAACATGATCGTCTGAGCAGCGCGGAGCCTGCGCCCGAGGATAAAGCGTTTGATCGGGCCATACGGCCAAAGACGCTTGCGGATTATGTCGGTCAGCCCGGCGTAAAACAGCAGATGGAAGTGTTTATCGAGGCCGCACGGCGACGCAGCGAAGCGTTAGATCACGTTCTGATCTTCGGGCCACCCGGACTCGGCAAAACGACGTTGGCGCACATAGTGGCGAACGAGATGGGCGTAAACCTGCGACATACGTCGGGCCCGGTGCTTGAGCGTCAGGGGGATCTTGCAGCGCTGCTGACCAACCTTGAACCGAACGACGTGCTTTTCATCGATGAAATACACCGCCTGAGCCCGGTAGTCGAGGAAGTGCTATATCCGGCGATGGAGGATTTTCAGCTCGACATCATGATTGGCGAAGGACCGGCCGCACGCTCAATTAAACTCGATGTGCCACCCTTCACCTTGGTCGGTGCGACCACGCGTGCCGGATTGCTGACGTCCCCACTCCGCGATCGCTTTGGCATCGTACAGCGTCTCGAGTTCTATTCGAGCCTCGACCTCGAATCGATCGTTAATCGATCGGCCCGCATTTTGAATCTGCCCATTGATGACGAGGGCGCCATGTCGATTGCCACTCGTTCACGGGGCACGCCGCGTATTGCCAATCGCCTGCTGCGCCGGGTGCGAGACTTCGCGGAAGTGCAGGGCAATGGGGTTGTCACGGGCGCCGTGGCACAAGGAGCGATGGACGTGCTGCAGGTCGATCCGCACGGTTTTGACGCGATGGATCGGCGCCTGCTGCTGACCATCATCGAGAAATTTGACGGTGGCCCGGTAGGCATAGAGAGCCTGGCGGCGGCCATCGGTGAGGAGCGCGGTAATATTGAAGATGTCGTTGAGCCTTTCCTGATCCAGCAGGGGTTCGTGATGCGAACGGCGCGCGGCAGGGTAGCGACCAGGAACGCCTATTTGCACTTCGGGCTCACGCCACCGACCACGTCCGCCAACCAGGAGTTGCCGTTTGACCCCACCTGACGACAAATCTTTCGAGTGGCCGGTGCGCGTTTACTACGAGGATACAGACGCTCAGGGTGTTGTTTACTATGCCAACTATTTTCGATTCCTCGAGCGCGCGCGCACGGAATGGTTGCGATCGCTCGGCGTTGACATGGTGGCGTTAATGGACGAGGAGCGCCGCATTTTTGTTGTTGCCGAAGTGCAGGTTCGCTTCGCCGCTCCTGCGCGATTGAATGACCAGTTGATTGTGACCGCACGACTCAAGAAATTGACGCGCGTAGCGTTCGATATCGAACAAAAGATCTATCGAGGCGACCTCGATGGTGAATTACTTATCGACGGCACTGTCAAAGCGGCTTATCTCGATGCCGATACGATGCGGCCGAAACGCATACCACCTTCCTTATTCGGGGAACAGAGAACATGACTGGAGATATGTCCGTAATCGGACTCTTGCTGGAAGCGAGCATACCGGTGCAGGTAGTGATATTGATGCTGGTTATTGCGTCGCTGGTGTCTTGGACCATAATCTTCACCAAGCGCCGACTGTTGCGGCGAACGACGCATGCCTCGGACGAGTTCGAGGCGGCGTTCTGGTCGGGCGGTGATCTGAATACGCTCTACAGCAGTGCGACGCGGGCGAAAGGTGGCAATGTCGGCATGTCGAGCATCTTCGAGGCCGGTTTCCGGGAATTCAATCGCGCGCTGCAGGCTGGCGGCAGCAGC
>CAMYLB010000283.1 GCA_947259145.1 uncultured Woeseiaceae bacterium
TGCCGATATCACGGAATTTGGAAAACCACCCATGGAGCCGTTCCTGCCGGACCTGCTCAATACGATCGAAGCCTCGAAAAAGATCGTTGTTGCCGCCATCCACGGCACGGCCCTCGGTGGCGGACTCGAGACAGCGCTGGCAGCACACTACCGCTGCGCGCTTGCGTCAGCGAAAGTCGGGCTGCCCGAGGTCAAGCTGGGCTTGTTGCCGGGCGCGGGCGGCACGCAAAGAGCGCCAAGGCTGGCCGGCGTCAAAGCGGCGCTCGACCTGATAACGAGTGGTAACCCGATCGGCGCGCCCGTGGCACTCGAGCTGGGTTTGATCGACAAAATTGTCGAGGGCGAGCTGCGCGCGGAGGCGATAGCCTGGGCACGTGAGTTGCACGAGCAGGGCGCCGCCGTCAGGAAGTCCAGCGAACAGCCAGTGCCCGATTTCGACGCCGGGATCTTCGATAGCTATCGCGCGACGCTGGCCAAGCGCGCAAGGGGACAGATTGCGCCGCAGCATATTGTGGCCTGCGTCGAAGCCGCGACGAATCGCTCTTTCGAAGACGGTCTCAGCGTGGAACGTGAGCTTTTCCTCGACTGCATGAAGAGCGCGCAATCCGCGGCCATGCGACACCTGTTTTTTGCGGAGCGGCAGGCCGCTAAAATTGACGACCTTCCGAAAGACACGCCGAAGCGCCCCGTCAAATCTGTGGGGATCATCGGTGGCGGCACGATGGGTGGCGGCATCGCGATGAGTTTCGCCAACGCGGGCATTCCTGTCACGCTGATCGAGATCAATGATGAAGCGCTGGCGCGCGGCCTGGCAATAATCGACAAAAACTACGGGGCCAGCGTGAAACGCGGCAAACTCGCGGCAGAGAAAGCGTCGCAATACCGGGCGCTGATTACCGGGTCGACCGATTACGCGTCACTGTCTGAACTGGACCTCGTTATCGAAGCCGTGTTCGAAGACCCGGAGCTCAAGAAAACGATCTTCGCGCGCCTGGATTCCGTGTGTAAGCCGGGTGCGATCCTCGCAACCAACACGTCCTACCAGGACGTCAACGAAATTGCGGCGGCAACGAAACGTCCCGAAGATGTGATCGGCCTGCATTTTTTCAGTCCCGCGAACATCATGAAACTGCTGGAGGTCGTGCGCGCCGAAAAAACCGCGGACGATGTGCTGGCTACATGTATGTCGCTTGCCAAAACTATTCGCAAAGTGCCGGTGATGTCGGGTGTGTGCTACGGCTTTATTGGTAACCGCATGCTGCAGCCGTATTTTCGTGAGGCGCAGCTTTGCCTGATCGAAGGCGCGACACCGGAGCAGGTCGATAACGCGATGCAGGAATGGGGCATGGCCATGGGGCCGATACGCGTTGCCGATCTTGCCGGCATCGATGTTGGGTACAAAGCGCGGCAGGCACTCCCGGAAGATAAACGCGGCGACCCGCGCGCGTCCCGGGTTGCGGACGTGCTCGCTGAGATGGGCCGCCTCGGGCAGAAGACGGGCGCAGGTTTCTACCAGTACGACCCTGAATCGCGAAAGCATGTGAGTGATCCCGCCGTCCTCGAAATTATTGAACGCGAAGCGGCCGCTTTCGGCATCGAGCGTCGCGACATTCCCGACGACGAAATCGTTGATCGACTGATTTATGGGCTCGTCAACGAAGGGTTGCGCATCATCGAAGAGGGCATCGCGCAGCGGCCCGGCGATATCGACATCGTCTATGTTTACGGTTACGGCTTTCCGGTGTCGCGCGGCGGGCCGATGCACTACGCCGACGCGGTCGGCATCAGGCGCGTCTATGAACGAATTTGTGAATTCCAGGACCGCTTCGGCGCGGAGGCCTGGGCCCCCGCACCGTTGCTGGTACAACTCGCCACGGAGTAGTTGTAAGGCCGGATACTTCACCAGATTGGCGCGCTCTCGCTGAGTCTTTGACCGGCTGAGAGATTTTCCTTACTCGGAAATAGACACGGTTATTCCGCTCGCTCGGAAAATCTCTCAGCCAATCAAATCCTCGACCGATCTTACCCGCCAACTGGTGAAGTATCCGGCCGGGCTATCGAATCGCGACCTGAACGAGTTCTTCGCCTTCCGGATCAGTCACGTGAACGGCGCAGGCGATACACGGATCAAAGCTGTGAATCGTGCGCAGTATCTCCAGTGGCTGTTTCGGGTCATGCATGACGTGTGCGTCTTCGAGTGCCGCTTCGTAGGCGCCGGGCTGACCGACCGGATCACGAGGACCGGCGTTCCAGGTGCTCGGAACGATTGCCTGGTAGTTGGCAATCTTGCCATTCTCGATGACGATCCAGTGCGACAACGCACCGCGCGGCGCTTCCATCACGCCGACGCCCTGGCACTTGGCCGGCCAACTGGATGTCTCCCACCGCGATTCGTCAAAAGTCTTCGTGTCGCCTCCCTTGATATTGCCGATCAGCGAATCGAGCCAGCCCTGCATGCCGTCCGCGAGGATCGCGGTTTCGAGCGTGCGGGCCGCGGTGCGACCCATCGTTGAGAACAGTGCGCGTGGCGGCAGGTCAAGCTTCGACAACGTGCTGTTGACGAGGTGTTGAGTCAACTCGTGGCCTTTGACATACAGCATCAGGACGCGGGCCAGGGGGCCGACTTCCATCGCTTTGCCTTTCCAGCGCGGTGACTTGAGCCACGAATAAGACTGGTCAATATCAAGATGAGCGTACGGTGGCTGCGGTCCTGTGTAGTTCAGGTTGGTTTCACCGCTCCACGGATGAAGACCGACCTCCTTGCCGCCGGAGTAGTCGTACCAGGAATGTGAAACGAATTCCTGAATGCCATCGGTATCATCGAGCTGCAGTTCATGGATCGTCGTCAGGTCGCGATCAAGAATGATGCCGCGCGGGAACAGGAAGGAATCAGTGTCATCCATGCTGGTGCCCGGCAGGTCACCGAAACACATGAAGTTGCCCAATCCCTCACCGCGCGCAAACCAGTCTTTGTAGAAACTGGCGATTGCGATCGTATCCGGAACGTAAACCTGCTCAACAAAGACCTTCATCTTGTTGATGATGTCCTGAACCTCGGCCAGTCGCTTGCTGTTGATTGCAGAGTCCGAGTTCAGGTCGATCGGGCAGGGTACGCCGCCAACAACGAAGTTCGGGTGCGGATTCTTGCCGCCGAAGATCGCGTGCAGTCTTGCGACATCGCGCTGCCATTCGAGCGCGTCGAGATAATGCGCGACGGCCATCAGGTTGGCTTCAGGCGGAAGCTTGTATTCCGGGTGTCCCCAGTAGGCTTTCGCAAAGATGCCGAGCTGACCGGCCGCAACAAAATCGGCTACCTTTTTCTGCACGTCCTTGAAATAGCCGGTCGACGAACGCGGATAGCTGCTTAAGCTTTGCGCCAGTGCGGCGGTCGCGGCCGGGTCGGCTTTGAGCGCCGACACCACATCCACCCAGTCCAGCGCATGCAGGTGGTAGAAGTGCATCACGTGATCGTGAATATACTGCGCGCCGATCATGAGGTTGCGGATCAGTTCTGCGTTCGGCGGAACCTTGGCGCCCACGGCGTTCTCGACGGAACGAATTGAGGCGATGCCGTGAACCAGGGTGCACACGCCGCAAATGCGTTGCGCAAATGCCCAGGCATCCCGCGGATCGCGGTCGCGCAGGATGATCTCGATGCCACGCACCATCGTGCCGGAGGAGTAGGCCTGGCCGATCTGGTTGCCGTCCATTTGCGCTTCGATGCGAAGGTGACCTTCGATGCGCGTGATCGGATCTACGACAATTCGAGCGCTCATGACGTTTGCTCCTCAAGATTATCGGCAACC
>CAMYLB010000284.1 GCA_947259145.1 uncultured Woeseiaceae bacterium
TGATCGAGCCAACGGAGACCGAGAGCAAGGAAACGCTGGACGGATTTGTTGCCGCAATGATCGATATTGTGCAGGCTGCCAAAGAAGACGGAGTCAACTATAAGGAAGCTCCGTACAAGATGCCGGTGCGGCGGCTCGATGACGTAAAAGCAGCGCGACAACTCGATCTTGCGTACAACCCCGATTGATCCAGGTCGCAACGGGCGACTGATTTTGCTCAAATAGGGAACCGCTCCGGCCGCAGGCAGTCGAGAGTAAGGACAATTGGGCAATCGGCCCGACAATTGATCAGGACAACTATGAATTTTCGCAGGAATCTGGTGGCAGTCTGCGCACTGTTGCTCAGCGTTGCGGCGAGCGCCGCAGACGACTCGGCGTGGACCGAGACGCTCGAACGCATCTCCTCGGGCGTCGTGTCCATACGCATAGACAGTACGCGGGCATTTGATACCGAGTGGAACAGCTCAAGCCAGGCCACCGGGTTCGTCGTTGACGCCGAGCGCGGTCTCATCCTCACCAACCGTCATGTCGTGACACCCGGACCGGTCATCGCCGAGGCCGTGTTCCGCAACAATGAGGAGGTGCGCCTCACGCCGGTGTACCGGGATCCGGTGCATGATTTTGGTTTTTTTCGCTATGATCCCGCGGCGCTGCGTTACATAAAGCCCGCGGAGCTGCCGCTCGACCCGAACGGAGCGGGGATTGGCAAGGAGATTCGCGTCGTGGGTAACGATGCCGGTGAGAAGCTCTCGATACTCGCTGGCACGATCGCTCGCCTGGATCGCGAAGCGCCGGAATACGGCCGCGGCAAGTACAACGACTTCAACACGTTTTACCTGCAGGCCGCGTCAGGTACATCCGGGGGTTCATCGGGTTCGCCGGTCGTCAGCATTGACGGTCGGGTTGTCGCACTGAATGCTGGTGCGAACAGCTCTGCGGCCAGCAGCTTCTTCTTGCCGCTCGACAGGATCGATCGCGCGTTGAAAGAACTGCAGCGCGGCCTGCCCGTTTCGCGCGGCACGCTGCAGACGACTTTCCAAAGCAAGGCTTATGATGAATTGCTACGGCTTGGTTTGACTGCAGATTCGGAGCACCTCGCTCGTTCCTCGTTTCCGAAGCAAACCGGGATGCTGGTGGTGGATCAGGTCATTCCGGATTCGCCGGCGGCGCGCGAGCTCGCGCCCGGCGACATATTGATCCGCATAAACGGTGAACTCATAACGAAGTTCGTGCCGCTGGAAGCTATCCTGGACAGTCACGTCGGTGAGGAAATCGATATCGAACTGGAGCGCGGCGGCAGGCAGATCATTGCCAAAGTGCGTGTTGATGACCTGCATGCGATAACGCCCGACGAGTATCTTGAGTTCGGTGACTCGATTGTAAACAGGCTGTCGTACCAGCAAGCGCGACATTACAATCGTGCTGCCGACGGTGTGTATGTGGCTAATCCGGGCTACATTCTGTCAAAAGCGGCGATTCCGCGTGGCGCAGTCATTGTTGAGGTTGACGGCGAAGACGTACGTGATCTTGATGATTTCGAGGCAGTGCTTGACGGGCTGGCCGAAGGGGAGCGCGCGCGTGTGCGCTACGTTACGATGGAAAATCCGCAAAACTCTATTGTTCGCCTGCTGGAAATGGATCGCACCTGGTTTCCGACGCGGCGCTGCAAGCGGGATGATGTGCTGGGATTCTGGCCGTGCCGCGATCTCGCGGACGGGCCCGCACCTGAGCCAGTCGAGGTCAGCAGCACTCGCCTGACCAAATACAACGACCCCATAGTCAGGGCAATAGCGCCGTCGCTGGTCGTCGTGAATTTCGATTTGCCGTACACGCTGTCCGGCGTATCCGAGCGCCACTATTACGGTACCGGACTCATCGTCGACAAGGAACGCGGCTATGTTCTCGTCGACCGCAATACCGTACCGATAGCCATCGGTGACGTCACTGTGACATTCGCCGGATCGTTGGAAGTTGCCGGGAAAATCGAGCAGCTGCACCCGCTGCACAATTTTGCAATTGTGTCGTATGACCCGAAGAGCATTGGCACGACGCCCGTTAAAGAGGCGACGTTTAATACGTCCACGCTGCGGCCAGGGGACGATGTCTGGGTCGTCGGTATCAAGGCCGATCATCAGCTGGTCCATCAGAAAAGCACCGTGTCGTCGGTCGACCCGCTGCTATTGCCGCTGTCGCGAACCTTGCGATTCCGCGACTCGAACATTGAGGGCATCTCGCTGGTAAATGCGCCGAACGACGTGGACGGCGTACTCGTCGACAAGAAAGGGCGTGTGGCCGCGAGCTGGTCGAGCTTCATGTTGCATTCGGGCGGGGACGTGGCACAGCTCAATCGTGGTGTCGGCAGCGAAGTCGTCAGGACTTTCGTTGAAACAGTCAGAGAAGGCAGGCCGTTTTATTCACTTGAAGCGGAGTTCGTATACGCGCCGCTATTCGCGGCGCGCAAGATGGGTGTCGACGAAGAGTGGGTGGCCCGGCTGGAAGAAAACAACCCGGTGCGCAGGCGGGCGCTGAGCATCACCCGGCTGGTCGCTGGCACGCCTGCCGCCAAGCTGCTCAAAAATGGCGACATGATTCTGGCCATTGATGGCAACGTCGTCACCTCTTACCGGGCGCTCGAAAAAGCCGTGCAAAAACCCGAAGTTCTGGTCACTGTCTGGCGCAACGACACGGCACTTGAAATTGCCGTGCAAACGGCAGCGCTAGACGGTCTTGGAATCGACAGGGCAATCTCCTGGGCGGGAGCGCTGCTGCAGAATCCGCATCGTGCCATGGCGGCGCAGCGTGGCGTCGATACCGACGGTGTGTACGTTGCCTACTTCAGCTATGGCTCGCCTTCGACTCGCTACGGTCTCTGGGCCGGCCGCAGAGTCGTCGAGGTCAACGAAACGCCGACGCCGGATTTGCAGGCGTTCATCGATGCCGTGAAAGACATCAAGCATCGCGAGTCCGTGCGGCTAAAAACCCTGACATGGAACGGTACTGCCGAGGTCATCACGCTCAAGCTCGATAACCAGTACTGGCCCGCTTACGAAATCAGGCGGACCGAAGACGGCTGGCGGCGGACCGGCTTCGGCTCATAATCGAAGGCCCCGGTGCACGTCCTCAGCGCTGCATGTATCGGCTTATTCGCCGCTGAGCTGTGCTGCGAGTGCCTCCCAGGTCGTGACGGGCATTTCGCAATGCGTGCCGAGGCAGCGATAGGCAACGGTCTCACCATCGATCGCCGTGCGATCCGCCAGAGCCCCGGGCAGGTCGACAGCATCCGGGCTAATGCCGAACACAAGCCGCCGCGGCGCATACAGCCTGGCAGCGGTATGCTGCCACCGTGCAATCTCGGCGGAGTCTCCCCGAATAACAATGATCTCCGGGTGAACAAGGTATTCCTCAAGCGCACTTAGCAGGCTGACGTGGCCATGCGGATATTCACTAATAGCCTGCCAGCTTGCGCGCAGCGTTCTTTCAGCAGCATCGAGGTAGCGCGTTTCGCCCAGCAGGAACCCCAGTCGTTGTAGCGCAAATGCGGCGATGCCGTTACCGGACGGCACTGCTTCGTCGGCCAGTGGTTTTGGACGATGGATCAGTGTTTCGTGATCGTCGGCGGTGAAAAAGAACGCGCCCCCTTCACGATCTTCGAAGCGCGCCAGCATCAGCTCGGCAATTTGCACGGCAAATTCGAGATGTGCCGTATCCCAGCGTGCTTGCAGCAATTCGAGCAGGGCGTCGAGCAGGAACGCATGATCATCGAGATACGCGGCAAAACGCGCCTCGCCGTCCTTGTAACGAATAATGTGTTGCCTAGAAACTGAGTAGCACGTACCGCGGCTTCGATCAGATCCGGACGATCAAGGGTGCGGCCTGCAATCGCGAGGCCGCGAATCGCGAGCGCATTCCACGACGTCAGCTGCTTTTCATCGCGGCCGGGAGCGACGCGTTTCAATCGTTCGTGCAGCAGCGTCTTTTTCGCAGCGTCGATTGCTGACAGGACATCCTTTTCCTTGCGTCCGGTTGCAGCCGCAATCTCGCCTATCGATTCGCGCACCGTCAGGTGCCACTGACCCTCGAAGTTGGCATCCCCGTTCAAGCCGAAGCGTCGCGCGAAAGCCTCGTAGTCGTCGCCGAGCAGTTCACGCACCTGTTCCGGGCGCCACAGGTAGTAAATACCCTCATAACCTTCGGAATCCGCATCCCGCGTGGCGAAAAAGCCGCCATTATCGGCCTGCATGTCGACGAGCATCCACTCCGCCGTCGCGTTGGCCGCATCGGCAAACAGTGTATCGCCGGTCGCGAGCGCGGCCTGCGCGTAAAGCGCGAGTAGCGGGCCGTTGTCGTACAGCATTTTTTCGAAATGCGGGATCTGCCAGTATCGATCTACGGAATAGCGACAAAAGCCGCCGCCAACGTGATCGAAAATGATGCCGCCATCCGCCATCCGCGTCAGCGTCAACGTTGCCATAAACAGCGCTTCGATATCGGGCTCGGGGTCGTTTGCGCTGGCACGCCAGTGCCGCAGCAGTCGGTCGATCGTCGTCGGATGCGGAAACTTGGGAGCGGACCCGAATCCGCCGTAGTCGCGATCGAAGGTTTGCTCGAACGTGTTGCGCGCGACGGCGAGTGGGGCGGCATCCAATGCGGCATCGGGCTCGGCAGGTGCCGGGTCCAGCTTCGTGAATACCTCGAGCAATCTTGCGCTCTGCGAGCGGACCTCATCGCGCTTATCGGTGTAATAGCTGGCGATATTTGTTAGTAGCTCACCGAACGCCGGCATGCCGTAACGCGCTTCTTTCGGGAAATAGGTGCCACCGAAGAACGGCCGCTGGTCCTCACCGTCGAGAAACATTGTGAGCGGCCATCCGCCACCGCGCTGTGTCAACAGCTGATGCGCGGTCTGATAGATCTTGTCGACGTCGGGGCGCTCCTCGCGATCGACCTTGATGTTGACGAACAGCTCGTTCATGAGCGCGGCGGTTGCTGCGTCCTCGAAGGATTCGTGTGCCATGACGTGGCACCAGTGGCAGGCCGAATAGCCGACCGACAGCAGCACGGGTTTGCCGGTCTCACGCGCTACCTGGAAGGCTTCTTCACCCCACGGATACCAGTCAACCGGATTGTCGGCGTGTTGTTGCAGGTAGGGACTGGTTTCCCGGGCAAGACGGTTGGACATGGTTTCCTCGTGGCGATCGCCACTATGACGCGTTGCTGAAACTGACTATGATACCCGTCTTGTATCAATTCCGAGCGGGATTCCATGCTGACCTACCCTGAGATCGACCCGGTAATATTTTCGATCGGGTTTGTCAAAATTCGCTGGTACGGCCTGATGTACGTCATTGGCTTCCTGTTCGCGTGGTGGCTCGCCCGGCGGCGATGCAAACGCAGCGATTCGCCGATCAACGCGGAGCAGGTCGACGACCTGATCTTCTACGGCATGCTGGGCGTTATCGTCGGTGGGCGCGTCGGTTACGCGCTCGTCTACGGCTGGAGCCAGCTCACGAGCGATCCTTTTTACCTGTTCAGGATTACAGAGGGCGGCATGTCGTTCCACGGCGGGCTGGCCGGCGTAATGATCGCAATGTGGTTGTACGGCCGTAAGCTCGGCCACTCGATCTGGCGCATGACGGACTTTGTCGCGCCGGTTGCGCCGCTGGGGCTCGGCTTCGGCCGCATCGGCAATTTCATCAACGGCGAGCTCTGGGGCAAGCCGACGGATGTGCCCTGGGGATTTTTGGTTAACGGCCAGGTACTGCATCCTTCGCAGCTGTACGAAGCCATCCTGGAGGGATTCCTGCTGTTTGCAATTCTCTGGATCTACACGGCGAAACCGCGGCCCTACCTGGCCGCTTCCGGCATGTTCCTGCTGCTGTACGGCTTATTCCGCTTCATTATCGAGTTCTACAGGGTTCCGGACGCACACCCGGGCTACCTGGCGCTGGGCTGGGTAACCATGGGCCAGGTCCTGAGCCTGCCGATGGTCGCAGCCGGCGCCGCTCTGCTGGTCATTGCCTACCGTTCGGCCGGGAAAAAGGCCTGACATGCAGCAGTACCTCGACATGATGCGGCTGGTGCGCGACACAGGCACGCTGAAGGAAGATCGCACGGGCACCGGAACCCGTGCCATTTTTGGCCACCAGATGCGCTTCGACCTCAACGAGGGCTTTCCGCTGGTCACGACCAAGAAACTGCATCTGCGGTCGATTATTCATGAGTTGCTGTGGTTCCTCAGTGGCGACAGCAACATTGCTTATCTCAAGGAAAACGGCGTTTCGATCTGGGACGACTGGGCCGACGAAAACGGTGACCTCGGTCCCATCTACGGCGTGCAGTGGCGTCGCTGGCC
>CAMYLB010000285.1 GCA_947259145.1 uncultured Woeseiaceae bacterium
GACTTCCAGTTGAAATACCTGTTCCTGCGGGTCCACGGGCTCAGTAGAGGAGCCTGGCAGATTCAATTCGAGAATCGCCAATCGCGAGAACACCGCGGTTATCAGCAGGAACGGAACCAGAATCACCATCAGGTTCATGAACGCCGTAATGTTGAGTTCGGCCGCATCATTACGATAATGAGTGCCGCCTCTTCTTCGGCTACGGATCATGCCCTACGCTCCGGAAGTCTTCAGTTGACGTTCGGTCACGGCATTGAGGAATTTGACACTCGCCATCTCAAGGCTGTCGACAAGACCGTTTGTCTTCGTCTGCAGCAAGGCATGCACGAGCAGCAATGGAATAGCGGCCATCAAACCAAATGCCGTGGTATTCATCGCAACCGAGATACTGGCGGACAGCATGTCTGCCTTGTCTGCCGGATTTGCGTTCGATACGGCAGTGAAGGCGTTGATCAGGCCGATAATCGTGCCCAAAAGGCCAAGAAGCGTCGCCACGTTCGCAAGCGTCGCAATATAATGCGTGCGCTTTTCCAACCTCGGCAATACTTCCATCAGGCTTTCTTCCATCGCCTTCTCGATATCGTCGCGACGACGCGCTGACTTAACACGGTACAAACCGTAAGTCAGAATCGAGCCAATGGCCGCCTTTGATTTCGAAGTGAGCGCAGCAGCTTCCTGGAAATTACCGGCCTTAAGAAAAGGCACGATCTTTTTCCACAAAGAACGATTGCTTGCACCCGACACAGTCAGGTACATCCAGCGCTCGATCGCGATCGCGGCGCCGACTGCAAATACAAACAGGATTGGGTACATAAATGCACCGCCATCCTGAAAAAACCGCACGATAGTGCTCATTTGTCTGCTCCTCTAAAAACAGAATTGTTTGCGGCATAAGCCGCGCTTTACAAGACAGTCGAGGCTAAGAGCCACTCCTACTCTTGTTCGTCTTCGCCGTACAGGTCGCCGTAGTAGTCGACCTGCCGTATGAATTCTTCCCTGTCGATCGGTGCAAGCACCTCATCGAGCAGAGTGTTTACCGGCTTGCCCATCAAGTCGCCGGGATCCGATTTCTTCCAGGGCACGATGTACAGCACCTTTGGCAGTTCCTGGTTGCCCGTAATTTCGGTGCGCCCCAGTTCAATCGAGTCCATCACCCGGCTGCCTGTTGTTTGTCGCGTGATGTCCTGCGTCTCGCGCAACTCTTCCTGTTCCAATGACGAGGTGTCGACAGCAGGCATCAAATCTTCGTCCGATGTCGTTTCCTGAGCAAAAGTGGCAAACGCTGCCAACAGCATGGCGAGCATGAATCCGGCGCCGAATACACTGGTTTTTCCAGTACCCATGTCCATCAATCCGCCACGTTTGCCGTGCGCTGATTCGCCGCTACGCGGCGTCTCAGATCCGCAATCCATTTCTCAACCTGCTTGTCTTCACCGACAAGCGCCTGGTAAGCCTCGAAATGCTGCAGTGCCACATCGAGGCGCTGCAGGTACAGCTCATTCAGGACTCCCAGGTTGTAGTGTGCCAAGGCGTAGTCGGGCTTGACTGTGACGGCTTTCAAATAAGCAGCTTCTGCCTCGAGAAAATTGCCATTTCTGCGAAGTAGCATGCCCAGCTGGTTCAAAGCCGCGGGATGACTGGGATTTATCGTCAATGCAGCGTCCAAAGCGGACCTTGCGGCCGCATTATTCTCATTATTGGCGTGAATGATGGCCAGGTTGACATAGGCACCCGGGTAATTCGGGTACTGCAGCAGGAACTCCTTGAATCGGAGCTCGGCGTCGACGAAATCGCCGGCCGCCATAGCCGAAGCTGCCTGCTCGTAAAGCGTCCGGACCTGCGGCGGGATTGCCAGTTCCGGCTGGCCGCCTTTCGCAACGTCGCCTTGACTTGACGCCACCGTCGAATCCGGTGATTTCGCCGGACCACGGCTTGCACAGCCCGCGAGCACCAGCAGTGCCAAGAGGGGCATCAAGACCCGCATGTTATTAGTAAAGCGCTGTAACAACATCTTCGCTGCGCTCCTTTTTCGCGTATCGCGCCGGCATCAGGCCGGCCAGTCGTTCGAAACTCTGGCGCACCCATTCGTCATAAACGCCATCCGGGGCCCTGTTTGCGTTCGCCTTATACAGGTCGATCGCTTTTTCCTCGAACGGGAAGGCCTGTTCTTCGAGGAGCAGTTCGTATTGCTCGAGCGCATCGGCGTCGAGGTCGGCCGGTCTGTCTGAATCCATCAGATCTGAACTGAACTGTTCGTAAACCTCGCCCAGGCGAAATGTCGCCGCCGTGGTCACTTCCGCGACCCCGTAGTCCGCGGCACCGGTATAAGCAGCGATAACTTCTTCCATCAGCGATTTCTTGAGCTTGAGACTGCTGGCCAGCGGCTGTGCCAGTTTCACGACCACGAAACGCTCGCGTACCGGACCTGCAAGCTCCAAAGAAGCTGTTGCAGCCAGGAAACGTGTGCGATCCGTCCGCTGTGCGCCGGCCATTGCGTCGACCTGTACGAGCTCATTAAGTCTTGCAAGACGTTCCTGCTCGTTGCCGGTCTGCCGTGCAATCTCGAGCAGGCGATAACGCGCCTCTACAGACTCCGCAAGCGGGTTCGGGTAACGAAGAACGATGTCATTCAGCACTCGCTGCTCGCTGGAAAGCGTACCGCTCTTTTTGTAAAGCTCGGACGCCTTCCAGAGCGCTTCACGACGGACATCGTCGGTACTCGATTCTGCCCTGGAAATACGCTCAAACTCAGCCGCCGCCTGGTCTGACTGGCCCGACTCAAGATAAGTAACTGCAAGCTTCTGGGACACATCGTCAGTGAATTCGCTGTCCGGATAATCGCTGCGGAATTTCTCAAGTACACCGGACGCACGATCCCAGGCCTGCAGATTAATCAGCGCCGCGGCCGCATCGTATTCAGCGGTGGCGCGAATATCGGAATCCGGAACCACCTGGCCGAGGCGGGTAAAGTGTGTGACTGCAGTCTCGAGATCGCCGGCATCACGCGCCTTTTCACCTTGCTTGTAAATCGACGAAGCGATTCGGTCCTTAATCTGTTGACCGGCCGTCATGTCGTCAGCCGGGGTGAAGCTCCGCAAACTGTAGTAGGCGGCCTCGGCCGCAGTGAAATTCTGCAGATCAAACTGCGAATGGGCAATGACGGTCCAGGCCGTACGCGCCAGCTTTGGCTCCACCGGCGGCTGCTTGGCGACTACCGTCTGGCCTACTGCGATCGCGAGATCAAACTGATTCTGTGCAAAAAGGTCTTCGGCCACAGTGGTTAACACGGCGCCCGACTCCGGGTGATCGGGATAAGTGTCAGCAAACTTCAAACCGCTGTCGAGGTACTTCTTGTGCCAGTCGTCTTTTGCGGCGCCAGCCAGCGACTTTTCATGCTCCCGATAGGAAAGAATCGCCGCGTAGCCGGCCTCAGCCGACTTGCCGTGATCAATGTAGCCGTAGGCGGTGCGCTCGTACTCGGCCGTCGCAGCCCCGAAGTCTTCGCTCTCGAACAGAATTTCGGCCAGAAGGAAATTGGTGTTCGCGCTATCCGGTTCACCCGGGAAATACGCCAGGTATTTGCGGTACCAGTTGGCGGCTTCCTGGTAGTCGCTCTTCTTGCCATCACGCTGCGCTTCAGCATGATAATACTGCGCCAGATCGTTGAGGTTGCTCTTCAGGTACGCAGCAACCGCCTGGTTGTCCTCGGGCGGATTGCGAACCCAGAATTCCCCGTCCATGCCGTAACGTTCGACAAAGCCTTTCTTGCCTTCAAGCACCAGGCTGCCGCCCTGCTTGTAAGCCTCGATGACCTCGACCTGCAGTATCGGCGCCTTCGGATGAAACGGATCCTGCTCTACGAACGCCTGATAGGTTTCAGCCGCGTCGACATAGCGTTCTTTCTCGAGGTACAGGTCACCCAGGTTGCTGTAGATCACGTAACTGTATGCGGGGTTCTGGCGCGCCTGGAGAAAAGTGTCAATGCTGTCGGCGCCTTCCATGTAAGAAAAGCTGATGCTCAGGACGCGGAAGGTATCTTCAACAAGCTCGCGTTCAGCCCGCTTTAAACTGGCAAGTCTCTCCTCACCCTCCCCAACGTCAACGCCTTTGATTTTACGATCAAGCAGTTCAAAGAACGGTTCAAGGCTATCCTCGTGCCATGCCAATTTGAACTGCGACCAGCCGAGCTTGTACAACGACTGCTCAAAGAAGCGCGACTCTTCGCCGTATTTTCTGACGTCCTGGTAGGCGGCCTCCGCATCGTTGTAATTTTTGCGCAGAAAGAGCATCTCACCGCGACGGAACTGCACTTCGTCAATCAATGCTGTATCCGGAAACTTGGTCACAAGCTCATTAAGCACTTCGAGTGCTTCATCTGTGCGGCCACCAATCTCATAAGCACGGGCCAACTGGTACAGCACGGTATCGTTGCGTCGGTAGTCCGGATAGGCCTCAAGCAACTGTTGATAGAGGCCAACAGCATTATCGTAGCCCGTCGAATCCAGTGATTCGATATTGTCGGTAAGCTGATCTGCCTCGGTGGCCTCGAGTTCCAGGTCACCCAGGCGGCGCATGGCTTCGGCACGCAGTTCCGGATCGTCCGACACAAGATCAAGAAACGCCCGATAATTGTCGCGCGCGAGATCGGAGCTGTCGAGAATGACGTTCCCGGGTCGAATCTGAACCGTTTTCTTCTCAAGGCTTTTGATCGTGTCTTTCTTCTTCACGCCCGCGTTCGCGGATGGCGCCGCGAGCACTAAAGCAAGCAGTAACAGCAGCAGGTAGTGATGCATTTTCATTCCGACGCATCCCCGACTGTTGCCGCAATGTCGTAAATTGCGGCGAGGGCAAACCGCGCCTGCACAGTGTAGATATCAAGCCTCTGTTTCTGCGCTTGAAGCTCGCCGACGGCGATCGATTGCAGGAAAGCGCGCTGCTTGGAAAGCGAGTCTTCGACACGCATCTTGGTACTTTCAATTCGCGGTGCCAAACCGTAAACGCGATTGCTGAGTTCATCGAAGCGCAGCGGTTCGAGGCGCATCGTTTCGTCTATTTGACGTCGTGAACGCTGCGTCGCTACCAGGGCTTCGCCAGACTGGCGAAGATTGCGGCGAATGCGCCACAAGCGGTCGCCGAAGTCGCGTTCGAGGTTCCACTGCAATACACCTTTCAGCAGGTGGATCTTGTCGCGCACTTCTTCCGCCTCGGGAATGTCAGCACGCAAGGCCGGAGTGTTTTCGAGACCCGTAATTTCGCCCCACATTTCGAATTCGGCTTGGGTCGCAAGCGCCAGCCAGTCATGGCTCTCTTCGATGTTGTTCAGCGTCGAATCAAATTCGAGCTTGCGACTCACCATGCCATCCAGATCGGCGCGCCCCAGCGCATCCTCAACGCGTGGCAAACGCAAAGCGTAGGCCTCCTTGCGCGTTTCGAGCATGTTGCCGTACACGCCGACGTTAAGCTGCCACTCGTCGAGATTCCGATACAGGTAACTCAGGTCGCGGTAATTCTTGAGACCTTCCTGGAATTCATGTGTCGCCAGGAGGTGAAACAGGTACCGCGCTTCCAGACCCTCGGGCAGTTCCTCCATGCGCCAATACCAGCCTGCGCTGTCGAGCGGATCGTCCTCGATAAAATCATCGAAGAACAGGCCGGATTCGATGTGCTGAATCGTCCGGTCGAGACGATTGGTCTCTTCATAAAACGCTTCGATTGCATTCAGGTAATGGTCGGACGCCTGGCTGATGGAATCGAGTTTTGCCATGGCATACGGTATTGCCAGCATGGATTCCTGAACCGCCGAATCGAGCAGGTTGCGGCTGCGCAACTCCATCCACGGCACCAGCGCTCGCTGATAGTTTTCGATCTCAGCATCGGCCCAGCCGACGCCCAGCAGGGCCTTGTTCGAAAAAGGACCTTCAAGCCGAACGCGCTGCAGCGGTGCTTTGGCTGCCTGGGCCTGGCCGTCCTGCAACAGAGCATATCCGAGCGCGAGGTTCGCCTTGTCACGCAACGACGCGAGTTCATTGTTGTAGGGGTTCAGGCCGCCAAGGTCGTCAAGCAGCCCCGCTGCTTCATCAACACGACCCAGGCGGACCAGCGCTACGCCGAGGTTGAACTTGGCGTACCTCGCCCACTCGGTCTTACCTTTCCAGTTCTGTAGCCTGGCGATCGCGGCATCGTAGTCACCCGCATCGATCAGAATCTGCGCCTCCAGCATCAGTGCTTCGCGCTGCAGGTTCTTCGGAAGCTCCCGTTCGATATAGCCCAGTGCTGCACGAGATTTGTCAAGATAACCGCGCTGGTACCAGATCTTGGCAAGGAAGAACCAGGTGCGATCGCGAATATCGGGGGCAACGTTGTCTGCTAACAGGCGCTCGAAGATCTCAGCGGCCTCGAGGTGGTGGCCATAGGAAAGATACATGCCACCGAGAAGTAGCTCGGCTTCATCACTATGATCGTCGAGCTGCTGCTGTTCTTTTGCTGCGAGCAGGCGAACGATCGCCGGGAAATAGTCTTCCTGATAGAAGTAGAAAAGGACCTCGCCATAGTGCGGGTCCTGCACGACGATCGGATCGCGACCATCGTCTGCTGCCTGAACGGCTTGCGTCGGCGCCTGGAGCGCCAGCCACAAGCAGAGGCACTTAAGTAGTGAGCGACCTGGATGCAAAGGTCACTCCCATTCCTTGATGACAAATTCCGGCTGCTGCTTCCTGACGCGGTCGGTGATTTCGAGCTCGAGATACTTCGCACCGATACCCTTGTCAAAGGTCATGGTTGCACCGCGACGGTAGTCGCGAACATGGGGACCTTTGCCCGTGAAGATCGCGATGAGTTCGTGATCGCCGGTTTTCAGGTTAGCCATGTGTACGCGATGAACGCCGCCACGAATCAATGCATCCGCTTCGCGTGATGTGTACAGGTAGTTGGCGACTTCCTTGCCATCAATTTTGATGTTTACAGAGTCGAGTTCGAAATACTCGCCAACATCCAT
>CAMYLB010000286.1 GCA_947259145.1 uncultured Woeseiaceae bacterium
CGAAGCCGCCATCTCCGTCAGCCAGCTCAACCGGCGCGTCAAAACGCTGCTCGAACAGGGCATCGCCCGCCTCTGGGTCGAGGGAGAAATATCGAACCTCTCGCGGCCCGCGTCCGGGCACATCTACTTCAGTCTCAAGGACGACAGCGCCCAGGTCAGCGCCGCCTGGTTTCGCCAGCGACAGCGGGGACCCGCCATTGCTTTCAAGAATGGCGATCATGTGCTCGCATACGGCCGCGTCAGTATTTACGAGGCACGCGGTAACTACCAGCTCATCGTTGAGCAAATGGAGCCCGCCGGCGAAGGCGTTCTGAAGCGCCGCTTCGAGGCATTGAAAAAGAAATTGCTGGACGAAGGCCTTTTCGACGAGGATCGAAAACAGGCCTTGCCCACCCTGCCCGATCGCATCGGCATCATCACATCACCAAGCGGTGCGGCAATTCGCGACATTTTGAGCGTGCTGGGCCGGCGCTTTCCAGCCGTACCTGTGGTTATTTATCCGGCCGCTGTGCAGGGCGATGCGGCACCGCGCGAGCTGATCGATGCCCTCGCAACTGCAGTGCGCCGTGACGAGTGCGACGTACTGATTATCAGCAGAGGCGGCGGATCACTGGAGGACCTGTGGGCGTTCAACGATGAACAGCTCGCCCGCGCTATCGCAGATTGTCCGCTGCCCGTCATCAGCGCTGTCGGGCATGAGGTCGATTTCACGATTGCCGACTTTGTCGCTGACGTGCGAGCGCCCACGCCGTCCGGCGCGGCCGAAATCATCGTCCCAAGCCAGCATGACTGGCAGCGCCGCATTGCAACGCTGGCCATACGAATGGGCCGGATCGGCCAGCGGGCCGTGGAAGATCGCGCCCAGAAAATGGACTGGCTCGGGCGCCGGCTATTAGCCGCCAGTCCCGCCACGACGCTGCGCCGCCAGCACGACGCGCTGCGCGAAAACCGCGGGCGACTTGCCTCCGCCTTGCGCCAGCGACTGCTCGAAGAAGGCAATCGGCTGCAGGTCATTCGCGCTGATCTCGTGCAACTATCGCCCGCCATTGCCGTGCAACGCACCATTGGCCGTCTCACGGAACTCAGGCAGCGGCTGGCTACGGCCACCCGCAACAGTGTGTCGACGGCCGACCATCGCGCCGCCCTGCTCGGCCGTGCGCTGCATTCAGTCAGCCCACTCGCCACACTCGACCGAGGTTATGCGATTGTTTCCGAGGCGAGCAGCAACAAAGTGCTGCTGCGCGCCCGGGATGTCAGTCGCGGTGAAGAAATCCGCGCACGACTGTCGCAAGGTGAACTTGTTGCGACCGTCAAGAAGGTCATTGACCATGACTAGGCAATATCGCGCATTGCTTCGCTGGGCGTTGGTATCGCTGCTCATGCTCGCCGAAATGGCTTTCGCGCTGCCGGAGCACTCGCCGTGGCCCGGCGGGATAGCAATCGTCGACGTCGGCAGCGCGGATCAGCCGCCACCGCCCGTTTCATTCCAGGATAAGCCGCTGCTAATGATGTCCAGGAACGATCGCTGGCACGCTGTTGTCGGCATCCCCCTGGATACGAAGTCCGGCGGACTGTCCATACGCGTTGGCGACAACACTATTTCAATCGAGATCGTGCCGCATGCTTATCGCGAGCAGCGACTGACAGTAAAGAACAAGAGCTACGTCACGCCGGATCAGGCGCAGCTTGACCGTATTGCCCGTGAGCGCAAGATCATCGACGCCGCATTAGGTCGCTTCCGGATAACGACCGCCGCCGGCATCGAGCTGGAAACGCCGGTCGATGGGCCGCGAAGCTCCAGTTTCGGTTTGCGGCGTTTTTTCAACGAGCAGCCTCGCTCCCCGCACAAAGGCATGGACATCGCGGCGAATGAAGGGACGCCCATCATTGCGCCTCGCGCCGGTGTCATCACGGCAACGGGCGAGTTCTTCTTCAACGGTAATACCGTGATCATCGATCATGGCCAGGGATTCGTGACGCTTTACTGCCACCTGAGCGACATCGCTGTCGAGGAAGGTCAGGCGGTCAGTGCCGGCGAAGTGATCGGCGCCGTCGGCGCCACGGGACGGGTCACAGGCCCGCATCTGCACTTCGGGAGCTACCTGAATGGCACGGCCGTGGATCCGGCTATTCTGCTGCCACAGCTGTAAGCGGCGGGCACGCGTCGAAAAATTCGCAAATCACAGGCCGGAACGCGTCCATTTCCACAAGAAACGAATCATGGCCGCGAATGCAGTCAAGCTCCGTAAACTGCGTGTCCCTGCAAACTTCAGAAAATCCTGCCGCCAGTTCGCGCTGCTGCACAATCGGAAACAGAATGTCCGTTCGTACACCGATAACCAGCACTCGTTCGAGATTCAGACGCTTGAATCCCGACTTCAATGCGCCGCCGTACTCGGCCAGGTCAAACAGATCCGAGGCGTGTGACAGATACAGGTAACAGTTGGGGTCGAAAGTGCCTGTGAATTTGTTCGCGTGATTTTCCAGGTACGACTCAACCGCGAACTCAGCCACGAACATGTCTTCGATGCGGGCGTGAGTCGTCGAGCGTTCACGCCCGAATCGCTGCGCCCACTCCTCGGCCGAGCGGTAGGTAATCATGCCGAGCTTGCGCGCCAACCGCTGGCCCATGATCGGCGATTTGCCAACCTTGTAATTGCCTTTCTTCCATTTCGGGTCGGAGCGAATCAACTCCCGCTGCAGCGAACGCACGGCGATCGAGAACGGCATCGCGCGAGTGGCCGACGAGATCGATACAAACGATCGCGTTGACTCCGGGTGGCGCACGCACAGCGCGAGACCGGTCATACCACCCATCGAGCAACCTACGACTGAATGCAGCTGCTCGATACCAAGATTCTTGACGACCAGCCAGGTGGACTCGGCGATATCTTCCAGCGTCAGCACGGGAAATTTCAAGCGATACAGCTCCCCCGTCTCCGGGTTGACCGAAGCCGGCCCTGTGGAACCAAAACAGCTGCCCAGGGAATTGACGCAAATAACGAAAAAGCGATCGGTGTCGAGCGGCAATCCCGAGCCGATCATTTCTTCCCACCATCCCGGCGTCGGGTCTTCGGCGCATGACGCGGCATGGGCTGAGGGCGACAGTCCCGTGAATATGAGGATGGCGTTGTCTTTCGCAGCGTTGAGTTCGCCCCACGTTTCGTATGCGAGTGTCGGCGACTCGATCGAGCCCGCCCTGTGCATGCGAAACTGACCTTCGAACGTGACGCTTTTTCTTGCCAAAGTCATAACGGGTTCCTTGTTGCGACCTAAGTATAACGCTGCCGTTACTTCTTGACGCGCTTCATCAATCGCTTGCGGCTGCGTTCCTGTCGCGGCGTCAGCTTGTTGCGCTTGCCCTTGAACGGGTTCTTGCCGGTCTTGAACGACAGCCGCACCGGAGTGCCTTTGAGCTTGAAAACCTTGCGGAAGCGGTTGATCAGGTAGCGTCGGTAGGCTTCAGGCAACTTCTCGGTCTGGTTGCCGTGAATCACAATGACGGGCGGATTGCGGCCGCCCTGGTGTGCGTACCGCAGTCGAATGCGCCTGCCACGCACCAGCGGCGGCGCGTGCTCCATGACGGCGCTTTCCAGTTCTCGCGTGAGTTCTGAGGTCGTCAGATCACTGTTGGCGGCCCGAAACGCGCGCTCGACGGCCGGCAAGAGGTCCCCGACCGCCGTGCCGTGCAGTGCCGAAATCGTGATTCGCTCCGCGAAGTCCAGGAACGGCAGACGGCGATCCAGCTCATCGCGGATGCGCTTACATCCTGCTCGGTCACGCCATCCTGTGCATCGAGCACGGCGATGACTACCTGCGCTTTCTCGATCGCCTGCAGTGCCTTGATGATGCTGAATTTTTCAATCGCCTCATGAACCCTGGCTTTGCGGCGGATGCCGGCCGTGTCGATCAGCAGATACTTGCGATCGTTGCGCTCGAAAGGCACAGCAACGCTGTCCCGTGTGGTGCCGGGCTGATCGAAGACGACGAGCCGCTCTTCACCGAGCAGGCGGTTCGCCAGCGTTGACTTGCCAACGTTGGGCCGCCCAATGACCGCAATACGGAGCTCTTTGTCGTCGTCGTCAACGTCATCATCCGGACTGTCTGCCTCGAAGTCGCTGAGTACCGCATCCATCAGCGCGGCAATGCGATCGCCATGCGCCGCAGAAACGGCTATGGGCTCGCCGAGACCAAGACCGTGAAATTCACCGCTTGCGAGGTCGGCGTCTAGACCTTCGGCCTTGTTGACCGCCAACCAGGTCTTCCTGGCGTGCTTTCGTGCAAGCGAAGCGACGTGCTCGTCGGCTGCCGTTAGTCCGCTGCGGCCGTCGACCATTATGATCGCGGCATCGGCCTCCTGCAGGGCGCGCACGCTCTGCCCGACCATCGCTTCCTGAATGCCGACCTCACCACCGGCAACGCCGCCCGTGTCGATAACGAGATAGGGAATTGGGCCAAGCTTGCCAAATCCGTATTGGCGGTCTCGGGTCAGGCCGGGATAGTCGGCAACGAGTGCATCACGCGAGCGCGTAAGCCGATTGAATAAGGTCGATTTTCCGACATTGGGCCGGCCGATCAGGGCGATGACAGGAAGCATGATCTTGCACCTTCACCGCGACCGGTCAGGATTCGTCGGCTGCGGTGTCGGGAGCCTGGCGTTTCGGCCGATCCTCGACAACTTCGTAGGCGGCGATATTGCCGGAATCACTCTGTACGTACAGCCGGTTCGCGACGACCACAGGGGCAGCAGTAATCGCGGAATTCCCCAGCTTGACGCGGGCAACGGCGTTGCCGTTCAGATTGCTGAAGAAGTGCACGTAGCCCTCAAGGTCGCCGACGGCGACCGTCGTATGAAACGGGACCGGCAGCGTCGGCTCGCGGCGCAGCAGGTCGTTATTGCGCCAGGTTTCGATGCCATCCCGCCTGGACAATGCGACGACCTCGCCATCGGCAGTTGCCGTATAGACACTGTTCCAATCCGCGGATACGCCCTCATAGGATGAAATTTCACGATTCCAGAGAACCTGTCCGGACTCGGCAGCCACCGCCGCGATGCGCCCCCGGTAGCCCGCCGCATACAGGTCCTGGCCGACGACCCCGATTGAGCCATCTACGTCGGACAGGCGATCAAGATCGGAACGACCTTTGGGCGGTGACAGCATGGATTCCCAGACAATGTCGCCGCCGATCAAGTTGGCGGCGACCAGGCGGCCGTTGTCAAAACCACCGATCGCCGTGTTGCCGATCAGGACAGGATCTGCGGATCCGCGCATCGTCAGCGCCGGCGTAGACTGTTCTATGACCCAGAGTTCCCGCCCGTCGTAGATCGACAACGCCCGCATGCGATTATCGATCGTCTGCAGAACGACGGATTCACCGCTGATGAGCGGGCGTGCGAGCGACTCGCCGCCAATGTTCACGCGCCACTGTTCGGCACCCGAGTCCGAATCAAGACTAATAGCAAAACCGTCCTTGGAGACAACCACGAGGCGGCCCTCGCCGACGCCTGGTCCCGCAGAGAGCCGGATTCCGACCTTGGTTCTCCAGATCCGCCTGCCAGACTGTGGATCGAATGCAGACACAACGCCGTCGTGGCTGGCCGTGTAAATACGATTGCCGTCGCCGACCGGCCGCAATGCGATGCGCAGAAATTCGGAATCGTCGCCAACTTTCGCACTCCACAAGCGCTTTATTTTCAAGGTTTGCTTGATGTTGACCAGTTTCTTCGGCTCCAGGTCATCGTCCTTGTCGCTGAAAATTCCACAGGATGTCAGCAAAAATATTGCCGATATCAAAGCAACGATGCGGCACGCTTTATTCACTCGACAGCCTCGTCACCATCGTCTGACGCGTTAGGCGCGTTGCTTTCGACAACGTCATCAGTTGCGGGTTCAGCCGCCGCTTCAGCGGGCAGATTTTCTATCTGCACTTCGGGCAGGTCCAACGCTTTCCACTGCACAAGCTGCTGATCAACCGTGCCTTGCGACAAAGGATCCATCAGTACCTGCTGATAGGCCGCCTGCGCATCCGCGGTACGCCCCAGCGCGTGGTATGCGTCACCAAGGAGTTCAGTGTAGGTGGCCGCAAACGCCAGATTGTCCTGGCCTTCGAGAAGGTCGATGACTTCCTGCGGCTTGTCCTGGTACAGCAGAATTCGCGCAAGGCGCAGGCGAGCGACTGCTTTGAGTTCCTCGCTGGCCGCGCTTACAAGTAACTCGTTTAGCGCGTCGGCCGCGTCCTGGTCACGATTCCTGTCCATGTACAGTCGCGCCATGGCAAGATTTGACTGCGCTGCATACGTCGTCTTGGCAAATGCTGTAGCAAGTTGATCAGAAACGCGTTCAGCGCTATCGAGGTCGCCGTCTACCACATGATTTGTCAGCGTCTCATACAAAGCCGATGCCTCGAGCTGAGCTGTGAGTTTGCTGTTCTGGTAGTAGTTGAAACCGAACAGCAGCAGCGCGCCAGCGGCGACACCAACAATGACGTAGCCGCCGTACTCCGACCACCACGAGCGAATTTGATCAATCTGTTCTTTTTCTGAAAGTAAATCGTCCACGAAACTGCCTTTAGTTATGAATGCGTCGGGATGCCCCCAATGCTTAGTTCAACCTGTCTTTCAGTGTTGCTGCCAGTTTATCCAGCGCGACACTTTCCTGTTCCTCTTTGCTGCGCAGCGGCTTGATGCCGATGCGTCCTTCATCGAGCTCCTGTTCGCCCAGAATCAACGCAAACATCGCATTACTCTTGTCGGCACGCTTCATTTGAGATTTGAAGCTGCCACCGCCCAGGTTAATCTCCACTCGTATCCCGGGTATCTTGTCTCGCAATTCTTCGGCCAGCTCAAACGACCGCGCCAGCGTTCCCTCGCCAACAGCGGCAATATAAACATCCGCATTCTGCTGTGGCACTTCGCCGCCGCAGGCCTCATGCAAGGCAACGAAACGTTCGATACCCATCGCCCATCCGATCGCGGGCGTGCGTCGACCGCCGAGCTTCTCGACGAGGCCGTCATAACGACCGCCCGAACAAACCGCACCCTGCGACCCCAGCGCGTCAGTAACCCACTCGAACACGGTCCGCGAATAGTAATCCAATCCACGTACCAGCCGTGGGTTGATTGTGTACGCTACGCCAGCCGCATCAAGTAACGCCTTGAGCCCCGCAAAATGAGCGCTCGACGCCTCGTCGAGGTAGTCCAGCATGACCGGGGCGGCTTCAACGATGCCCTGCATATCCGGGTTCTTGCTGTCGAGAATTCTGAGCGGGTTTTGCTCGAGGCGGCGAATACTATCCTCATCCAGCTGACTTTTCACGCCATTGAAGTACTCGATC
>CAMYLB010000287.1 GCA_947259145.1 uncultured Woeseiaceae bacterium
GCTGACAGTGGAGAAATCGGCGGCAGCCGCTCGCAGGAATTTCATGTGCTGGCCGATTCCGGCGAGGACGCAATCGCATACAGCGACGCTGACAGCTACGCATCGAACGTCGAGTCCGCGGCGACTCTCGCCCCGGAAGGCAAACGCCCGGCCGCGAAGGAGTCGCTCGAGAAGGTCGAGACACCGCGGATCGGGACAATCAACGCGCTGTGTGAATTCCTGAATGTCCTGCCGACGCAAACGCTCAAGACCCTGATCGTCGAAGGCACCGACGGGCCGATCGCGCTTTCTTTACGCGGCGACCACGAACTCAACTCCGTGAAAGCGCAGAAAATTCCGGGTGTCGCATCGCCGTTGACCATGGCCAGTGCGGACGTCATACGCAAAGTCACTGGCTGTGCGCCAGGATTTGCCGGCCCGATCGGTCTCGACATTCCCGTGTTCTACGATCATGCGACCGCGACCATGAGTGATTTTGTCTGCGGCGCCAATGAAGCGGACAGGCACTACAAGGGCGCCAATTTCGATCGCGACATCGACGCCACGGAGACCGTCGATATCCGCAATGTGGTCGCCGGCGACCCGACCCCCGGAGGCAACAGCACGCTCAGCATTGCGCGCGGTATCGAAGTCGGACATATCTTCCAGCTCGGCGACAAATACAGCCAGGCAATGGGCGCAACCGTCCAGGGCCCGGACGGCAAAAACCAGGCCATGTCCATGGGCTGCTATGGCATTGGCATCACGCGTATTGTGGGCGCCGCGATCGAGCAGAACCACGACGAGAACGGCATCATCTGGCCCGGGCCGCTGGCCCCGTTTGACGTGGTGCTGGTTCCGATTAACCTGCAGCGCTCGGACGCCGTACGCGAGGCCGCTGAAGCGCTTTACGCAGAACTCGCGGAACAGGGATTTGACGTGCTCTTCGACGACCGTGACGCGCGGCCTGGCGTGAAATTCGCGGATGCCGAGTTAATTGGCATCCCGCATCGGCTCGTGATCAGCGAACGTAACCTGGCTGCCGGCGAACTGGAATATCGCCATCGCAGGGACTCCGAGTCGCGAAATTTGAAACGTGAAGAGGCTCTCAAACTGCTCGAGAAATCTCCTGTAAGCTAATGATTCCAATAGACTATGAGCTATGTATTATACTGAGGCCATGAAGTTCATTCGCCACATCCGAACGCTCGCCCTGTTCGCCGCCCTGTTGTCGGGCGGCGCGACGGCGGCCGAGCCCGTGCCCGACCCGGAGCTCCGTGAGGCGCTGCGCCAGGCGGCCAGCGACTCCGCGAGCTTCACGGACCGCTTTCACGGCGAGGTATGGCTGACCGATATGTCGCGGCGCCTGGCGCGTCAGGTCAAGGACCGCGACGAGCGCATTGAGCTTTTGACGCTCGTGCACCTGGAGGCGGCGCGCGTTGAACTGCCGCCGGAGCTGGTCCTGGCCGTCATCGAAGTGGAGAGCAATTTTGACCGCTACGCCGTTTCAGTCGCCGGGGCGCTGGGACTCATGCAGATCATGCCATTCTGGCTCAATGAGATCGGCCGGCCCGACGACAATTTGTTGCACACCGACACCAATCTTCGCTATGGCTGCACCATTCTGCGCTTTTATCTCGATAAGGAAAATGGCGATTTGCGTCGTGCCCTCGGCCGATACAACGGCAGCCTCGGCAAGCGCAAGTACCCGAACAAGGTCATCGACAAGCTCAGCAAGAAGTGGTTTCAGGCCTGAGGCGACTAGCCAATCCTGAAACCCGGCAGCTCCTCGCGTTCCGCCGGACTTTGCTCGACAGCTGAAACATCCGCCAGGGGCGGCCCCTGCAGCAACCAGCTGTAGAGCGCATCGAGCGCATCGCCCGAACCACAGGCAAGCACCTCAACGTCACCGTTGTCCAGGTTGATGGCGTGTCCCGTGATACCAAGCCGCTCCGCCTCACGCCGGGTGCTGTCACGAAACCAGACACCCTGCACGCGGCCGCTGACCCTGAAGCGCCGCGCTGACTGCAGCGAACCGGCGGAAGGAGAATGCGCTGTTATTGGGAATCGTCCCGCGTATCGGCCTCTGCTGGATCTGTTTTAGCCTCGCTGGCTTTAAGCGCATCCAGGGCCTTCATTTTCGCCTGTTTGGCGTCATAACGCGCCTGCGAATACTGGCGATCATTGAGCTCTTGCTGCGCTTTCTGCAGATACGATTCGGCAGCGTTGAAATGAATCGCGGCTTTTTCAGCCGCCCCGGCCTCTTTGGCAACGGCAATTGCCTGCCGTGCATCGCTCATTTCCTGCACCGGCGGCGCCGTTTCACAGCCCGTCATCAACAGGACAGCGGCGACCAGGAGTCCCTTCGCGAGCAATTTGAGTCCGACTGCTTTCACATCTTATTCTTGTTGTTGGAAACCGCTCAACGCTACCAACCGGGACCACCGGCCGTCAAGCTGGCCCGCTTGCGCTGACGCGCCCGATCCAGCCTGCTAGAGTTCGACTTCGGTCTCAGGGCCGGCTAAACGAGGGCCTCATGGCGTTAACGATCTATCACAACCCGCGGTGTTCCAAGTCACGGAAAACCCTGGAAATCATTCGATCAGCGGACATCGAACCAACGGTCGTACTGTACTTGCAGGATGCGCCCGACGCGGCCGAGATTCTTGCCTTGGCAGCCAGACTTGGCACGCCGGTAGTCGAACTGCTGCGTCGCGGCGAAAGCGCTGTCAAAGGCGCAGCCGACCTCCCCGGGATGGATGACGACGACGCTCTCGCCGCCTGGATCGCGGCGCATCCTGTTGCGCTGCAGCGACCCATCGTCGTTGACCCGGAAAGCGGCCGGGCCATCGTGGGAAGACCACCCGAGAAAGTACAGGATCTGCTTCCTTAGGCCCTGCAATGGCTGACATCCTTGTTCTTTATTACTCGCGCAAAGGCGCAACGGAAGCGCTCGCGCGCGAAGTGTGTCACGGCGTCGACGCCGTCTCGGGCATGGCGGCGCGTCTGCGCACCGTACCTGAGGTATCCGCGGTCAGCGAAGCCGTCGAAAATGCTGTCCCTGCTTCCGGCCCACCGTATGCAACGCCCGCAGATCTTACCGAGTGCGCGGGTCTGGTCCTCGGCAGCCCGACAAATTTTGGCAACATGTCGGCGTCCCTCAAGTACTTTCTCGACGGCACGGTCAGCGAGTGGTTCCAAGGTGCCGCCGTCGGCAAGCCGGCGGGCGTGTTTGCATCGACATCGTCATTACACGGCGGGCAGGAATCGACGCTACTGACTATGGCGCTGCCACTGCTGCACCACGGCATGCTGATCGTCGGATTGCCCTACACCGAAGAAAAATTGACGACGACGACGACGGGCGGAACACCCTACGGCGCAACGCACGTCACCTGGAATCGCAAAGCCGACGCTTTGTCGGAAGAAGAAAAACACCTGGCGCGCGCGCTCGGAAAACGCGTTGCCGAGATTGCGAGCCGGCTGGCCAACTAGGCCCCGTTTAGTCGGCGGCGTCCGGCAATTTCAGAACATCCCGCACAAATGGCACCGTAAGACGCCGCTGAGCGCGCAGCGCTTCGAGATCAAGCTTGTCCAGCAATTCATACAAGCTCGCCATGTCACGACGACTGCGTTTCAGCAAGTAACGCGCGGTTTCATCCGGAAGATCGAGCCCGCGATGCGTGGCACGCAGCTGCAAGGCCGTCACTCTCTGCTCATCGTCCAGTTCATGAACATGAAACACGGGCAATCGCGACAAGCGGCTGGCAAGGTCCGCCAGCCCG
>CAMYLB010000288.1 GCA_947259145.1 uncultured Woeseiaceae bacterium
CAGTCGCTGGGCAAACTCGGATCGGATGGAACAGGCGCACCGCCTTAACGCTATCGCCAGGTGGGTTTACGTCGCCCTCTTCGGCCTCGTCGCCACAATCGCCATGATCACGTGATAGCGACTGACAGAAGAGTTCATAGAGGTCCCACTGTCCTGGCGCCAATGTCGGTTTTTGGCCGAGTGCGGACCATCGCTGCTTCCCCAAAGCAGACGCTCGGGCGGCCGGTTTCGGTGCGGATTTAACCGGTCGACGCAGCCGCCGTCCAATCCTGTCGGGCGCGCCAGCAGTCGATGCCCGATCCTCGCGCTCGGCCTGCCCTTGGACGTATTGTAGGAGTGGCCTTCTCTGCGGTCCGATCAGCGGGAGGGGCTCATACCAATATCCGGTGCATCGCGATGCCGGTTGCTATCAGCGTGACTACAGACGCTCAATCACCGTAGTAATGCCCTGTCCCAGTCCAACACACATTGTGGCAACGCCTAACGTGCCTTCGTTCTGTCGCATGACGTTCAGCAAGGTGCCGGTGATGCGCGCACCCGAGCAACCGAACGGATGCCCGAGCGCAATGGCGCCGCCATTCAGGTTGACCTTTTCGTCCATAACTTTCAGCAGCTTCAGGTCCTTCAGCACGGCCAATGCCTGTGCTGCAAAAGCCTCGTTCAATTCCACATGATCGATGTCGGACATACTCAACCCGGCGCGCGTCAGCGCCTTGTGCGTCGCGGGCACCGGTCCATAGCCCATAATGGACGGGTCGACGCCGGCGACTGCCATCGCGCGGATCCGTGCCAGCGGCTTCACACCCAGCGCCTCTGCACGTTCGGCCGCCATAACGATCATGCAGGATGCGCCGTCGGTTATTTGCGAGGAACTGCCCGCTGTAACCGTTCCATTTTTCGGATCGAATACCGGCCGTAGCTGAGCAAGACCTTCGACCGTCGTGTCCGGGCGTATGGTCTCGTCGTGTTCCACCAACACTTTAAAGCCGTTAGCGTCATGGCCTTCAATCGGGATGATTTCCTCGGCGAATCTTCCTTCCACGGTTGCCTCGTGGGCGAGTCGGTGTGAACGCGCAGAGAACTCATCCTGAGCTTCGCGTGTGATGCCGTGCATCTTGCCCAGCAACTCCGCGGTCAGGCCCATGGAGCCCGCGGCTTTGGCCACGTGTTTCGACAGGGCCGGGTTTATGTCGATGCCGTGCATCATGTCGATGTGACCCAGGTGCTCGACACCACCAACCACGAACATGTCGCCGTTGCCCGTCATGATCGCCTGCGCAGCACTGTGCAATGCCGACATGGACGAGCCGCACAGGCGATTGACCGTCTGGGCGGGCACCTCGTGTGGCAGGACTGACATTACCGCGATCATGCGAGCAACGTTCATGCCCTGTTCGAGGGTCTGCATGACGCAGCCCCACAGCACATCTTCCACTTCTGCAGGGTCAAGTTTGGGGTTACGCGCAAACAGGCCGTTTATCAACGCCGCTGACATGTCGTCCGCGCGCGTGTGGCGGAAACAACCGTTTTTGGATCGCCCCATCGGGGTACGTGCAAAATCTACGATTACCGCATCTCTCGGATTCAGGCTCATCTATTTTCTCCCGCTCGCTGCTGTTCCGAAAAAGGTGCTGCCACTGGCAGCCATCTCGCGCAGTTTTTCGGTAGGTAAGTACAGTGCTTTCAGCGGCCCCGCTGCCGCTGCAAGTTCGTCGGCCCTCGCTACAAACTTTTCGATGCCAACGTCGTCGATGTAATGCAGCGCGCCGCCCCGGAATGGCGGGAAACCAACGCCATAAATCAAGGACAGGTCAACATCAGTGGCAGACGCTGCAATGTCGTCTTCGAGACAACGCACAGCCTCAAGGCACATGGGAATCATCATCGAGTCAACGATCATCTCATCGCTCATCGTCTCATTGCCGTCTATAACCGGTGCGAGAAGCGCAGCAACTTCGTCATCGACTAGCTTCTTTGGGCGCCCCTTTTTATCGGTCTCGTACTTGTAGTAACCGCGACCGTTCTTCTGGCCAAAGCGGTTATTCTCGAACATCACTTCCTGGCAGGACTTGAAGTCATACTTCATGCGCTCGGGGAAGCCTTCCGCCATGACGGCGCCGGCGTGCACGCCCGTGTCGATTCCCACAACGTCACACAGGTAGGCGGGCCCCATCGGCCAGCCGAATCGTTCCATCACCCGGTCGATGTTGGTGAAGTCGATGCCGCGTTTTACCAGGCCCGTGAACGCGCCGAGGTAAGGCGTAAGGATGCGATTCACAAGGAATCCCGGGCAATCGTTTACGACGATCGGCTTCTTGCCCATCGCCAATGCGTAGGCCACGGTCCTGGCCACGGCTTGCTCGCCCGTCTTTTCGCCGCGAATGACTTCGACCAGCGGCATCCTGTGCACCGGGTTGAAAAAGTGCATGCCGCAGAAGTTTTCAGGGCGCTTCAAGGGTTCGGCGAGGTGTGTGATCGAAATGGTCGACGTATTGGACGCAAGAATCGCGTCATCGCGAATTTGCGCTTCGGTCTCCACCAGCACTGCGTGTTTGACCTTCGGGTTCTCCACGACGGCCTCGATCACAATATCGACATTGTCGAAACCGTCGTAGCTCAGGGCTGGCTGGATTTTGTTGAGGACGCCTGCCATCTCGGCAGCAGAGATCCATCCACGTTCAACCTGTTTGGATAGTAATTTGCTGGCTTCCGCCAAACCAAGGTCGATGCCGGCCTGCGCGATGTCCTTCATGATGATTGGCGTGCCTTTCAGCGCTGACTGGTAGGCGATGCCGCCACCCATGATTCCCGCACCGAGCACTGCAGCCCGTTCCACTTTCCTGGCCTTCTTCGCCAGACTTTTGCTGGTTCTGGAAAGTACCTGGTCACTAATAAACAGACCGATCAGGTTCTTCGCAGCCAGCGTACCGGCCATCTTGGCGATGCCGTTGGCTTCTTCGCGCAGTGCGTCGTCCCGGCTCATTCCTGCCGCTTTTTGCATGACTTTGATAGCTGTTACCGGCGCCGGATAGTGAGGCCCGGCCTTACTGGCGACAAACCCTTTGGCGGTTTCGAACACCATCGTGGCCTCGATCTCATTCAGCTTCAGCGGTTCCTGTTTCTCCCGCCGCTTCGCCTGGTAGTCGAGCTTGCCGTCGATGCACTGTTGCAAGAGAGACACGGCTGCGTCGCGCAGTAAATCGGGTGCAACGACCGCATCGACAGCGCCGTAATGCAGGGCCTGATCCGCCTTCTGCTCCTTGCCCGAGGCAATCCACTCGATCGCGTTGTCGGCGCCGATCAGGCGTGGCAAGCGCGTGGTGCCGCCGTACCCGGGAATGATGCCCAGCTTGGTTTCCGGTAGCCCGATGCGTGCCGTTTCCGACATGACCCGGTAATCGCAAACCAGACACATTTCTAATCCGCCGCCGAGGGCGATACCGTTAATGGCGGCCACCGTGGGTATCGGCAGATCCTCAAAGGCATTGAAGATATCGAAGTTAATCCTGAGAATCTTTTCCGCTATCTCAGCTTCGTTGCCACCGAACTGCGCGGCGAATTCCATGATGTCCGCGCCCACGATGAAAACCGGCTTGCCACTTGTGACGATTACACCGTTGAGCGATGTATCGGCCGCGATTGCTGCAATTGCCTCCTTCAGTTCATTGAGCGTCAGCGCATTGAACTTGTTGACAGAATCATCCTTCAAGTCGAAGCAGAGTTCCGCGATTCCATTGTCAGTTGCCTGGACGGTTATCGCCTCTTCATGAGCGTGTCAGGACCAGTCGATATCGTCTCCAGAAGAGACGTGGTGCGTGGCAGTATCTTGGCGAAATAGAATTCCGCAGTCTGGATCTTTGCACGATAAAACGCTTCTTCGGTCGTGCCCTGCTCGAGCTTCCAGTACGCGGCCCGCGCACTGGCGGCCCAGGCAACGCCCAGCAACACGTAGCCGGAGAACATGATGTAGTCCACCGAGGCGGCACCCGCCGCATCGCGGTTGCGCATGGCGGCAAAGCCAATCTTCCGGGTCAGTGACTTCCACTGCTTGGTAAGTCGAACCACCGTTTTCACGTAGGGTCTCATTTCCTTACGGCCGCGGCATCGTTTGCAGAAGTCCAGGACGAAACCGGTTACCGGCACCAGCGACTTGCCGCGTGTGCCAAGCACCTTTCTGCCCAGGAGGTCCAGTGCCTGGATGCCCGTGGTGCCCTCATAGAGCATGCTGATCCTGGAGTCTCGTACATTCTGTTCCATACCCCACTCACTGACATAGCCGTGCCCGCCAAAACACTGCAGGCCAAGGTTGGCGCTTTCAAACCCGGTCTCCGTCAGGAAGGCCTTGATGATGGGCGTCAGGAAACTGAGGATGTGGTCGGCGAATTCCCGAGCTTTCGGGTCATCGGACTTGGTCAGGATGTCGCCCTGGGTGCTGGAGAAATAGAGCAATGCGCGGCCACCTTCGGCGAACGCTTTCTGCGTCAGCAACATGCGGCGCACGTCCGGGTGCACGATGATCGGATCTGCGGGACCGTCGGGATTCTTGGGGCCCGTCAGGGAACGCATCTGCAGGCGGTCCTTGCTGTAGGCGAGGGAGTTTTGGAATGCGAGTTCTGAATGTGCGAGCCCCTGTAAACCGGTGCCAATTCGGGCGAAGTTCATAAAGGTGAACATATAGTTCAGGCCCCTGTTCGCCTCTCCGACCAGGTACCCGGTTGCACCATCGAAGTTCAGCAGGCACGTCGAGTTGCCGTGAATGCCCATCTTGTTCTCGAGGGCACCGCAGGTCACGTTGTTACGCTCGCCGATCGAGCCGTCTTCATTGGAAATAAACTTGGGCACGATGAACAGCGAAATACCCTTGGTACCCGGCGGTGAGTCGGGCATGCGCGCCAGTACGATGTGCACGATGTTTTCGGTGAGGTCGTGTTCGCCTGACGAAACAAACAGTTTCGAGCCGGTAATGCGATAGGTGCCGTCCGCAGCTTGCTCAGCTTTGGTCTTTAAGAGGCCAAGGTCCGTGCCGCAATGCGCCTCGGTCAGGCACATGGTGCCGGTCCAGCGACCGCTGACCAGGGGCTCCATGAACATCGCCTTCTGTTCCTCGGAGCCGTGCTTGTCAATGGTCTCCATTGCGCCATGGGAGAGTCCGGGATACATGGACCAGGACCAGTTAGCCGTTCCGATCATCTCGCGCACGGTTAATCCAACCGACATGGGCAGGTCCTGGCCACCATATCGGGAGGGTTGGTCCAGCGACGGCCAGCCGCCGTCGACGTATTGCTGGTAAGCCTCCTTGAATCCGGGCGGGGTCCTGACCTCGCCGTCTTCCAGCATTTTGCACCCGGCCTCGTCGCCGACGGCGTTTAGTGGGGCGAGTACCTCCTCGGAGAACTTGCTGGCCTCGCCAAGAATGGCGTCGATCAACTCCTGGTTGACCTCATCGCAGGCGGGCAGCGACTGGTAGTGCTTCTCGTAGTTCAGCAGGTCCTGCATTACAAACTGCATGTCCCGCACGGGTGCTTTGTAGGTCGTCATACCGGGTTCCCTCGCAGGCGATATTGAGCTACCGCCTATTTCAGCGTACAACTGTACGCACAACCGTACCACGCGTCTGCTAGAATGCAACACCCGCGCGGAAGAATTGACTCGATCCGACCATGACAACAGCGCTCCAAAAGGTCTCAAGACAGCAGCAGAAGGCGGAAACGCGCCAGAAATTGCTGGATGCAGCGGCGGCCGAGCTGGCCTCGGGACGGAGTTTCGATACGCTCAGCCTGCGCGAGGTCGCCAAGCTGGCCGGCATTGCGCCGACCTCTTTCTACCGGCACTTCCACGACATGGAAGGGCTCGGACTGACGCTTGTCGAGCAGTGCGGGCGCAAGCTGATCCATGACGTGCTGCACCAGGCAATCAATGGCCGGTCGTTGATCAGGACTTCCGTTGAGACGCTCTTCGAGTACTTCCACAGCAACCAGGGGATGTCGCGAATGATCCTGCAGGAGAGCATGTCGCGGCAGCCGGAGTTTCGACGCGCCGCGGAGCGACTCATGGAGACCATGTCCAGTGACCTGGCGGACTACCTTGAAGAGGAAGCGCGCGAACGTGGCGTACCGCTGGGGCACGCGCGAATTGCGGCTGATTCGATGGTCGCGATCCTGTTCACGGCTGGAATCGCGCTGCTCGACACGCCGGACGATGAGCGCGACCGGCATGTCGAAACCGCCATTATTCAGCTGCGCATGATCATGCGCGGCGCCGAGGCCATGGGCCAGGCATGATCAGCCATTGTCCTGGCAGATGCGCGGGACGCAATATCGAAAAACGGCCGCTGAGGATCCTACGGCGTTCTCTTGGAAGGCGGGAATCGCATCGTAATTTTCAGGCCACTCCTGGGTGTATTAACGGCCGTCAATGTCCCACCTGATTGTTGTAGCACCCGCTTCGTTATTGCCAGGCCAATCCCGGCGCCAGGCCGGTTTGTGTCGATGCGATAGAAAGGTTCAAAGATCTTGTCCAGATCCCTGGCGGGAACACCGGGCCCGCCGTCTGTAACCGTAACGGTACCGGGTGCGCCTTCACTGGTGGTCACAACTACTTCACCGCCGGAAGGCGTGTGTTGAATCGCATTGCGAACGACGTTCTCGATGGCGCTGGAAACAACATCGGGGTTGCCCTTGACCATGATATCGGTGCCGGGATCCGGACACTCGACCCGGACATTGCGCGCACCTGCCTCAAATCCGGCATCAGCGATGACTTGTTTGACGACCTCAGTGAGCGAAGTCAATTCTTCCGAATCCGGTAATTGCTCCGCACGAGCCAATGCAAGCACCTGCGAAGCAAGTGCTTCGACACGTTCGATTTCGTATCGAATGCGTTTTAGCTGCTGCGGGGAACTGGCGGGCTTTCGCTCCAGAAGTTCGGTGGCGATCTGCAGACGCGTCAGCGGCGCGCGTAGCTCGTGTGCGATGTTGCGGAACATCTCAAGGCGCGTTCGCGACTGCTGGTCGAGTTCTTCCGCCATGCGATCGAACTGTGCGGCGAGCTGGCCGATTTCGTCACGCGTATAGGCGTTCTTGCCGATTCGCGACGTCATGTCGCCGCCTGCCAACCGGGCGGCCGCGTCCGAAATGCGGGCGACGGGACGTGCCAGGGACCGGCTCAGCAGCCAGAAACTCAACAAGCTGATTGCAGCGGCCAGTCCGAGCACCGCCCAGCGACCGTTGCCGGCGAGGAGAAACCCGAATCGTTCTTGCGGAGCGGGTCCGGGCATCGCCAGCAGCATTCGGCCATCGGCGGTAACGAGCAACGATTGGCGTAGCCGCCGCGGATATCGATCCGATTCCCGCCGCTCGCGCCGATGTTCGGAGATCGACGACCAGATACGTTGCGCCCGGCGGTGTACGCGATCGGGAAGCTCCCGACCAAGCAGGTCTCTGCCGCTGCTATCGATGAGATACACCGTCTGACCGGGCGGGAAGTTACCAGCGTCGGCAATATGATCTTCAAGTCCCTTAATTCCCTCGAGCTGTAAAATGGCCTGCAGCTGTTCGTCGATCTCGCGTGGATCGGCGAACGAATAGGGCGACTGTTCATCTGCAATCCTGAAGCTGACAAAGATGCTGACCGCGAGGATGACCAATGTTGTCAGCCAGAAAGCGCCGAAGAGTTTCCAGAACAGTGAGCGCATGCTAATCAATCACCAGGCGATAACCGGCGCCGCGCACGCTGCGGATGGCTATCGACGCGTTGCCGGTCTTGCCGAGTTTGTTCCGCAGGTGGCTTACGTGTGTGTCCAGCGCCCGATCGTAAGGGCTCAACTCGCGCCCCAGCGCGATTTGTGTCAGCTTCTCACGACTGACAATGTCACCCGGGGTCGATGCCAACGATTCGAGAATGCGCAGCTCCGCTCCGGTTAGCGGCAAGTTGGCTCCGTCCAGCTGAGCGCGCTCCTTCGAAGGCTCGATCGTGAGGGGTCCGGCTTGAATCGCCGAACCCACGCCCCTGGCATTTGGTTCCTTGAGCCGTCGGAGAATTGCCTGGATACGAAGCACGAGTTCACGAGCCACGAAAGGCTTGGCAAGGTAATCGTCCGCGCCAGCTTCAAGGCCCAGCACGCGGTCATCGTCCTCGCCCATGGCGGTCAGCATTAGCACTGC
>CAMYLB010000289.1 GCA_947259145.1 uncultured Woeseiaceae bacterium
TTAGTCGGTCGAAATGTCAGAGGCGTCCGATTGCAAAGTATGGCGCACATCCCTTCCCTGCACCATATAGATGACATATTCGCAGATGTTTTTCGCGTGATCGCCGATACGCTCCAGCGAACGTGCTGCCCACGTGACGTTCATGACGCGCTTGATCGAGCGCGGGTCCTCCATCATGAAAGTGATGCACTGACGGGTGATCGCCTCGTATTCTTCGTCGACGAGCTCATCCTCTTTCACAGTCTCCAGCGCTTCCACCACATCGAGCCGCGCAAATGCATTCATGGCATCACGCACCATGTGCAAGACATGATTGCCGAGCGTCTTTAGTTCGCGATACGAATCGGACGGCCGGTCCATAACCGCCAGCTTGGACGCCAGGAAACCGATTTTCTCAGCTTCGTCGCCGATGCGTTCGAGGTCGGTGATGGTCTTGATAATCGCAACAATCAGTCGCAAATCACCGGCAGCGGGCGCACGAGTCGCGAGAATCCGGCCGCACTCTTCGTCGATATTGACCTCGAGATTATTGACCTTGTAGTCATCTCTTGCGACTTGCAGCCCGAGCTCGCTATCGCCGCTAACGATAGCCGCGATGGCCTGCGACAGCTGCGATTCAACCAGTCCGCCCATCGCCAGAACCGTATTGCGCAGATCTTCTATGTCTTTGTTGTAGCGTCGTGAAATGTGTTCGTTCAAGTCAGAAGCTTCCATCGTGATACGCGTCCCGGAGTCCAAGAGTGAGGTCTATAGTCACTTGAATCTGAACTTGACGTCAAGGTTCCTCTACTTCCACTTCCACTGAGTGTCTATCATTATCCGGTCGTAGTCGCTCTTGCTACCCGAGCTAACGCCCGTCTCGTTAATAAAGTATTGGGCACCGATCGACCAGTTCTTGTTCACCCCGAAGTTCAGCTGCAGAAAGTGACCTTTGTTGTCGGTACCGCCGCCGCCAAAGTCCGAGTCCGTCAGAAGCCCGATCATCGAGTCGGCTTCCTTTTCAGCGTAAAGGTAGCTGAACTGCATCTGACCCTGGTCTTTGGCCTGACCAATCCGCGCCCCGGCTGTCCATGCCGTATCCTCATCAGACGGGTCGCTATTCGTTACATAGTCAAGAAAGACGACGGCCGGCCAATTGCCGACGTTGAAGGCTGCTTCGGCGAAGATTTCCGTCAGCAAGTAGTCGTAAAGGTAGACACAATCAGCGTCGAGCGTTGTGCCGCAAGGGAGACCACCAGCCTCCGCGGCCGTGTTCCCAAAATAGTCGCCTGGATCTCCAGAATCGCCGAATGTCGTGCTCTCGCCCTTGGTCTCGATCGAGAAGTAGCCAATGCCGCCCTTGACCTTTGCGCCGCCGATCTCACCTGCCGCGCCGAATTGCGCACCCCAACTGAAGTTGTCGTTGCCCTTATTGCTGTCACTCTCGAGATAAGTGCCAATCGCGTTTGCGAAAAACCAGTCGCGCTTGTAACTCAGTGCCAGGCCCTCCGGCGTCCAATCTCCATCCCACATCAGGGACTGCTTGCCAACGCGCGATAACGGGTTCTTAAACTTGCCCCCTAGAACGTGCAGGCCTTCCGCTGCTTGCCAGTCTACGTATGCCAAATTCAGTACAACCCTTTTCGATGAGCCGCCGCCGCCGAGAGTCTGATTGGTCGACACGGGATCATCGCCGCCGGTCGCAAGACCGAAACCTACTTCGACATCGTCCGCCAGGTCGGCTTTAATATTGGCGCGAGCACGAATACGATTGCGCTGGCGAGTCGAACTGCCCTCCGGATCGATCCTCTCATAGCGATAACGGAAGTCGCCGTCGAGGCGAATCCGGTCAGACCAGGCTTCCTTTGCAGCGGGGACTTCTGCTTGCTTGACTTCGGCGACACTCGTCCGAACGTCGGCAACAGCTGTAGCGGTCTGATCCTGAGCACGTTTGAGCTCCGCATTTTCAGCGGCGAGTTGTTCGAGCCGTTGCGACACCAATACGAGCTGCTCGCGCAGTTGTGCGATTTCCGCATCGCTGACAGCCGCGAAAGCCGTTGGCAGGGCCGCAACGTTGACGGCCAACATCAGGAAGAGAATTCGTTTCATTTTGTACTCCGGAAGGTATGGTCCGGCAGCCGGCGAGATCGAGGCCCGGTTGCACGGTGGGAATTCTGCCGTGGGTTCGTTACGAAATTGTTACAAGATCGTAATCTTGTCGTAGCACAGGTTGCAGGAGCTTCAACTACCGCCTGCGAGCGGAATCGGAGGCTCGGCTACGACCCGCTCGGGAGGGAAATGGCAGCGGAATTTGCTGCCAACACCGGCTTCGCTCGTCACGATCAATTCCGCATCGTGGCGTGCCAGCACGTGCTTAACGATGGCGAGGCCAAGACCGATGCCGCCATCCTCGCGACTGCGCCCTCGATCAACGCGAAAGAAACGCTCAGTCAGGCGCGGAATGTACTGAGGATCAATACCTTCGCCAGTATCCGTGACAATCAGGTCTGCACCGTCTTCTCCGCTGCGCCAGGTAATCGTGATCTCGCCGTCGGACGGCGTATGGCGAATTGCGTTAGACAACAGGTTGACTATCACAGTCTCAATCTCGGCAATATTCCCACGCAGCCGGGCCGCGGATTCCGCGTTGATTGTTATGCCTGCGGCGTTGGCATGGCCCTCAAGCGCCTCTCGCGACGTCTCGAGAAGGGCCAGCACGTCGAACGGCTCGTCGGACTGCAGTGGTCCCGCACTCTCCAGCCGCGACAATTCAAGCATCTCGCCCAAGATCTGCCGCATGCGAACTGCCTGGCCCCGCATTTGCACGACCGGCTTCTGCCAGGTCTCAGGGATATCGTCATCATCTGCAAGCGCATCGAGGTAGCCGCTGATTACCGTCAGCGGCGAGCGCAACTCGTGCGAGGCGTTTGCGACAAAATCGCGACGCATTTTGACGAGGCGCATGCGCTCGGTGACGTCCCGCAGCAATAGAAGCTTCTGGTTCGCGCCGTACGGCACGACACGACAATTAAGCCAATCGCCGTCCCTGACGGGTGACATCATCTCGATTGTTGATGTGTGGTCATCCGAATGAAGGAGTTTCGCCAGCTCAGGATCGCGCAGGATATTGTCGACGCGCTGACCGCGGTCCTTCTTGCGCTTGATACCCGCCAGCTCTTTCGCTGCACGATTGCAGACGACGATTTCGTTGTTGGTGTCCAGAATCACCGCACCATCCGGCATGGCGTTTGTTGATTTCCGGATTTCACGCAGCAAGGTTCGGTAATTCTGCTTGCGGCGCACGGCCCGTTCGTGCTCGAAACGAAAACGCGAAAAGATCTGCTCCCAGATGCCTTCGCCCTGGCGGAAATTATCGAAGTTGCCGGTTCGAAGCGCGCGCTCGAAACTCAATAGCTGCCGAACCTGCCAGATCAATGCGAGCAGCGCGGCCGCCAGCAAGCCCCAGTCCGTGTGGCCATAGATCCAACCGATCCCTGCCCCGACTAGCAGCAGTAATAGCAATCCGATCAGAAACTTTCGCGCAGCGATGGACATCGGCTAAATACTCACGTTTTCGCGCGTCGAGAATCGATAGCCAGCGCCTCGCACTGTCTGAATGTAGTCATCGGCACGTCCTGGTATCAACGCCTTGCGCAGACGCCGCACATGCACGTCCACAGTGCGTTCCTCTACATAGACATTGGCACCCCAGACGCGGTCGAGGAGTTGTGCCCGGCTGTAAACACGGTCCGGATGCGTCATCAGGAACTGC
>CAMYLB010000290.1 GCA_947259145.1 uncultured Woeseiaceae bacterium
ACTTCGACGTTGCTGCCGCCCTCCACGCTGACAATCGGCTCGTTGCCGCGCCACCAGACCAGGAAGCGATCAGGCAGGCGCTCTTCTCCAGTCACGGGATTGAAGTACAGCCAACGGTCACCGTCGTGTACCTCGAGCCAGGAGACCAGCGAAGCGCTGCGCTGCCGCCCCGAAAGCGGAAAACCACGCACCATGCGCGCAGGAATACGGGCCGCCGCAAGTACCGTGGTCACGACCGCGACAAAGTCGGCGTTCGATCGTACGCCCGCCATCAAAAGCTCCACGTTGGGGTCCGGCGACGGGTCGTTAACACGCCGCAGCAGTTCGGTTGTAAATGACGCTGTATCAGCGGACTGATCGCGCACATCGGACACCAGTACATCGACGGCCGTCTTCAGTGGTTCGTTGATTATGGGCAACGGCGGAAACGGCGGCGTTGTATCGGACTGGTCAATAGTGTCATCTTCGTAAACGGATATTCGGTAGTAGATTGTCTGTTCGCCGTCCGCGCGACGGACCGCCCATTGCGCCTGTCGCCCACCGCTGCCGTAGTTCAGGCTGAAGCCATAGCCACGCGACACCGAATTTTCATTGAGCATACGAAAGCCGGGCGTCAGCGTTGGCACGTGCAGCTGCACCTTGATCGACCCGGGGCCGCTGTCGAAACTGATCGCCGACTCTATGGTCCAGACCGGGGTCTCCTGGTTCTCGCTCACCGGGAAACCTAGCACCTGCCACTTGTACAGGAAGACCGACAGGCCGATGACCGTCAGCACTGCCGCAAGCATGTAGACGTAACGCTGCTTCATGTTTCCCCTTATCTGGCTTTAGCGGACGCCGAGCGCGACTTTGACGACGCGTTCTCGTATCGGGCCGCTGCGATTAAAAATCCGCATTCCGGCCGATCGCAGTTGCCCAACCAGACGTGAGTCTGTCGCAAACAGGCGGTTCAGGCCAGTCATGAAATGCAGCATGGTGGCGTTGGCGCCCTTTCGGGCGCGCTCGTAGCGTCGCAATACGGGCTCGTCACCCGGGTGCAGACCCTGCTGCAACGCCGCATCCAGGACGGCCGCAAGTTCGGCGGCATCCTGCAGCCCGAGATTTGCGCCCTGACCGGCAAGCGGGTGAATCGCGTGGGCGGCGTCGCCGATCAGCGCGATGCCGGGCAACACATAACGTGCTGCATGCTGGGCGCCGAGCGGAAATGCAGCTCGCGGTCCCGCCGCCGCGAGTTCGCCCAGGACACGATCAGACGCGTCCGTGAGCATCGTGCCAAGCGCTGCGTCGGAGGCATCCAGCGCGCGCTTGGCGAGGTCCGGCGTTGTAGACCAGACCACGGAAACCCGGCCGTCGGGCAGCGGCAAAATACCGAGCGGACCCTGGCGAAGAAATCGTTGCCAGGCCGTTGCCCGATGTTCGCGCTCGGGACGAAGGTGCGTGACGAATGCCGTCTGATCGTACGGCCATTTTCGAGTCTCGATAGCAACTGCGCGGCGCACGAATGAGCGTGACCCGTCGGCACCCACGACCAGGTCGGCGACGCGGCATTCGCCTCCCTTCAGCTCCACCTCGTACTGCCGTCCGGATTGCCTGAGCGAAGAGATGGGGCTCGCAAATCGCAGCTCGACGTTGGTGGCATCGAGTTGCCGTAGCAGCGCGTCCTGCAGCAGGATATTTTCGACGATAAACCCCAGCTGCGGCAGCGCGAATTCGGCCGCATCAAATCGCAGGGCTGCTGCGCCGTCAGGCGTGTCGTTCTCGTCCCAGACACGCATGCACTCGTAGGGACAGAGCCGCGACTCGCGGATCCGCTGCCACGCGCCCACCGAATCCAGCAGTCGGGCCGAGCCACTCGCGATGGCGGAAACTCGCAGCGCTATATCGTCATCGGCAGAAAATTGAGGCCTGGCGGCGGCATCGAGCACGGTAATGCCGAGCGATGCCCCGTTTCGGCTCCGGGCGAGCAGTGCCGCAAACATCAGGCCCGTGATTCCGCCGCCCACTACAACGACTTCGAAATGCTGCTTCACTTGAGCGGCACTCCGCGTGACAGTCGCGGAAGATTGCCGGCAAGGCCCATCGTGTGTTTCGCGAAAACTGATCGCACTCCGGGGACCAGGTCGAATCCAAGCATGCCGAGGTTGCGAAGCGCGCGAAATGGCCGGCGACGGCTGCCGAACAGACGAACCAGACCATCCGTGAATCGCACGAGCTTGTTCTGATCACTACGCCGCCAGTTTGCGTAGCGCTGCAGAAGTTCTTCATCACCTGGATCGATGCCGTCCGATTCGGCGCGGCTATCAGCAATACAGTCGCACAATGCAGCAACATCGCGCATGCCTAAATTGAAGCCCTGGGCGGAAACCGGATGCAACCCATGGGCTGCGTTGCCAATCAACACACTGCGCGTTGCCGTGAGCCGCAGAGCCTTGCTTAGTGTCAGCGGATAGGACGCGCGTTTTCCTGCGCGCGAAAAAGCACCCAGCCGGTAGCCAAACTCCTCCTGCAGCTCGCGGAGGAAAGTCTCATCATCCAGTGCCAGCACACGTTCTGCATCGTGCTCCGAAACCGCCCAGATAAACCCGGCACGATCATCGGCGACCGGCAACACGGCAAGTGGCCCCTGCGGGGTAAAGCGTTCAAATGCACGATTGTCCAGCTTGTTTTCGGGGAGCAGGTTACCAATCACGGCGCGCTGACCATACTCACGCTTCTGTACAGAAATACCCATCATTTCGCGAACACTTGAATTGGCACCGTCGGCGGCAACGAGCAGTTTACAGTGCAGGGTTTTTCGCTCGCCCTCGCCAAGCTCAACGCCGGCCCTTGCTTCTTCGGGAGCCAGCTCGAGGTCGACAATGCGCGCGGGACATATTACGTCCACGCCGTTGAGCGTCCGCAATGCAGACTGCAGCACGCTGCCCAGCACGCGGTTTATCACGACGTAACCGAGCGCTTCCACACCCTGTTCTTCGGCATCGATGTGCGAAAATCCGAACCGACCCTGATCCGATACATGGATGCTACGAATGGGTGTCGATGCCGCGACAATCTCGTTCCACAAACCCATCGCTTCGAACATTCGCTGCGTACTGCGAGAGAGCGCCGTGGAACGATCATCGAAACTGGGTTGGGCGCTCGCTTTGCGCGCCACAGCCTCCACGACTGCAATACGCAGACCGAGTGGCGCGAGCGCCAGCGCAAGACATGTCCCAATCATGCCGCCGCCGGCAACCACGATGTCGTAATGACTGTCGCGACGGCTCGTGCTCATGAGGTATGCATTAATGCCTCGATCTCATCGGGGTCCTTTGCCAGACCTTTGCTCAAGACATCGGGACCTTTGGCTGTCACAGCAACGTCGTCCTCGATACGGATACCGATATCACGGAAGCGCTTCGGAATGCTCCTTTTGTTTGGGATATAGATACCAGGCTCTACCGTGGTGACCATGCCGGTTTCAAGCACGCGCCATTCGTCACTCACTTTGTAGTCACCAACATCGTGTACGTCCATACCGATCCAGTGACCAGTGCGGTGCATGTAGTACTGCCGATAGGCACCGTCCTTGATGAGCTTCGGCAGCTTGCCATCCAGCAAACCGAGCTTTCGCAAACCCTTCGTGACTACTCTGACGGCCGCATCGTGGGGCTCGTTCCAGTGATTTCCCTTGCGCGTCTTGTCAATCGCCGCGAGCTGCGCTTCGAACACGATTTCATAGACTGCACGTT
>CAMYLB010000291.1 GCA_947259145.1 uncultured Woeseiaceae bacterium
TGCCGAGTGGAACCCGGTAGTTTCGATGATCTGGGGCATGATGTTTGAGCCGTCGTAGGCTGTATAAACCCCGTAATAGCAAATTCCGCCATCGTCGGAACGAAATTGCACCAGGCGCATGTCTTCAATCCCGTGACTCTCGGCGTCCGAGTTTGGGAAAATCACAAGCTCGGAAGGGTCATTGAGGTCTGGCATGTGAAGATCGTAGTTCGCTCGAGAGAGAGCGACCATCTTGTCGACGATCTCGGAATGCGACAGGGCAAATTCGTATGACTCCCACACGGCATCGACCGCCAATTTGAGCTCGACGAAGTTGAAGGTGTTGCCCAGGTGCTGCAAGACTTCATCGACAAATGTCCCGATCGCGCCTATCTCGCTGAGTCGCATTTGGTAGGTTCGTTTCTCGAATTCTCGATTCTCAACAACTTGAAGTCGACGGCTGTACTGACTGACAGGCTTAATCCAAATTCGATTATCGCGATCGATCACGCCACGACGGAAGACAGCCGAAGAGATATGTCCTTCGCCGGTTGCCCGCAGGCTCATAACGAAACGGGTGCTCCCCACATCAGCTTCGTCCTGCACAATTGCCGGCACCATCGAGGGATTGAAAAGCGCCGCAGACTCGATCGCGTATTCCATCGTGAAGTAGGCACCGATCAGGAGCCGCCGCTTCATCTCGAGATCGCGCTCATCGGAAATAAGATATTTGACCGCGTCGTAGTTGCTCTTGGCGATCATGGCGAGATCCGGGTGTTTTTTCTGAAAGCCCCGCCTGAGGCCCCTCACCAATTCGGAGACCTCGGAGCGGTCGAGGGCCCGAATCCGCTCGATGATTCCTCGCAGCCGTTTCTCGTCGCCGGGGCCGAAGAACCGGGGAATGACTCGCGTCGGGTCCGGGTCGAGTTGCTCGGAAACGCGTTCGATTTTCACTCGTGAGCGGTACATTGTCTCGTTTGACTTCACAGCGTATTGGGCAGGACGGCAGCGCTCGTTCCAGGATCAGCGAATTATACTCGGGAAAGTCGGTCCAGGCGGTCGCGTGTTAGAATTGCTGCTCAAACTCGTGATTTGGGAACCGATTATCGGCAGGATCTCAGCATGCCCCCCCCAGTAAAATCAGTCGCTCTTGTCGGCTCGTACCCGCCGAGACAATGCGGTATCGCCACCTTTACGGCGGATCTAGCCACTTCGATTCTCGACAACGATCCGAATATTGATTGCAGCATCGTGGCCATGAATGATCGGCGTGAGGGCTACGACTATCCCGACGCGGTCAAATTTCAGATCGGCCAGGACCAACTGAACCAATACCATCTCGCTGCGGATTTCCTGAACCTGAGAAATCCAGGGGCAATTTGTCTACAACACGAATACGGTATATTCGGCGGTCAGCGCGGAAGCTTCGTAATAGAACTCGCGAAGAACCTCAAGAGTCCCCTGTTTACCACCCTGCACACGATATTGAGAGAACCTTCCGCAGTGGAGAAGAAGATCATCGTCCAATTATCGGAGCTGTCTGCAAAATTGGTGGTCATGAGTGAGCGCGCCGCCGATTTTCTTCGCGATATTTATCAGGTTCCGGAGGGAAAAATAGCGCTCATTCATCATGGCGTTCTCGATGTTCCGTTTCTGGATCCAGATCCTTGCAAGAGTAAGCTCGGTGCAGACGACAAGACCGTGATCCTGACGTTTGGCCTGCTCTCACCGGGCAAAGGTATCGAATTTATGATCGATGCCTTACCTGACATCGTCAACTCACATTCGGACGTGCTCTACTACGTTGTCGGCGCCACCCATCCGCATTGCAGGGCTGAAAGTGGCGAGGATTACCGCTTGAGTTTGCATCATCGGGCAAAGGAATTGGGCGTTGGCGACAACATTGTGTTTCATGATCGATTCCTGGAGCGCGACGAATTGCTAGACATCATTCGGGCTGCGGATATCTACGTTACCCCATACTTGAACGAGGCTCAGATTGTTTCCGGCACACTTGCCTACGCGGTCGGTGCAGGCAAGGCGGTCGTGTCCACCCCTTATTGGCACGCGCAGGAGATGTTGGCCGATGGGCGCGGCAGGCTCGTGCCCTTCCGAGATTCCATGGCTTTGGCGCAGCAGATAAATCAACTTCTAGACTCTCCGGAAGAGCGCCTCACGATGCGCCGGGCCGCCTATGAGTATTCGCGGCCCATGGTAATGAAGGAAATGGGCCGCAATTATCTGGCTCTGTTTTCGCAGGCCAAATCACCACATGCTCGAGCGCGCGATCTCCCGACATTGGATACTCTGGGTAAGCGCGATCAGCGCCTGCCGCGAATAAATCTGAACCACCTCCGCCTTTTGACGGATGACACTGGCATGCTCCAGCACGCCAAGTTCACCGTTCCCAACCGGGCCCACGGATACTGTGTCGACGACAATGCGCGCGCTCTTATCGTCGCTGTCAGAGCGCATGCCCTGGATAGGACCGATACCTCACTGACGGATTTGTCGTCGATCTATCTCAGTTTTCTGGACGATGCTTTCGATCCAGAAACCGGACGATTTCGAAATTTCATGTCGTACGAACGTAAATGGCTGGAAACCGTTGGGTCCGAAGACTCTCACGGACGCGCGCTGTGGGGGCTGGGCGTGATGGCGGGCCGGGGTCATAACCCAGGTCAAGTCGCTCTCGCGACCAATCTCTTCCGCGATGCCTTGCCGGCACTAGAAGACTTTTCGGACTCCCGTGCCATAGCGTTCCCAATTCTCGGAATTCAGGCGTACCTCAGTCGTAATGACGATGATCAACAGGTCCGTGAGCTGATGAAATCGCTGGGAGACAGACTGACGGAACGTTTCCGGCGATTCGCCACCAAGGACTGGCAATGGCATGAATCCGAGGTCAATTACGATAATGGGCGCCTGCCCGAAGCGTTGATGGCCTGTGGTCGTCTTACCGGGGACAATGACATGGTGTCGCTCGGTATCGACATCCTCGAGTGGCTGAGAGACATCCAGATCGATCCCTCTGGAGGATGGTTCGCACCGGTTGGCAATCAGGGCTGGTTCCCAAAATCCGGTAGCAAGGCGCAATACGATCAACAGCCTCTTGAAGCAGCCGCCATGATTGGCGCCAGTCACGAAGCTTATGCGTGCACGCAGCACGAGGAATGGGTACAGCTGGCATTGACCTGTTACAACTGGTTTTTAGGAAAGAATGATCAACAAATGAAACTATATGACCATGCCAACGGCGGTTGCCGTGACGGGCTCATGAGCGACGGTGTCAATGAAAATCAGGGCGCGGAGTCGACGCTGTCCTACCTGACCTCGCTGCTGGCCATTTACAATCTGCGAGGATTAACAGCGAGTCACGATCACGCAGCGGAGTCAGACGCTGATCAGCGCCTCACAGGACAGTCTGACGCGGCTTAGCGCCGCCTCAACTTGCCTTGAGCCGGGATAGCAGCTCCGGTATGGAGACAGTTGCAACCCTGCTTCTTTGGTCGGCAATACCGTACGGGATAATCAATGTATCCCCGTGGATCATGCTTCCGCAGGTATAGACCACGTTGGGTACGTAGCCGTCGCGCTCATGCTCGTCGGGTGTCAATATCGGTTCGTCCAGCCGACCGATAACCTGCGAGGGGTCGTCAAGGTCCAAAAGCTCGGCCCAGATGCTGTATCTGCGCATCGGTCCAACGCCATGAAACAGTGCGAGCCAGCCGTCGGGCGTCTCCACCGGCGATCCACAGTTGCCAATCTGAACAAACTCCAGCGGATGTATTGGCTCTTGAAGGAGTTTCGCTTCGTCCCAGTGGCGAACGCTCTCCGAGAACATGATGTAGTTGTTGACACCATCCTGGCGTGACAACATCACAAATTTGCCGTCAACTCTCCTCGGAAACAACGCCATACCCTTGTTCTGCGCAGCGCTGCCGCTGATTGTATGCATTCTGAATGTCAGGAAGTCGGTCGTCTCGAGAATTTGCGGCAGTATGTGGAATCCATCGTATGCAGTGTAAGTCGCGTAGTAAGTAACGGATTTGTCTTCATCAATAAAACGCACGAACCGTGCATCTTCGATGCCTCTGCTCTCGTTTTCCGACACCGGAAAGATCACTCGCTCGGAGACCTGTACATCGGGCCGGAATATCACTTCGTAGTTAGATCGAGCCAGCCACAACGCGGTATCAATTGCGTGATTTTTGTCCTTCAATCGAAATTTGCTTGAGCGGAGTTTTTGTATTTGTGACTGCAACTTATCAAACGTGAACGTCTCGCCCAATCCTTTTAACAACTTATTCGTAACTCGGTCGAGTGCTCCCATCTCTTCGAGTTTTCGCCGAAAATGAAGACGATGAAAGATGGGGTCTGTGTGCATTTCCGGCGTGGCTACGTACTGACTGATGGGATCGAAGTAGATATCGTGGTTGTCGTCAACCAATCCGCTGCGAAATTCGATCGACGAGACATGTCCTTCACCCGTCGCCCTGAAGCTCATGACGAATCGCTTCGATCCCTTGGCAACGCCTTTCTGGTCAGGATGGGGGACTATCGAAGGATTGAAGAGCGCGGCCGCTTCAACTGAATACTCTGCGGTAAAGTAGGCACCCAGAAGAAGTTGTTGCTCGGACGACAACGAGATGCGTTTCGAGGCATGTGCTGCGATACGATCAAAGTTCTTCTGCAGTGTCTCTCGGAAATTCCGGTGACGCCCCGAGAAGTCCTGGATGACAGCCTCGAGCAAATGCGTCACGTCTTCGTCGTTCAGCTTAGAGACCCGATCGATCAAAGCCGTGATCCGCGCACCGTCACCCGGAATATGCGGCCGCGTAATAACGCGCGAGCTTTCGGCATTCAGCACAGCTGTCCGCCTTTGGACCAGTTGCTTGCGTTGTTCTTTAATTCTCATTAATGACCGCTTATTGTTGTAAGGTTACTAACGATGATGATGGCTCGGTGACCCGGATTCAATCTGTACGGATTATAGTCGTGCCGGCCACCAGAAGCTTGCATCAACCTTCAAACATATGAGAATCGCGGGATTCGAGAATGCCCATGCGTATCGCAGTCCTTAGCCCTATTTCATGGCGCACTCCGCCTCTCCACTACGGGCCGTGGGAATCAGTGGTTAGCCTTCTCACCGAAGAATTGGTGCAAATGGGCATGGACGTGACTCTTTTTGCCACTGGAGATTCGCAAACCAGTGGCAATCTGGTCGCTGTGTGCCCACGCCCGTATTCGGAGGACGACTCGGTTGATCCAAAGGTCGCTGAATGCCTCCACATTTCCGAAATCTTCGAACGCGCCGACGAATTCGATATCATTCACAATAATTTCGACTTTCTTCCGTTAACGTACTCCGGACTGGTTGAGACGCCGGTTGTAACAACCATTCACGGATTTTCTTCGCCGAAGATCATGCCCGTCTACAAAAAATACAATGCGCGCAGCCACTATGTAGCGATCAGCGAGTCAGATAAGTCCCCCGAGCTCGATTATATAGCCACCATCCATCACGGTATTGATGTCGCACAATTTCCATTTTCCGGCACCAAGGGTGAGTACCTCCTGTTCTTTGGTCGCATTCATCCGCACAAAGGCGTCTACGAAGCGATTCAAGTGGCACGGCGTGTCGGAATGAAACTCGTAATCGCTGGCATCATTCAGGACCAGGACTACTTCGCGACCAAAGTAGAGCCACATATCGACGGCACGACTGTGGAATATATCGGCTCAGTCGGACCTGATCAGAGAGCAGACGTGCTGGGCGGTGCGCTGGCGCTACTGCATTTGATTAGTTTCGACGAGCCGTTCGGATTGAGCCTGGTCGAGTCCATGGCTTGCGGCACGCCGGTTGTTGCGTTTAACCGTGGCTCGATGCCGGAGATCATCCGTGACGGGGAAACCGGCTATATTGTCGACGACATTGAAGGCGCGATAAGCGCGGTAGCTGCCGTTGGAACGATTGACAGATCCGTCTGCCGTGCCGATGTTGAACGGCGCTTTACCAGCACGCGTATGGCGCGGGACTATGCTCGCGTTTACGAAGACATATTGAACAGGGAAGCACGTGATGATCAATAAACCATTGGTGACGCGGTATGAGGGCAATCCGATCCTCACCAAGCACGACATCCCCTACGCCGTAGAGACGGTTCACAACGCCGGGGCAACCAAGATTGATGACCAATACATCCTGCTGTTTCGCTCGCATTTACGTAACGGACGATCGATTATCGGTATCGCGCGAAGCGATGACGGTTACACGTTCAAGGCCGATCACAGGCCGTTTATGGTGCCATCCACCGAAAAGGAATTCGCTATCCACGAAGAGTACGGTGTCGAGGACCCACGAATCTGCACCATTGGCGACGAGCACTTTATTACATACAGCGCTTATTCCAGATTTGGCGTGCGCATCGGGTTGGCTAAGACCCGCGATTTTAAGACTGTTGAGAGAGTGTCGCTCATTAGCCAGGCGGACATGCGAAACATCGTGGTTTTCCCCGACACATTCAACGGTCGCTACGCGCGCTTGGATAGGCCCCACTCGGAAATTAATCCCTGGTGTATTTGGCTGTCCTGGTCTCCGGACCTGGTTCACTGGGGAGACTCTGTGCCAGTGATCCAACCTGTTCCCTATCATTGGGACGAGATGAAAATAGGTCCTGGCGCGACGCCGATAAAGACAGCACGGGGATGGCTCAATATCTATCACGGCGTTTTTCCGACGATGGATGGATCGGTGTATCGCCTGGGTGTGGCGTTGCACGATCTTGCCGATCCCGCCAAGGTGCTCGGCGTTGCTGATGATTGGATACTCTCACCGGAAGACCCGTGGGAGCTGACGGGTTACGTCCATAACGTAGTCTTTACTTGCGGTGCTATTGCCGAAGACGATGGTACCGTGAAAATCTACTGGGGCGGCGCAGACACCGTCATGTGTGTTGGTGTCGCGAATATCGACGATCTGGTTGATCTTTGTCTGAAAAAGACCCGACCGCCGTTGTCATAACGGCGGTAGCCCCACGCCCGGTCAGGTATTTGTGCCTTCGCGGCCGTAGTTGTCTTCGAGTCTGACGATATCGTCTTCGCCGAGGTAGTCGCCGCATTGCACTTCGATTATGTGTACGGGCACGTCGTAGGGATTCGCGATGCGGTGGACGGCACCGATCGGCACATAGGTTGATTCGTTGACACCAAGGTCGAACTCCTTGTCATCGAGTGTGATCCGCGCGACACCACGCACGACAGTCCAGTGTTCGGCTCTGTGCGCGTGTTTTTGAAGGGAAAGGACAGCGCCCGGATTCACGATCAACCGTTTGACCTGAAAGCCGTCGTCACCGTCGATGCTATCGTAGCTGCCCCACGGACGGAAAACCTGGCGATGCAGCTTCGCCTCTTCGCGATCGCTTTTTATCAGGCCGTCAACGATGTATTTTACGTCCTGTGAACGGTCTTTTGCCGTTACGAGCACCGAATCTTTGGTCTCGACGACGACGCAGTCGTTGAGACCGACTGCCGCGACGAGACGGCTCTCACTGCTGATGTAGCTGTTTCGGCAGTCATGAACGATCACATCGCCGATCAGCATATTGCCGTTGTCGTCTGACTCGCTCACATCGTGCAGCGCTGCCCAGGAGCCGACGTCGCTCCAACCGGCATTCAGTGGCACCATTACGGCCGAACGGGTTTTCTCCATCACGGCGACATCGATCGAGTCACCCGGGCAGTCGAGAAAAGCGGCTATGTCGGGACGGATGAAGTCGGTGTCAAACGTACTATTCTCAACACTGTTGCGGCACGCCACCAGGGTTTCCGGTGCGTGCTCCTCTAAAGCTTCGACGTAGCTCTCGGTGCTAAACATGAACATGCCGCTATTCCAGAAGAAGTCGCCACTTTCAAGATAGGCCGTAGCGGTGCTGAGATCGGGTTTCTCGACAAACGTTGTAATCGACCTGGCCGCCGCGCTGCCCGCCTCAGCCTGGATGTAGCCGTATCCGGTTTCGGCCCGCGTGGGAACAATGCCGAACGTCACGAGCTTCCCAGCTTCTGCAGCCACCTTGCCAGTCGCGACGGCCTTGTGAAAGGCCGCGACGTCCCTGATCACATGATCAGCCGGCAAAACAAGTAGCAGCGGCGAATTGGCCTGCCCATCGTCCTCTACTATCAGCGCGGCGAGAGCCACGGCCGGCGCCGTATTGCGACCCTCGGGTTCGAGCACGATCTTCGCACCGACGCCAATGTCGCGAAGCTGCTCAGCCACGAGGAATCGTTGCGTTTCATTGCAAATGACGAGTACGTCGTCGGCAAGATCGTCAATCCCTTTGAGGCGCAAAACAGTCTCTTGCAGCATCGTGTTCTCGCCTGCGAGCGGCAAGAGTTGTTTCGGATACATTGAACGCGAGGCCGGCCAGAGCCGCGTACCTGAGCCGCCCGAAAGAATGATCGGCTGAATAGATGCCATGATAGTTCCCAAATCCGTATTATTGACCAATTTCCCCTAACCATTGGCACAATAGTCAGAACGCTTCGGTTTTGCTGAAGTTTCGTTCCGGCGATGGGGCGATGTTGCGCCAGGCACATCGAGCATGACAACTCGGGCTTTCGCGAACTCTATGTGACAAAAGCGAGGACCGCTGCTTGCTCATCTAGGGCGGAAAATCGCCGGGACCAGTTATGACTTGTTAGGCACTAATGTCCGCAGGCGCTTTCCGCATGCCTATTAATAACAACTACTTACAAACGCCCTAGTGCCTTCGGGACGCAGTGCTCTGCTGCAGCTCTGTCAAATCGAAAATTTGAATTCGGACACTTGGTTACTAACCATGAAGATCCATCAGCAGCGATGCGCCATTCGCTGGGTGCGTGCGGAGGTTTTGCGTATTCGAAGTTCCCTGATAATTGATGCCACTTATTGCAGCGAAGCTGCCGTTTCATCTCTCTGGGCACTGATTCGAATGGTCATCTAGAATCTGGCACCGAACTGGCTCATCATGGCCTCTGCCTGCTGGCGGTGGTCGTTCGTGATGTCCTTGTCTTCCAGTAATTCCCGGGCTTTGCCCGGATTTGTCTGCATTACCTTGTAGATACGCCGGACCTTCGCCTTGCTGCGTTTTTCGCGGTCTTGGATACTGGCGATAAGCTGCTCCTGTTCGACCGAAGAATCGCGCCATTGCGATGACATACGGACTATTGCGTCATCTCTCGACGATCCAGCCGGCAGGCCGGCGACCCAGCGTGACGCCGCGGAGGGATCATGTTGATACCATTGCATGGCGAGTTGACCGGCTGCCGCTCCGCGCAAGTTCTCATCACCGACACTACGTAACCAACGGGTGGCCTCGAGAGGATCGGTCCGGGCGCGCTGCGAAATTACCTGCACATAAGCTCTATCTCGAGCATTGCCATCTGCAAGTTGATCGGCAAGCTGCTTCGCCATTATTGCGTCGGTCTGGGCCACTCCGGATATTAGTGACGCCTGCAGCTGATCGTAACCAGGCTGGCCTTCGAACTGCTGGATGAAGTTTTGCGCCTCACCAGGCGAACGACTTGCCGCAAGCCTCTGTGCGATCTGCTGACGCAGGTTTCCCTGGCTTCCCTCATCCATTCTCGGCAGCATCCTTATCACCGCATCGATATCATTACGCAGTAGCCTGCCAGCAACGGCCTGGGCCATCTGTCCTGCTGTCTCTTCATCCTGGCTCAGGATCCAGTCGATCGCCGCGTCAGGATCCGTGCGGGCCCATGAAGATACGAGATGCTGGCTTGCCTCAAGTTTTTGTTGTCGGTCTGGAATCTGATCCAGATAAGCGACTGCATCGACCGGATTCTTTTGCGCGATATGCTGCACAACGTTTGAGACCAGGTTTGATCGCATTTGTGCGTTCGGCGTTTCAAGTGCCTTAGCCAGTGCAAGCTGTGGGTTCTTTTGGGCAATAATTCCGAGCACCGACATCTGCAGCATGGGGAGCCGGTCTGTCTCGTTCGCTCGCGCCCATGCTAACGCTTCAACCGGATCTTTCTTCGCCAATTCCGTGGCGATCGCGGAACCGAACATCTGCCGATCATCGTTCGAGCGAGCGTGCTCAAAATACTGTTTTGCGGCATCGACGTCCTTACTCGCCAGTGCACTTACCGCACTGTAAAATTCGCCGCTCGAGCGATCGCTGCGACCACTTGCCAGCCAACGGTCAATCACCGCTTGCGGATTTTCGCGCGCAATGTTGCTGTTGATTATATTACGGTAATGATTGCCATATGTGTCAATTGTGAACAGGTCTGCATACCCGATAGCGGCGGTCGGGTCTCGCAATGAAACGTAGTACGCAAGCCAGGACACAAACTCTTGCTGTTCGGTGCCGCTCTCGAGGCCGTTGATGAAGGCAATCGCGTCGGCCGGCGACCTGTCGGCGAGCCGGTACAGGTAGCGGCCACGCGATGAACGATCCGGGCCGATTCCGAGCTCGGTCTCGATTCGCTCGGTCGTCTCGTTTCCCATGTAGCCGAACGTGGCATACAAGCTTTGTGCCGCTGATTTCTGGTGCACTATCGACGCCTGTGTCTTTGCCGCAAATAGGGCGTCATCCAGATCCTTGCGTGCCCATGCGTGCCAGACGGTTCGTTCGATGGACCTCATGGCATTGAAGGGATCGGTTCTTGCCAACGCTAATGCAGACTGTGGGTCTGCTTCCGCAAGACGAAAGAATAGAATGTTTAGTAAGCGTTCGCGCTCCACATCATCGGCGATTCTGTTTGCCTCGAAAATCAGATTTTGAACGCCTGCGGAGTCGGATCTACCGGCAAGCACGTGCATCGCCTCCGAGCGAGCGAATTCCGTCGGTAATGCAATTACGTCTTCGACACTGATCAGCTTGGCAAACTGTTCGTCGCGGTGTTTTTCAGCGTCTGCCTGGGCCATCGTCGGCACATCGACGATATCGCGAACGGTCCCGTCTGATGGCAGGTTGCTCGTCGGCCCGAATCGGCCAACGACAAAGATTGCAAGAATTCCCAGTAGAATGCCGCCAACAAGGGCGGCCATTGTTCTGGCCATTTCTGGGCTCCGTGGTTTATTCTCCCCACCAATTCACTCAGTGCACACGCTTACAGATAGCCGATGGACCAAATGTTTGCTCTGTCCGTCCGCAGCCCGATTATCGGTGAAAAGCCGAAGAAGGGACGCCTTCCATACTCCGCACGCGGCATCCGACTGCTCTTACACGGCGACTATGTATGGGTGGATCTGAAGTTGGGCCTTGCGTGGTCAATTGAGAATCATTTGGCTCGTCACCGAGTCATTCTGCAAGTGATCAAACGCAATGCACACTGTGCTGCGGGAGTGTTGCGGGATAGAGTATTTCGTTCAGTCAGCTTGACGGTCTAACATGACAAGCACGTCCTGATCCTTGCGAAGGCGGGGTCACAGATTCAAATTCTGTTGCGCGAGCCATTCTCTAGGCGTATTGGCGTGCTTGCAAGGATTGCGTCGTTCATGATGTGTCTAGAGAAGAGCGGCATGGTGCAAGAACTCCTCAATCACCACACGGAATTGCGGCTGGAGTTTTTCCACATCTTCTCTGCGAGCAAGAAAATACCTTCCATGCGCTGACATGTGCCCAATATCCCTTAGTCTAGGTAGCGCTTTCTTTGCATTCCTCGACAAGGACAGCTTGGGCTCGGAGAGTGCAGCACTGATTAGGTCTGTAAGGTGAAGATAGTTGCCGTCGGCGCTCTTAATCTTGGTCGCGATACCCTTCGCCTCATAAGACTCGTTTATCGAAATTTCTAGTAACCTTCGCATCATAACTGCACACCCGTCATACCACTCATTTTGAGAGCAGCCATTGATCTGTCGCCCAATCGCCGTGATGTAGCCTCTATTTGCTTGAGCGAGGATGGTTATCGGGAAGAAGGCCGCACTGGTTTCAACGGCCCTTGTTTCCGGTTTCGGTTGTTTCCATGTAGTGCGAAGCGCAAATTCCAGTTCTCTTTTGGCGCTTAGTCGTTTCGAAGACGCCGTACCAGACGCGAATACTAGTTGAATCAACTCTGCAAGGGCGGTCGTGTCTCCGACGGAGTGGGCGGCTAATTCGCTAAAAGCGTTTGTCGCATCAGCGCGAAGATCTACGAGTTTGTTACCGTAGTAGTTATGCCCCGACAGGCTCTTGCGGTTCCTTTTTGCCTTCTTCGCGATGTCAACGGCGCTATTGGCGCATTCTTCCAATCGGGCGCCAGGCGTAAGGTCGTTGACTTTCCTGTTGGCCATGTGTTCACCAGTTTGAATAGGCGTATGTTTGTTTCTTTCCGGAAGTATTTAGCTTTTGCCGCCTTAGTACTTTTTTCTGGCACAGTTTCTGCAGCGGACCGCTGAGCGAAGTCAGAGCGATGTGATGACCACGATTCTCAAGCTCGGCTTTGACCTGCGAAATTGTCTTAGGCTTCTTGAAGAAGTCTTCTTCTGCCAACTCCCGCACGTATGCTTGTGGTCCGGTCTTGGACGACGCCCGCTTCTTTTTGCTCGTCGCGGATCGCTTTGAAGCAGCTTTGCGTTTCGGCTGCTCTGTCGTGGTATTAGCCCCTAAGAGATCGTCAAGTACTTTCTGAAACGCGATACGCTTGAGTTCTGGGTCTTTTACAGCTGCAACTGCTTCTTCCGCCTTCGCGACCAGCTCCGCGTAGTTTGGCGTAGTCATTGGTTCACTCCTTTTTATCCGATAGCTCATGCTCGACAAGATTCTCGCCAAGCGTTGTGAGCATGATGTTTTCGCGGTCCGAAGTTTCGAGCCATCCCTTTGCGCCAGCCTGGTGAATCATGTTCACAAACTGGGCGGGAAGCTTCCAACCCATCCACTTGAAGCACGTGTAAATGTGGTCAACCGACACCTGTTCGACTCCGATCGTCTGGGCGAGGTAATACACGGCGACAGTGATTCTGCCCGTCATGGTTGTGGGATTCTTGTTGGCGACAAAGTCGTTCAGGGAATCCTTTCCATTCGGCTTCAGATTTAAGTCCTTCACCATCGAAAACGACTTCTTCTTGCTTCTAGAAGCTTTATTGCCGCTTTTTTTCGATGACTTCTTTCGCCCTCGTGTCTTCGGCTGGCCCGGGTGCTCGGCGGTCGACTCTGGTGAGCCTCCGACATATTTTGCCCAAGCCCACGTAAGTATTCGTTTTTGAACATTTTTATCTTCAATCGAATCCATGGACTTCGCGATCTCTGACATGGTTTGTAGCTCGTCTACCATCCTTCTGTCCTCTAAAAGCATTTTATACTCAAAAGATGTCCAAAAGCGGCTACACAATAATAACTTCGATGTCCAGTAAATACGTAGTATTTGGCATAATTAGCTGATTTTTCTTTCCTTTGTCAAAAAATCCGCTTTTCTCAGTAAGACCGCGGCCGGAACTTATCTATGGCATGTAGCCAAGATGACCGCCTCTAACAGTTCATTAGGCGAAACCCAGTAATGCTTTGTGCCTATTCGTGGGAGCCACGGCGCACACATGCCCCTTTGCGCGTGCTTGCCACCGGAACGGACGTTTAGGTTTGGTTAGTTTAGCCGGCACATCCTCGCGCGCAGCACGAGCACCTTCAAACAAGGTCGAAAGGGATACAAGGACAGGCGCCTACCCTGCCGAGGAGTTG
>CAMYLB010000292.1 GCA_947259145.1 uncultured Woeseiaceae bacterium
TCCGCTGGATGGCACGACCAACTACCTGCACGGATTCCCGGTGTTTGCCGTCTCGATCGGCGTGCAGATCAATGGCCGCATGGAGCACGCGGTCGTTTATGACCCACTGCGCCAGGAATTGTTCACAGCCACGCGCGGCAACGGCGCGCAGCTCGACGAACACAAGATTCGCGTCAGCGGCCAGCAAGAGCTGGAACGCGCGCTCGTCGGCACCGGCTTTCCCTACCGTCAGGCCGACAGCGAGCTGGATCCGTACCTCGGCATGCTCGGCAAAGTCGTGAAAAACACGTCCGGCGTGCGCCGCGCGGGCGCTGCGGCATTGGACCTCTGCTACGTCGCGGCGGGACGGCTCGATGCTTTCTGGGAGACCGGACTCGCACCCTGGGACATGGCGGCAGGTTCGCTGATCATCCGGGAAGCCGGTGGCATCGTGAGTGCCCTCGATGGCGGCGAGAATTACCTCGATACGGGGCACATACTCTGCGGCACCCCGAAGATCTACCGGGACCTCGCCAAACTGTGCGCCGGCGATATCAAAGCCATCCTGCAGAAGACCTAGCCGGAACGCCAAACGCCTACCATTCCGACCGCGGCGTCGAGTACGGCAATGTCTTGCTAACTCCAGCTACGCAACGTCGCTTCGCAAGACATTGCCGTACTCGCCGCCACTGCCCCATCGTGCTGCATGAATCAGACGGGATACGACTGGCAATCCAAGGACTCCGGTTGGGTAACTCCCCGAACGGAGCCCACAGATTACCCGCCGTCTGCGGTCAGCTCGCCGGCGCGATCCGCACGTTGTACAGCGGCGGTGAGTGCCGGGTTTCCCTGTAGGAAGCCGCCTCAGCAGCCGACAACCCAGGCGGTCTGGCGACCGCCGCTTCGCTTCGCGCCCTGGGGGCGCTCCTACAGACGCACAATTGAGCAGCGGCGGCGAGTGCGGGTGTGTTTTGCGAAGCGACGTTGCGTAAGCTGGAGCTAGCAAAATCTCCCCGTGCTCGTCGCCGCGGTCAGTTTGTGGAGGTGGGCGGTGGGTTACGGCAGATCGTCGATGAGCGACGGATCCTTGATCGGCTCGATCAGATCCTGCGCATTGACATCCAGCGCAAGCGCCGTCGCACTGGCCGTGTAAATCGACGAGTACGTACCGACGATGACGCCTACGATCAAGGCAATCGAGAACGGTGCTATCGACTCGCCGCCCAATGTCAACAAAGCAACCAGCACGAGCAAGGTTGTAAGACCGGTAATCAAGGTGCGCGCCAGCATTTCATTGATCGAGACATTCATCGCCAGTTCCGCCGAAACGCCGCGTAATGCGAAGAAGTTCTCGCGAATTCGGTCGAATGCGACGACCGTGTCATTTAGCGAATAACCAATGACGGCAAGTACGGCTGCAACGACCGTCAAGTCAAACGGCAGGCCAAAGATGGAGAAGAAGCCCACGGTGACAATAGCGTCATGTGCGAGCGCGGCCACGGCGCCGGCCGAAAACTTCCACTGAAAGCGAACCATGACATACACAAAGATCATGAGCAGGGCGATGACCAACGCCAACGCACCGCGTTCCGCGAGCTCGCTACCCACCTGGGCGCTGACGAATTCGACGCGACGCAGATCGATCGTTTCGCCATTGGCCTGTAATGTCCGCTGCAGCGTCTCACGGACTTCGCTGGCCTCATTGCCTGGCTGCGGCGGCAGGCGAACGAGGACATCAGTGTCCCTGCCGAAACGTTGTACCTGGACATCCGGGAATCCTGCTGAATTGAGGTTGCTGCGAATCTCGTCGAGGTTTGCAGCCTCCGGATAACCCACTTCCAACAGGATGCCGCCCGTGAAATCTATGCCAAACTCCAGGCCACGTGTCGCAAGGGATACCAGAGAAACAACCACTAGCAGCGCGGATATCGCAAGCGCAACCTTGCGGCGCCGCGCGCCAAGGAAATCGATATTGGTTTTGTCTGCTATCAGTTTCATGGCTACGACTTCCTAGACCGGTATCGACGCAAGTTTGCGCCCGCCGAAAACGAGATTGACAATGGCACGCGTTCCGACAATCGCCGTAAACATCGAGGTGATGATGCCGAGCATCAGTGTAATGGCGAAGCCCTTGATAGGCCCGGTGCCGACGCCGAAGAGAACGATGGCGGCAATCAGCGTCGTAATGTTGGCATCCGTAATCGATGACAGTGCTTTTTCATAGCCCGAATGAATCGCGTTCTGTGGCGACGCGCCGGCTGTGATTTCTTCGCGTATTCGCTCGAATATGAGCACGTTGGCGTCCACGGCCATACCGACCGTCAGAACGATGCCCGCGATTCCCGGCAACGTCAGGGAGGCTTGCAGGAACGACAGCATCGCGACGATGAAGATGAGGTTCGAGAACAGCGCGACGTTGGCAATCAGCCCGAATGCCTTGTAGTAGATCGCCATGAATATGATAACGGCGAGAAAACCGATCTTGATTGCGTTGAAGCCGCGATCAATATTGTCCTGACCGAGGCTCGGGCCTATGGTGCGTTCATCGATTTTGTACACAGGCGCTGCCAGAGCTCCAGCGCGCAGCAACAACGCGAGATCGCGTGCCTCTATCGGAGTCAGCCCCGTGATCTGGAAACTGTTCTTGAAGACGCCACGAATCGTCGCCGTATTGATCACTTCCTCGTTCTTGAAGACGCCACGAATCGTCGCCGTATTGATCACTTCCTCGATCTTGACCGTGCGCTGCTCCTCAACGCCGTTACGCATAACCGTTTCGCGCCGCGTTTCGATGAACACCGAGGACATGGGCTTGTTCAGGTTCTCCATGGTCGTCTGCAGCATGCGTTCGCCGCCCGCGGAATCGAGGGTAATGAACACGGCCGGCTGACCTTCGCTGAATCCCGATTTCGCGTCGATGATCTGGTCGCCTGAAGCAATGACCTGGCGCTTCAAAACCTGCGCGTCCTCAGCGCCTCGTCCCGGATAACGTCGCGATCCCGGCTCGTCACCGGACTGGTCGACAAGGCGAAACTCCAGCGTCGCCGTGGCCGTCAATATCTTGTTGAGCTGATTGGGGTCCTGCACGCCCGGCAGCTGTACAACGATCCGATCAACGCCCTGTCGCTGGACGAGCGGCTCGGCAACGCCGAGCTGGTTAACACGATTCCGCAGCGTCGTCAGGTTCTGCTCGATGGCAAAATCCTGCCGATCCTTGATCTGAGTCTCGGTCATGCGAACCGTCAGGGACTGGCCGTCCTCTCCATCGAGCACAAGGACATCGGGGTCCGCGCGCTCGATAATCGCGCGCGCCGCCTGCACATCTGCGGCGCCGGTGAGACGAATCGTGACCACGCGGTCAGTGAGATCAACACGGTGGCGGATTTTCGCTTCGCGAAGTCGCTCATCGAAGTCCTGCTCGTACAGCGCCATGCGACTTTCGATAGCAGTATTCATGTCAACTTCGAGCAGGACGTAAACACCGCCGCGCAGGTCAAGACCCAGACTCATCGGGCTGAGCCCCAGGTCACGCACCCACTTCGGTAATTTGGGTGTCAAAGTTGTCGCGACGTTGGCCTGGCGCGAATATTGACTGCGCAGGCGCTCGCCCGCTGTCTCCTGGTCTGCGGTCGATTCGAATCGAATTACGACGCGACCGTCATGCAGATACGATGCCTCTGGCGTGATGCCGGCGCTTTCGACGACGCGCACGAACTCTTCACGCTTCGCCGCGCCATACGCTGTTCCGTCGGCATCCGCAATCTGCACCGCTTCGACGCTGCCGTAAATATTGGGCAAAGCGAGCAGGCAGGCCGCCATTAAAATGACGAGAACCAGTGTGTTCAGCCACCAGGGGTAATTGTTCATAGTTATTTGCCGTTGCCGAATCAGGCTTCGTCGTAAGTACCCTTCGGTACAACCATCGACACGCTGCTTTTCTGAATTTTTATTTCTGTGCTGTCGCTGATCTTGACAACGGCGTAATGCTCGCTGACTCCGGTGATCTTGCCGAGGATGCCTCCGGCCGTGAGTATTTCATCACCGACCGATAGTCCCGTTACGAGCGCCGCATGCGCTTTTTGCTTTTTTTGTTGCGGCCTGATCAGCAGGAAATAAAAAGCGGCGAACATCACGGCCATCATGATGATGAAACTGGTCGAGCTGCCCTGCTGCGCGCCCTGTGCGTAAGCGTTCTGAATAAAGAAATCCATTAGGTATCCAAGATTTGAGTTTGAATTTGAATTCGACGTTTTGTGCGGTGTCGGGGGGCTACCCCGAAATCAAGCGCGGTATTATGGCACAAGCCGCAAGCGTGGGGGCGACTTCGGAAAAGCCAAGCCTGGCAGCCCTCCTCAAGTCTATTGCCCGTAGGCCGCGCGCAGGCCTGCCACCAGGTCCGCTAGCGTCCCGGCGCCGATCGCATCCCGGATCTCGATCATAAGCTTCTGATAATAATGAAGATTATGAATCGTCGCGAGGCGCGGCCCCAGTATCTCACCACATTTTACGAGGTGCCTCAGGTAAGCGAGGCTGTAATTCGCACAGGTATAGCACGCGCAGCCCGGATCCGGTGGCGAGGTATCGTCTCGGTACCGTGCATGCCGGAATTTGACGGTGCCGCGTGACGTGAACAGCTGGCCGTTCCTGGCATGACGTGTCGGTATGACACAATCGAACATGTCGATACCCCGTAGCACCGCCTCAGCGATATCAACGGGCGTACCAACGCCCATGAGGTAACGGGGCGCCGCATCGGGCATTTGCGGCAGCAGAGCGTCGAGTACGGCATGACGTTCGTTTTCCGGTTCGCCGACCGCAAGGCCTCCGACTGCGTAGCCGTCGAAGCCTATGTCTGTCAAACCGTGCAGCGACTCCTGCCGCAAGGCGTCGTAAATACCGCCCTGCACGATGCCAAAAAGCGCTTCACCACGCTCGGGTTCATCATTCTTGAGCTCTTCAAACCGCCGTCGGCTGCGCATTGCCCAGCGCAAAGAAAGTTGCATCGACGTGAGTGCCTCACTCTCGCTCGCCGGGTACGGCGTACATTCGTCGAATATCATCGTAATGTCAGCATTAAGGTCGTGCTGCACCTCGATGGACTTTTCGGGCGTCAGAAAAACTTCATCGCCATTGACCGGCGACTGGAAGCGCACGCCCTCCTCCGAGAGCTTGCGCATTGCGGCCAGCGAAAATACCTGGAAGCCACCCGAGTCGGTCAGTATCGGTTTGTGCCAATTCATGAATTCGTGCAGCCCGCCATGCTTGCGGATGATCTCTGTGCCGGGCCTGAGCATCAGGTGAAAGGTATTACCAAGGATAATTTGCGCGCCGTCCGCTGCAACTTCTTCCGGCGTCACGCTTTTAACCGTGCCATAGGTGCCTACCGGCATGAATGCCGGCGTCTGGACCTCGCCACGACGAAACTCGAGCGTGCCGCGGCGTGCCGCGCCGGACGTTTCCGCGACAGTGAACTTCATATCGGTTTGCCCGGCGTGAGAAACATCGCGTCACCGTAACTGAAGAAGCGGTATTTCTCACGCACGGCGTGGCGGTAGGCTGACAGTACGCGTTCCTTGCCGGCGAAAGCGGACACCAGCATCAGTAGCGACGACTGCGGCAGGTGGAAGTTCGTGATCATGGCATCGACGCCGCGAAATTTGTAACCCGGCAGAATGAACAAGTCTGTCTCTCCGACGAACGGACGAAGCTCACCCGTTGTGGACGCCGATTCAAGTGCGCGCACCGAGGTCGTGCCAACCGCAATGACGCGTCCACCCTCAGCCCGCGTCGCATGCACGGCGTCGCAGCATTGCTGGCTGACTGCTACCCGCTCGCTGTGCAGCCTGTTCTCTTCGATCTGCTCTTCACGCAGCGACTGAAAGGTCCCGGCACCGACGTGCAGTGTTACCCATGCGTGCCCAACGCCCGCAGCCAGCGTTTCGGCGAGCATTGCCTCGTCGAAGTGCAAGCCCGCTGTTGGTGCCGCAACCGCGCCCGGGTCTGCGGCATAGACAGTCTGGTAGCGATCGATATCTGACTCGTCGGCAGCGCGATTCAAATACGGGGGCAGCGGAATTTCGCCGTACTCATCCAGGTACGGCATGACATCGACAGAAAAGGTCAAAGCGAAAAACTCGCCCTCCCTGCCCGTAACCTCGGCTTCGGCATCACCGGGCAGCAACAAGCGGCCGCCTGCTTTGGGTGACTTGCTGGCACGAATGTGCGCAACCGCCGAACGATCGCCTACCACACGCTCGATCAGTATTTCCGCACGTCCGCCTGTTTCCTTTGTTGCATCGAGGCGCGCCCTGATAACACGGGTGTCGTTAAAGACCAGCAGGTCGCCCGCGCGCCCGCGCGAAGCAGCGCTGGCAGCTCAGAAAAGCGGCGGTCATCGATGCCGTCAGCCACGACGAGCAGGCGGCTGCCGCGGCGATCCGTGAGCGGATACTGCGCGATCAGCGAATCAGGAAGATCGTAGTCGAAGTCCGAAATGAACATGGGCGCGCATGGTAGCAAAGCCGTGCGCGCCCAGGTGATTTCTGCTCGGCGAGCCGCCCGGTCTCAGGTCCGCGTCGCAGGAGCATTTCCATCGAACAGCGCACCGCGCTGATCCGCCGGAATCTCTATGTCGAGAGTCCGTTTTTTCTTGTCCCGCATGATCCCGAGCTTCAATTTCTCGCCGCCCTGGTAGGAACTCAATATGCGCATGGCATGACGTGCATCTTTGGGCTCCCGGCCGTCAATGCTCTGAATCACGTCGCCTTCCTGAAGCTCGAACGCATCGGATTGGGGCGCCCTGACAACCAGCAGCCCACTGTCCGTACCGAAGTATCGGCCAAGGCCTTTGTTGAGTTCGACCAATTCCAGTTCACCGAAGCCGGTGCCGGCCCAGGGAAACCCGAACTCCATCTCGAACTTCTCTATCAACCCCGGCGCGTCGGGCGCGTTCGGCACATTGAAGTGTGGGCCACCGTCTCCCTGCCAGACGAACATACGGTTTTCTACGGCTCGGGGCTCCACTTCGACTGAACCCACCTTGCCGTCACGAAGATACTCAATTTTTAGTACATCGCCCGCTTCAACACCTTCCATGAAATCGAGCAATCGCCTGTTGGCCACGTCGGCGCTGTCCGCGCTCATTGACTCACCGTTAATCGCCGTGATCACGTCGCCGGCTCGAAGTCCCGCATCACTGGCGGCACTGCCGGGCGTCACGCCCATTACTGCCACACCCTCTGCGGGGCCTTGTCGCTGTTGGCCGTCAATCGCAACGCCAAGGCGGGGTTTGTCGGAAATCTCGATGTGCCGTTCGATTCTGGCGATGTGCGGCAAGCGCTTGCCCGAAATTTCGGCGATCTGACGCGCTGCTTCGGCCATTTGCGCCTCGGCTTCCATTAACCTCTGGTCCATTTCAGCTTCGCGCAGACTATTCTGTTCGTCACTCTGCGCAAGAGATTGGCCCGCAAACAGCAGAGCGGCCGCGGCTGGTAAAACAATTTTTAACATCTTCATCTGTCGTTACTCCTGGATCAAAAGGCTGCCCGTTGCGCTTGCGCATAACGCAAAGCGAGCAGCGAATTCATTAACCTGACCCGTTCGTGCCAGAAAAGCTCTCTGTCATCGGACGTCATCTGTACATCGGGGTTATTCAACTGGTAATCGATAGCCGCGATGCGATCCTCCAGATCGGAAATCGTCGCAACCGTGCTGGCTCGCATGACACGGGGCTCTTCGGGTAATGACCGCAGGTCACTTTCGAGTTGCCGCGATTGCACCATGAGCGTCTGCAGGGTTGAAAGCTCAGCGGTATTCGTCGGCAGGTTCGAAGGCACAACCGGAAAGGTCTCGGTAGGCGGATTAATGAGACCAGGCAGCATTAGCGCCGCCAAAAGAGCAGCGGCCGCTGCGCCGGTACCCGCAAACCAGGTCGTTCGCCGGCTCATGAGCGCTTTCTGAAGCAGACCCTCGGCTTCAGCCTGCTCACGAATTCGGTTCCAGACGGCACGCGGCGGCATCGTGGCTGAAAGCGCACGGAGTCGCTGCTGCAATGCATCGTGTTCGTCGGCTGTCAAAGCGCAAATCATCTTATCTTCCTTCTGGTTACTGCTCATCTCAGTAACTCCTGACCACAGCACCGTCGGGCTGTGTATTATTTTCTGCAACTGCGAGCATCGGCCGCAGGCGCCTATACGCTCGCGACAACTGTGACTTCGAAAAACTCTCCGTCTTGCCCATCAGTGCTGCTATTTCCTTGTGCGTGAACCCTTCGACGTCGTGCAACCAGACAACGGCGCGGGCAACGTCCGACAGATTCGCCAATGCCGCATCGAGATCAATCGCGTCATCGGGATGACTCGACACCCCGTGGCTCACGGCTTGACCTTCGGTAATGTCGTGCCAGTCGTCGCCCAGTGACTGGCCGCGTTTCGTCCAGGCCGAGCGCAGGAACATGAGCGCTTTGCTCACCGCGACGCGCCGGATCCAGCTGCCCAACGCCGCCTCACCGCGGAACCCGGCAATCGATCGCATGACCTCAATAAAGGTCTCCTGGACGAGGTCCTCGGCATGTGCGGGCGATTTCGTGAACCTCAGACAAATCGAGTAGACGGGCGTCGCAAACGCGCGATAGATGATCTCGTGCGCCCGTACGTCGCCCCGTGCCGCTCGTCTGACGATGCCCGGATCAATCTTAATGTCCGCAAACTTGCTCATACCTGGAATCTTAGATGTTTGTACCGTGCAAAGGGTCGCACAGGCGCGCATCGGCGCATATACTGTGCGCCTTTCGAGCGGGGGCAGCGGTTGAGCGCCCGCCCAGCAAGACATGCCGGGATGGCGGAACTGGTAGACGCGCCGGATTCAAAATCCGGTTTCCGAAAGGAAGTGGGGGTTCGATTCCCCCTCCCGGCACCATGCGACGACTGCGGCATCGTGCATTATCAAAACCCGCTGATCGTGGTCGGCTGCGTCGCCGAACGCAATGGCAAGGTGCTGCTTTGCAAACGATCGATTGAGCCTCGCTACGGCTATTGGACAGTACCGGGCGGGTTCATGGAGCTTGGCGAAACCATGGCCGGTGGAGCCGCGAGGGAAACGCTCGAAGAAGCCTGTGCGACCGTTGAACTCAGTCACCTGTTTGCCTCTGTCGATGTCATCGACGCCGGCCAGGTGCATATTTTCTTTTCGGGAAAACTGGTCAGCGATTACGGCGTCGGGGAGGAAAGCCTCGAAGTCGGTTTGTTCAGTGAAGACGAAATACCGTGGGACGAAATTGCCTTTCAGAGTGGCAAGTTCGCACTGAAGAAATACTTCGAAGACCGCGGCGTTAACAACGGCGTGCACTTTCACGAACTGCGGCGATCGCGGTCCTGACCGACTTGCGGTCCTGACGAACTAGGGCTGAAGCGCGTTCTGCTGCAGGCGCAGGCTTAACTGAGCTGGTGGCAAATAGCCGCCGATCAGGGTGCCGTCCTCGAGGACGATCGCAGGCGTACCGCTCAATCCAATGTCGCGTCCGACGCGATAGTGGTTACTGACCATCGCTGAATCACACTGTGATGATTCGAATTCACGGTCCAGCTTTGCTGCCGTGAGCGCCTGGTTACGGTCTTTAGCGCACCACACTTTTTCTGACGTGCTCCAGGACTTCGATGCCGGCCCATTCCGCGGGTACAGCGCGTAGCGCACCTGAATGCCCTGGTCGAGGTACTCGTCAATCTGGCTGTGCATCTTGCGACAATAGGAGCATTCGACATCCGTGAAGATCGTGACTGAATATTTCACGTCGGCTGGCGAAAAAAGAATCGCCTCATCATCATTCAGCGCCGCCATCAGTTGGCGCCGCGCATCGTTGCGGCTCAACTCACTCAGGTTGACCTGATTCTCGAGGTCGATGAGATCGCCCTGCAACAGGTAGCGGCCATCGTCCGACACATAGGCAATGATCGAGCCCTGCTGAATAGTGAACCAGCCATCGACCGGGCTGAAAGTAATATTCTCGGGATCGACGGACTCAAACATGTCCGACATCTTGCTACGAACTTCAACGAGCGCCGCATCATCGTCGGCGGCCTGGGCAAGCGCGGCGTAACAAAACATTGCTATCACGCCGGCCAGCAATTTTGATCCAAGGTAATTAGTACGAGTCATTGAAGTGTGTTCCTGCAGGGGCTATTGCCGAGTAGTAGTGGACCCGGATTCTCGACCCTGGTTCCGCGAAGGCGCAAGTTTAGCAAACGCGCCGGTTGCCGGCGCATTTTGTTGCGATCTGTAACAATCAGCCGCGGGGGTGGTGCTCGCCATGCAGCTCTTTGAGCCGCTCACGAGCAACATGTGTGTAGATCTGCGTTGTGGACAGGTCGCTGTGACCCAACAGCATTTGGACGACCCGGAGGTCTGCGCCACGATTCAGCAGATGCGTGGCAAACGCGTGCCGCAGGCTGTGTGGCGACATCTTCTGCCGTACGCCGGCTTTCTCGGCATAGCGCTTGATAATGTGCCAGAACGCCTGACGCGTCATGCTGTTGCCGCGGCGCGTCGGAAACAGATAGTCCGTCTGGCGCTCCAGCAGTATCTCCATACGAGGACCGGCGATGAACTCCTGCAGCCAGCGCTGCGACTCCTCACCCAGCGGTATCAGGCGCTCACGATCACCCTTGCCGACGATGCGCAGCACGCCCTGG
>CAMYLB010000293.1 GCA_947259145.1 uncultured Woeseiaceae bacterium
ACGCCGAGGCTGGTCTGCAGCCCGAAAATAACGGTCAGCTTGGGGCCCTGCAGGTTGGCCAGGATGATCGCGGTGGCGATTGCAACCTGCAGGCCGGCTTTGCCGAACAGTCGATACAGCACAACCGTGAAGCCCAGGTCGGCAAACAGCGTGGTAAGCCAGAGTAGTTCCTGGTTCGCGGAGTAGAAATCGACGACAGCCTGTGGGAACACCGTACTTTGTGCGGTGCCTTGTCAGGCAGCCAGCTTGTCAAGATGCCAGTCGGCGTTACCGAACAACTGGCTGATCGCCGTGAGGCGCTTGAAGTAATGTGCGACGTCGAGGTCCCACGTAACGCCCATTCCACCGTGCAGTTGCACAGCTTCTTCGCCGAGCGTCTGACCGCTCGTGCCGACGAGGTACTTGATTGAACTCACAGCTCGCTTGGCTTCGGCGCCTCCTTCCGCAACCGTCATGGTCGCCCACAGCAACAGCGACTGCGCCTGCTCGCAGACCGTCAGCATATCGACCATGCGGTGCTGCAAAGCCTGGAAGCTGCCTATCGGAACACCGAATTGCGAACGACTCTTTGAAAACTCGACCGTCTTGTCCTTGAGGACCTGCAGAATGCCGACGGCCTCGGCACAGATGGCCAGCGTCGCGTCGTCGACTGTCTCATCGAGTGCCGCGAAGCCGTCGTCTATGCCGCCAAGTACAGCGTCACCGCTGACCCGCACGTCACTCAGCGTCAGGTCGGCTGCACGCAGGCCATCGACCGTGTGATAGGCATTGATGGACAGGCCAGCGGTATCGGCCGGTACCGCAAACAGTGTGATCCCGCTGTCGTCGTCCTGCTTACCGGACGTCCTCGCAGGGACAATGATCAAATCCGAGGTTCCACCGTTGAACACGAGTCCTTTTTGGCCATTAAGTACCCAGTCAGCTCCATTCGCGGCGGCCGTCGTTGCGATATTCGCGATGTCATAGCGGGCCTGCGGTTCTGTGAATGCCAGCGTTGCCTGCAACTCGCCAGACATGATCGCTTGCAACCATTGTTGCTTTTGTGCAGCGCTACCGACGCGCTTGAGGATGCCGCCGGCAAGCACAATGTTGGCGAGATAGGGTTCGACCAGGAGTCCACGACCGAATCGCTGCATCATCACCATGACATCGATCTGGTCACCGTTGAAACCGCCGTCATCTTCAGAAAACGGCACGGTCGTCCAGCCCAGTTCCGCAAAAGTGTTCCACACATCCGCGCTGAACCCTGCTTCGCTCGCCGCATATTTCTGGCGAGTATCAAACGCGTATTCATTATCGATGAACTTTTCGATGCTGTCGGCCAGCATCCCCTGTACTTCATTGAGTGAGAAATCCATTGTCCTGCCTCAAAGTCCAAGCACGTGCTTGGCGATTATGTTCTTTTGTATTTCGTTGGAGCCGCCATAAATCGATGCCTTACGGTTGTTGAAGTAACGCAACGACGACTGAGTCTCCGCCTCTTCGCCAACGTGCTGGTCGGCAAAATCGGGCTTGTATTGATCGGGTACATACGGAAGTGCGTAGTAGCCGGCTGCCTGCACGTACAGCATGTCGATTGCCTGCTGAATCTCGGTGCCTTTGACTTTCAGAATCGAAGATTCCGGACCCGGCGCTTTACCGGAGGAAACGGCGGCGAGGGTACGCAACTCTGTGTACTCGAGTGCTTTGAGTTCAACCTCGACAGCGGCCAGCCTGCGCATGAAGTTCTTGTCACCGCTCAGCGGAGCGGCGCCCCTTACTGAAGACTTGACCTGTTGTCGCAGCCGTCGCAGACGATAGCGTGAACGCGCGACGCCGGCGATGTTTGCACGCTCGTGCTGCAGCAGCACTTTGCCATAGGTCCAGCCCTTGCCCTCTTCACCAACGAGGTTTTCAACGGGCACTTCGACATTTTCGAAATGGATTTCGTTGACCTCATGAACGCCGTCCAGAAGGATGATCGGCGTTACGGATACACCGGGCGACTTCATATCGATCAGGATAAAGCTGATGCCTTCCTGACGACGCGCGACGTCAGTGTTCGTTCTTACGAGGCAGAAGATCCAGTCCGCATGCTGGCCGAGCGTCGTCCAGGTCTTGGTCCCGTTGACGACGAAATGGTCGCCGACAAGGTCGGCACGGGTTTTGAGCGAGGCGAGATCGGATCCTGAACCGGGTTCGGAATATCCCTGGCACCACCACACATTGCTCGCGAGTATGTCTGGCAGGAAGCGCTGCTTCTGTTCGATGCTACCGAAAGTGTAGATTACCGGGCCAACCATGCTCAGACCGAAAGGAACTACCAGCGGCGCATTGGCATTGGCTTCTTCAGTGGCATAAATGTACTTCTGCACCGGTGTCCAACCCGTGCCGCCATACTCCACTGGCCAGTTAATACCGGCCCAGCCTTTCTTGTTAAGCAGTTGCTGCCAGCGAACCTGATCTTCGGGATCGAGTTCCATCCCTTTATCGCGCTTCTGACGCATGTCTTCGGGGAATTCATCGCGGAAAAACGCCCTTACTTGTTCCTGAAACGCGAGCTCCTCGGGGCTGAAAGTAACGTGCATGCCAATTTATCCCTTGGTGGCGAGCGCCGCAGCTTAGCAAACCCCGGCGGTTTCGTCTGTTGCGGTTTGTAACAACCCCAACTTAGGGCAGAATGGCCCGATGAGTTCGAAACTGACGCTCGATGAAATACCGGCCACGGCCCGCGCTGAAACAAAGGACGCGCTCGGCCGGCCGCTGCATGATTTACGCATTTCCTTGCTCGATCAGTGTAATTTTCGCTGTCCTTATTGCATGCCGGAGGCGGAATTTCATGCCGAGTACGAATTTCTGCGCAAGCAGCAACGGCTCACGTACGAGGAGATACTGCGGGTCGCTCGGGTCGCCGCCGGGCTCGGCGTCAGCAAGATTCGTCTGACCGGTGGCGAGCCGCTGCTGGACAAGAACCTGACTGACCTGATTGCAGGTCTCGCGACATTAACGGAAATTGAGGACCTTGCGCTGACGACGAACGGCATGCTGCTGGCGCCGATGGCCAGCAAGCTTGCGGCGTCCGGTTTACACCGCATAACCATCAGTCTGGACAGTCTCGACGAAGATGTTTTCAGGCGCATGAGCGGCGGGCGCGGCGATCTGAAAAGGGTTCTTGCCGGAATCGAGGCCGCTGAACGTGCCGGACTCTCACCGATCAAAATTAACGTCGTCGTGCAGCGTGGCGTGAATGATCATACGGTAATGGATCTGCTGCAGCACTTTCGCGGCAGCGGGCATGTCGTCCGGTTGATAGAGTTCATGGACGTTGGCAACCGTAACGGCTGGCGCATGGAACAGGTTGTTCCGTCCCGACAGCTGCTCGACCAGGTTGTGCAGCGCTGGCCTCTGCGCCGGGTCGACAGGAACTACCCCGGCGAAGTCGCGCGTCGCTATGAGTACCTGGACGGTCAGGGCGAGATCGGATTCATTTCGTCAGTGACCGAGCCCTTTTGCGGCGGCTGCAGTCGTGCCCGGTTGTCGGCTGACGGCGTACTTTATACCTGCCTTTTCGCAACCCATGGAACGGATCTGCGCGAGTCCCTGAGAAACGACGCCGACGAAGAGGAGCTGACCGATATATTGTCTCGCATCTGGCTGCAGCGGGCCGACCGCTACAGTGAACTTCGCAGCCCTGCGCTTGCCGAAGCACACATGCAACGTAAAGTCGAAATGTACCGAA
>CAMYLB010000294.1 GCA_947259145.1 uncultured Woeseiaceae bacterium
GGTCCTGATCGTTGACGATGAGAAACCGGCCCGCGACCGTCTGCGGCAGATCCTGCAAGACGAAGACGGTTTTGAAGTCGTGGCGGAAGCGGGGAATGGACTTGATGCCGTGTCGCTTGCCGCCGAAGTCGAACCCGACATCGTATTGCTCGACATACGCATGCCCGGGCTCGACGGTATCGAGACGGCGCGTCACCTGAACGCGCTCGAGCGGCCGCCCGCCGTGGTCTTTGCAACCGCTTATGACGAGTACGCGGTGGACGCATTTGAAGCACGTGCCATTGGTTATGTACTAAAACCCGTGCGCCGCTCCCGACTTGTGGCGGCCCTTCAGCACGCGTCGAAGCTCGCGGGCAACACGTTGCGGGAAGTCGCATCAGACGCCCACATGGACACACAGCGTCGCCATGTGTGCGCCAGGGTGCACGGCGAGCTGAAGCTGATCCCGATCACTGACGTCTGGTGCTTTCTCGCTGATCAGAAATACGTCCGTGTCGAGCACGACAACGGGCAGGATCTTCTGGACGACTCGCTGAAATCTCTGGCCGATGAGTTCAAGGAAAAGTTCGTGCGTATACACCGCTCCGCTTTGGTCGCAGTCGATAGAATTGAAAAAATTGAGAAAACGGCCGACGGCAGCACCTGTGCCGTGCTACGCCACGGCTCGCATGTCGATGACAAAGAGCTGATAATCAGTCGCCGGCATGTTGCCGAAGTCCGTCGGCGTCTTAAAGAATCGTAGGTCCTATGAGAATCTGTATTGCAACGCGCAAGAGCGCCCTCGCGCTGTGGCAGGCCAATCACGTGGCGGGCCGGCTGCTCGAACTTCCCGAAGTCGAGGACGTAACGCTTGTGCCGCTGTCCACGCGTGGTGATGAAATTCTGGATCGCAGCCTGCAGAAGATTGGTGGCAAGGGGCTGTTTATCAAGGAACTCGAAGTTGCCATGCAAGAAGGTGTGGCCGACATCGCCGTGCATTCCATGAAAGATGTCCCTGCCGAAATGCCCGATGGATTCTGTGTCGCTGCCCTGCTGCAGCGGGCCAACCATGCCGATGCTTTGGTTGCGCCGAACGGCACGCTGTTTCGCGACCTGCCCGAGGGCGCCCTTGTTGGCAGTTCCAGCCTGCGCCGACAGGCACAGCTCAAGATGATGCGTCCCGACCTGCGGATAGAACCGCTGCGCGGCAATGTGAACACGCGCCTGTCGAAACTCGAAAACGGTGACTACGACGCGATCATTCTTGCCGCAGCGGGCCTCGAACGGCTGGATCTCGAACGACACATCAGTCAGCAGTTCCTGCCCTCCGAAATGCTGCCGGCGGCGGCACAGGGCGTTGTCGGCATTGAATGTTTGTCGGACAAAACCGAATTGCGCGCCACTTTGAGCCAGTTGGACCACTCGACCACCGTGCAAACCACGCTTGCCGAACGTGCGATCGCCAGAACACTGCAGGCAAACTGCCAGTCGCCGGTCGCAACGTATGCGGTCGTCGATGGCAATCAGCTGAACGTTACCGCACTGGTTGCTCTGCCGGACGGCAGCCGGTCGATCCGCGACTCGGTCACGGGAAGTCCGAAGGACGCTGAACAGCTTGGCGAGGAACTCGCAGCCCGGCTACTGAAAAACGGCGCGAGAGATTTACTGGATGCGGCGAGCGCGTCCCATGGCTGAAGCGCCGCTTCAGGGTGTTGGCGTGCTCGTGACGCGTCCGCGAGCGCAATCCACCGAGCTCGTTGCGGCCATCGAGGAAGCGGGCGGCTCGGCTTTTTGTTTTCCGGTCATGGAAATCACGGCGCTCGATAAAAACGTCGTCTCGGCAAAAGCAGCCGAACTGGGCGAACCGGATATCGTCGTTTTTGTCAGTCGCAACGCCGTCGAGTACGGAATGCAGTACACGCACGACGCCAGGATTTGCGTGATTGGGCCTGCCACCGCCGCTGCGGTTGCGTCGGCCGGACACTTCGTGGACATTCAGCCCGCAAGTGGTTTCGACAGCGAGCACCTTCTCGCCGAACCGGAACTGCAGGACGTGGCCGGCAAACATGTGCGGATCATTCGTGGCGATGACGGGCGCGAGCTACTGGCCGAGGCACTGACGGCACGTGGCGCCGTCGTTGAATACCTGTCCGTGTACAAGCGTCGCCTGCCCGATGTCAGTACGCAAACGCTTGCGGATATCGAGTCACGCTGGCGAGAGGGTAAAATTTCGATCGTCACGGTGATGAGCGTGCAATCGCTGCAGAATCTGCATGATTTGTTGCCCCGCTGGTGCAAAAGCCAGCTTGAATCCACACCGCTGGTGACGCCGGCCGCTCGTGTGTTAAAAGAAGCTCTGGACCGGTACCCCGCATCGCGACCCATACTCGCATCGGGCCCTCAGGCCAGCGAGATGGTTGCGGCAATCATCGCGCTTCACAGGACCGAACCCGGATTGGAACAATGAACGATACAAGCAAGGAACAGGAACTTGAACCCACCGAAGAGGCGGCTGCACCGGATCCCGACGTTGCGGAAGAGGACGAGTCGCCCACTGTAGAGGCGGGGGAAGAGAAACAGCCCGCCAAGCAGCGTGGAAATGGCGTCGCCTGGCTGGCATTGCTTGTTTCGCTGATCGCTCTGGCAGCTATCGGCTACACGCTCTCGGTTGACTGGCTCGCCGCAGAGGGCAGCAGCACGGACGATGCTGTTGCGAGCCTCGAAAAAAGCGTCTCGGCGACCCGGGAAAGCCTGTCATCCCTCGACAGCCGGCTTGCGGAGCTCGGTGAGCAAGACGGCGTTGCCGCGGCCGAGACAGATGCCCTGCGCCAGGAACTCGATGAACGCGTCAAGGGCCTGAGTTCTCTCCCGGGCAGACTGTCGACGCTGGAAAGCTCGGTATCCTCTCTCGCAGGCATTTCTACAGGCACGCGCGACACCTGGCTGCTTGCAGAGGCCGAGTACTACATGCAAATCGCAAACGCGCAGCTGCAGCTTGCCAACAACCCACACCTTGCCGCCCTCGCGCTCGAGATGGCCGATGAGCGTGTCGTACAAGTCGGCAACCCCGCTTTGATCGATGTGCGTCGCGCAATTTCTGATGAACTGGCTGCCCTTGACGTCATGGAGAAGCCCGACCTCGCCGGTGCGACGCTGACACTCGCCAGCCTGGCTCGCGTCGTCGAGTCACTTCCGCTGGACAGTTCGAAAAAAAGCGTCAAGGAAGAACCGCTGGTAGCTGATGAAGCGCAGGGCGGCTTGAGTCGCGCCTGGTCGTCAATGAAGAATGCGGTGTCCGGACTCGTCAAGGTGACGCCACCGGACCAGGCCAAACTGGCCTTGCTTTCGCCGGACGCCGAGTATTTCCTGCGCAATAATCTCGCACTGCAGCTGCAGTCCGCGCGGCTCGCCCTGCTGCGCGGTGAGCAGACCGTATTTCTTCAGACAATCGATGATACGAGTACCCTGATGTCGCAGTATTTCGACGTCGACAGTGCCCAGGTTATCAGCGCACAGGAAACGCTCACCGAGATTCGAAGTAGTGTGTTTACAAGCTCGGTGCCGGATATTTCGGAGTCCCTGCGCCTGCTGCGGCAATTTCGAACCTTGCGCGAGAGCTCGGAATGATTTTTGGCATTATCGTTGTCCTGGCGCTGTTTGCCAGCGCTTTCGCGGCGCATTTTCTGCTGGCCGATCCCGGCTACGTGATCATCAATTTCCGTGATTACGTCGTCAAAGTCGTGCTTGCGCCAAAAAGGCTTGGAGAAGCCGCCGGTCGCTACCGTTCTGCGCGTTCCGGGAAAAAAATGACTCGCGGCATGATCGCCGTTGCCGAAGGCAACTTCGCGCGTGGCGAGAAAATGCTGGCGCGCGCAGCAAGTACCAGCGATTCGCCGTTGTTCAACTACCTGCAGGCGGCACGCGCAGCGCATTTGCAGGGCCGCGACGATCGGCGTGATGAATGGCTGCGGCTCGCTTTCCAGGAAACGCCCGAGGCCGCCAACGCCGTCCTGCTGACGCAGGCCGAATTTCAGCTCGATCGAGGCCAGAACGAGCAGGCGCTCGCGACCCTGCGGCGCCTCGACGAGAACTCCAAGGACCACGCGCACGCACTGGCACTGCTGGGCCGGCTTTATTTCAAGCTGGAAGATTGGGACTCGCTCGCGGAGCTCCTGCCGAGACTCAGGAAGAGCAGCCAGCTGAAACCCGACACGCTCGACAACTGGACGATTCGCGTCCACAAGGAAATGCTCAATCGCGCTGCTGACGGTGACGCCGTTGCGGAAACCTGGAAGGGCATCTCCCGGGCGCACAAGTCCAATGCAACACTGCTCGAAGCGTATTACGACGGCCTCATGCGAGCGGGCCAACACGACCGCGTCGAAAAAGAGCTCGCCGCGACGCTCAAGTCGAACTGGAATGGGCCGCTCGTGCGGCTGTTTGGGCTGGTTGAAGCAAGCGACACCACAAAACAGTTAAAACGCGCCGAGTCCTGGCTAAAGAAACACGGCGACGATCCCGACCTGTTGCTCGCAGCCGCCCGGCTTTGCCTGCGCAACGAGCTTTGGGGCAAAGCCAGGAGCTACCTCGAAACCGTTATCAGCCTTCGCCCAAGCCCGGAGGCTTACCGCGAGTACGGCGCACTGCTCAACCAGATGGGCGAAGCCGACGCAGCAGCTGCTGCTTATCGCGACGGGCTCGGGATGGTCGCGGCAGGGCCTCTCACCGCCATCCCGCACATGGATGCCGCCGGCAAGCACTGACATGTTCACGCTCGTAACCGGCGCCGGCTACACGGGTCGCCGTGTACTCGAGCTGCTGCCGGTTGATTCCGTAACGGGACTCAGTCGTTCTGCCATCGATACGGACCGGCCGGTAAAGACATTCGACCTCGATTCGGCGTCAATGCTGCCCATCGAGCTGCCGGCACGCTACGCCGTTATCTACACGGTGCCGCCAAAAGGCGATGCTCCCGACGAACGGCTGCGGCGCTTCCTGTCGATGCTCACGCCCGCACCGGCACGGTTCATTTACATCAGCACTACCGGCGTCTACGGCGATTGCGGCGGCGAAACCGTCACCGAGGCCACACCGGTCAATCCTTCCAACGAGAGAGCCGCACGTCGCGTGGCGGCCGAGACGTTGCTGGCCAAATGGGCCGGCAAAAACGAATGCGAGCTGTTTATTCTGCGGGCGCCCGGCATCTACGGCCCGGGGCGCCTCGGCCTCGAGCGCATCCAGGCCGGCATGCCCGTGCTTTCCGAAGACGATGCCAACCCAGGCAACCGAATTCACGTCGATGACCTGGCGAGATGCTGTGTTGCGGCTCTTTCTCCCGGCGCACCGGCCGGCATTTACAACGTCGGCGACAATGACAACCGCAGCTCGACCTGGTTTACGGGCGAAGTGGCCCGTCAATCGGGACTGCCGGCTCCGCCAGAGATCAGCCGCGAGCAGGCCAACAAGGAGTTCTCGCCGCAGCGTCTGTCGTTCATGACGGAATCACGCCGCGTAAATACGACCAAAATGCGCAGCGTTCTCGGCGTGATGCCGCGCTACGCGAATCCCGAAGATGGTATCAAAGCGAGTTTGTAGGAGCGGCCATTGGCCGCGACAGTCAGGGTTGGCTACGAACGCTGCGCAGCCAGGCCGTCAGCGGTTCCCACTCTTCCCAGTCCGGCCACGCCAGGTACTCAGGCAGCTCGAAAATACCCAGGCCACGCGTGTACGCCCGCACGTAATTCTGTGCCTCACGCAGCGCTGCGACATAGGGCACCCGTGCTTTGGTCAGGTATTCGTCGAGATCGTCGAAAATGAGCGTGTTATCGCGAACCCGGTTGGCGACCGCGGCGATTTTCGCCTGCTTGCGCGAAACCTTGCCGACCGCCTTGAGCTCGTCGAGGAATCTCGACGTTGCCTGCATGTCGATCGTCGAGGGCAGGACCGGCACGACGATCGTCTCGGCGTGTTTCACGAGGTTGGTCAGCTCGGTGCCGTGCGAACGCGCCGGCGCGTCGATAATGACGTAGTCGGCATTGCGCGGGACGCGCCTGAGGCCGCCCTTGAAACCCGCCACCGCGTGGATCTCAGGACGATTTTCCGGGCGGCGCTCGAGCCAGTCGAGGCTCGAGCGCTGTGGATCGTAATCAGCCAACGCGACGATTGCGCCTTCGTTGGCAAAGTAGGAAGCGATGTTTGTTGCGAGGGTGCTTTTACCGCAGCCACCTTTCGCGTTCATAACCATTATGTGCCGCATGACTCTCGTTAGTTTGGTAAGTGGTTTATGTAAAACTACAGAGGCCGAGATCAAAAGTCCATTCGAACTTTTTACCACTGCTACACTTCCAAAAATGCAAATTGCTTACTTCAAAATGCAGGGCACCGGGAACAAAATCCTTGTCGTCGATCAACGTCGATTAAATCTGCCACCGCCTGCACCATCGACATTGCGAAAACTAGGTAACGAAGCAACCGGTCCCGGTTTTGACCAGATGATGTGGATAAGCCGGTCCGAAAATCCAGAGCATGCGGCAAGCTACCGGGTATTCAATGCCGATGGCTCCGAAGTCGAGCAATGCGGCAACGGCGTTCGCTGCGTTGCGAGCATCCTGGCGATGAACCAGCCGCAGCCGAATAGTCTGATCCTCGAGAGTCCTGCCGGTCCGGTAACCGCGAGATTCGGCGACGACGGAGTTGTGTCAGTCAGCATGGGCACGCCGGAATTCGAGCCGGCCCGCATACCCTTTGTCGCAGACGCGTACGCCCCACACTACCGGCTCGACGTTAACGGCCGCGAACTCGATATCCTGGCCGTCTCGATGGGCAATCCGCACTGCGTTTTGCAGGTAGACGACGTCGCGTTGGCGCCCGTCGCCGATCTCGGGCCAAAAATAGAGCACCATGAACGTTTTCCTGAGAAAGCCAATGTCGGATTCATGAAGATCAGGGACAGGGCGAACATCGACCTGCGGGTGCACGAACGCGGCGTCGGCGAGACCCTGGCCTGCGGTACCGGAGCCTGTGCAGCCGTTGTCGCCGGACAGAAACTCGGCCTGCTCGACGCCGAGGTCAACGTGCAGCTGCCGGGCGGCCAAGTCGTGGTAAGCTGGCGCGCAGACACAGGGCCTGTATGGCTCACCGGAAACGCCGAGTTGATCTCTGAAGGAACCGTGGATTTATGAGTACGCAAGCCAAACCGGACTACGTCGACGAAGAACCGTCAGAGCAGGCCGTTCATGACTATACCATTTCGCTCGTGGAACGCCAGGTCTCGGTGCTGCGGCAAAAAGACCTGAGGCGCAAGCGCCAGCTCAAGGAGCTGATCGAGGTGGCACACGCCAACGACGTGCTCGCGGCAAAGATTCACGAATTGACCCTGCAGCTGATGGCTGGCGGCGACCTTCAGAAGACCGTCATGGTGCTCGAAGAGGCCATGCGCAGTGGCTTTGGCGCGGACCAGGCCGTGCTGGTCATATTTGGCGATCCCGAAGCATTCAGCGACATCGATGTCGGGCGTTTCTTCCGCGTTGTTGACAGGAAAGACCCTGCCCTGAAGCCGTTCGAGACCTTTCTTGACGGCAGTGGCCCTCGCTGCGGGCAAATTCGCGACTCGCAGTGTGCGTTCCTGTTTCGCGGCGATGCCGAGGAAATCGGATCTGCCGCACTGGTGCCGATCGGCGCGGGCGCTGCCATCGGCTTCCTCGCTGTGGGTAGCAACGACAGGGACCGCTTCCATCCCGGCATGAGTATCGACTTCCTGACCCGGCTCGGGGATCTCATCGCGGGCGCTTTGAAGCGTTACTGAGACTCGTCTCGTGAATGATTCCGGCTGGATCGATCGCTTCATCCGGCACCTCGAATTCGAGCGGCGGCTTTCTCCGCTGACCTGCAAACACTATCGGCGCGATCTTCAGGCGCTCCTCGCGTACTGTGAGAAGTCCGGGATCGATAGCTGGGGCGATCTCGACGACGGACACATCCGGGCTTATTCGGCCGAGTGCTTCCGCAAGGGCCTCAGCGCCAGGAGCATTCAGCGCCAGCTGTCGGCGACGCGTACTTTTTTTCGCTACCTCATGCGTGAAAAGCATGTCAGCAAGAATCCCGTTACGTCGGTCTCTGCGCCGAAAGGCAAGAAGCGTCTTCCGGGCAACCTCGACGCCGACCGCATGGCCCGACTCCTCGATATCTCGGGCGACGGCGCTATCGTCGATCGCGACAGGGCCATACTCGAACTCCTGTATTCCTCGGGCCTGCGCCTTTCAGAACTGACCGATCTCGACTGCGGCGACGTCGACATGCACGACAAGACCGTGCACGTCACGGGCAAGGGCAACAAGGACCGCATCGTTCCGGTCGGCAGCCATGCGTTGAAAGCGCTTGCCCGATGGCAGATCTCACGGGCCGGGATGGCCGACGCCGGGGAGACGGCTTTGTTCGTCAGCAATCGTGGCACCCGTATCAGCACCCGCTCCGTGCAGGCCCGGGTCTCGCACTGGGCAAAGCGTCAGGGCATCGATACAAACGTCTATCCCCACTTGTTCCGGCACTCCTTCGCCACCCACCTGCTCGAATCGAGCCACGATCTCAGGGGCGTGCAGGAGCTGCTGGGGCATAGCAACATCGCCACCACGCAGATATATACTCACCTTGATTTCCAGCATTTGGCCCAGATATACGACCAAACGCATCCACGCGCGCGTAAAAAAGACTAGCCACACGCGCTCCAGCAGGAACCACACGATGGAACAATTTCGAGGGACGACTATTGTCTCGGTCCGCCGCAATGGCAAAGTTGCCATCGCCGGCGACGGCCAGGTCAGCATGGGCAATACGGTCATGAAGGGCAATGCGCGCAAGGTACGGCGACTTGCCGGTGGGCGCGTCATCGCGGGCTTTGCCGGCGGTACGGCTGACGCTTTCACGCTGTTCGAGCTGTTCGAGTCCAAGCTCGAGCAATACGGCAACCTGACCCGCGCCGCCATCGAACTCGCCAAAGACTGGCGTACCGAC
>CAMYLB010000295.1 GCA_947259145.1 uncultured Woeseiaceae bacterium
GACATGGAAGCTATCGCGCGAAAATCGCTGTTAAACAGCGATTTTCGCAGCAACTTAACCGTCACAATAATATAAGAAAATCCTCTACGATAGCGCATCAAGAGAATCGCAGATTAAGGGGGGTAGCGCTTGATGCAGGCAAAGAGCTTGGGAGGTTATTCCAGGGTACCGAGCGAAGGACAGGATTGTGGGCACGGCGGGGAAAGACCACCGTAACATTCCCGTTTCGAACCTTGATGGTACCTTTACCTTTTACGAAGTGTCGAAACAGCTTGGGTGCATCGCAGTCCTCAAAGCCCCGGAGCTTTCGCGCCAACATGGTATAGAGCGTATCGGCAACCATGGTCATCAACACATCAAAGTGGACCTTGAGCAGAATGGGTGAAGAGAGGGCATTGAGATTGAAAAAACTCACGGCCTCGGCAATGCTGTTCTCCACCCGCCAGCGGCGCGCATAGTTACCCACGAGCAGCTCTATTGCGAGATCGGTGTCGTTGCTGACCAGGAAGGTTGGTGACTCGCGGCCATTATTCTTCATGATGACTTGGCGCAGCGACCCTTCATATCCACGTAGGTGCACAGTAGTTTCATGCACCAAAGGATTTGGGTATTTTCTCTTGCCGTGCGGGATGTGGATCCGCTTCCATTGCTTGATGTCTTGCACACTCTCCACCAGCCGGCTGCCACGGCGTCGCAAGGTAATGAACTTGATGCCATCTTCATTGAGCTTGGAGAGATTGGCATAGGTGGTAAACCGAGAATCGAAGACCAGGGTGGGTTTCACTCCTCGCCACACCTTGGGCCAAAAATCCATGAATGCCAGGATCTGGTCATCGGTCTCGGCACGTTGAATATCAGCCTGGGTGTAGAGCAACAGTTTGGTCTGCGCATCCTGAGCAAACAGTGTCAAGGCCCCCTTCATCACCTTGCCGCGGGCACCGGCCCAGTGGCTGTCGAGCACGGACTCGTCACCGAAGTGTGGGACGGTGTGAAAGTCCAGGTTGATGATGCTTCCATCGTACAGGCCTGTGTGTATCGCCTGTTTGATGAATGCCTCCTGCAATCGCTGCAGGTGCACGTCATCCAAAGTGTAGGCATAACTCGACATCGCTGTGCACTTGGGTAGCACGTTCAAGCCGGCGAACAGTCCGAGACCGGGGTCGAAGCCATGTTCGCCCACATGCGCATAGCGCTCGGTTCCCAGCAGCTTCAACGCCAGAAAGGACAGCAAGTAGCTCAACGCCGGAATCTGCCTGCTACCCGGCAACCGAGCGGCCTCAACAATCTTCGGGAACCCCAGCTGCGCCAGAAACGGTGCGAACAGAAACACCCCGGCCGCGGGTGAGTCGAACCGCTGTCCATCCAGTTCATTCGGTACCATCTTCTGCGACTTCTCGGGTATCTCCGCGCCCTGCACGGTCATACCGATCTTCAGGCGAGTGCGTCGCGGCAGCTTCGCGAAGCCTTCTTCCGCCAACACGCGCTCTACGGTGCGCACCGAGATCTCCAACCCGTCTTCCAGGAGCAGCTCTGTGATCTCAGCGGCGGAAAGCTTCCGCTCCCGCCAGGAGCGAATCTTCTGGCGTACCTCGGCGCTGACACGCCGGCGCCGGGTTGTGCCCTCGGCCGGCGGTTCACCGAAATCAAGTTTGCCGTGCTTGAACTGATGGCGAAGGAGATGGATATAGCTCGTGGTATAACCATATCGATCAGCGACGATGTGGGCCGGTAAGCGCTCGACGAACGAAGCGCGTAGGGCCTCGTAGCGCCTTTGCCAATCAAGCTTCGGATGGGTAAAGAAGGATGTATCGACCACACAAGAGTTTATAGTATATGACGTAGATAATGTCAATATATATATAATATTAAAACACACTGTTCACCGATAGCATCTACGTTTATGTTCTAAGTGATTATTGTGAATATGGCTAAATACACGTATGTTTTAGTATCTATCTCGAAAATAAGTGGATGGTTATACGGGAAGCCTTCTGTGTTTTAACTGCCCATATACGGCTATTATCTTCGTCATATGGTATAAGGTCTCTTGGAGCGGTGATGGTGCTGTATCAGATGGCCCACTTGGGCCAGATAGGGATTTCGGAAGAGTCAGACTAAATTCTGTACCTCAACATATGACATGGAAGCTATCGCGCGAAAATCGCTGTTTAAGGAGAAACAGGCCTGAATTAGTCAGGCTATCTCAGGGCAAATAGTTCAAATCGCCCTGGCTTTCATTGGGACAAACGCGACACTTTGGCGGGAAAGTTCATGCCAAACCTCTTGTATTTTGACTCAGGAGGGTCAAGGAGGAGTTCTGAGCCGTTTAAAGGAAGCTCCTTGAGGCTTCTGAGGCAAAATGCATTAATCCATAATGAACCTTCCCGCATCTTGTCTCACCTCAGATAGGTCGTGTCAGAAATCCTGAATCAGTGCGGGACGTAACACCGTAGACTGGCCTTATTGTAGAGCCAGGCCAGGTGGTCCTCGTCGTAGTCGTCATAGTCGGTTAGGTAACAGACTGCCTTCTCGGGCTCGCTCATGCTCGGGAAGGGATGGGTGAGCCAACGGTCCTTCCAGTGACCGATTACGGACATGTCTGCAAGTGCTTCCTTGATGACGAACAGCCGCAGAGCCTGGCGGTCCAATTCCGGATGTCCCTCCGCCAGGGTGCGGAAGTGCTGACGGCTGTCTTTCAGTGCATGCTTGCGTTCGTCAACAGTCATGTCTTTGTTGATACGCACATAGAAGGCATCGGCGGTGCGATCAGCCACCCGCTCGTTGAAGGCGCCCAGGGCTGCCGCACGCATACCAGAGTCCTGATCGAGGAACAACCGGATTTTCTCCGCGCCCCTGCTCAGATCTCGCAACAGGAAACAGTGGCCGTAGAGCGTGTATTCTGCGTGGACCTGCATGCCGGTCTTCGGCAATTGCGTGGTTCGTCTTGGCTCTTCAAAGACCTCGATATCGGATCGGGACTCCGCGTCCTTGTAGCGGGCCGCCACGGCGGCACTGAGCGTGCCATCGGAGCCAAATAAGGTATTCTTTCTTTTCTGCCGGGCTGCTGCGTAGTCGCTGGCCAACCACAAGCGGGCGTGACGGCGGAATGGCATCTGCACCTTGCCATCCTTCAGGGCAGCGGCTTCATGCTCAATGGCGTCGGCCTCTGCGTCCGGATCGAAGTTCAGGTGCATGCCAAACACATATCGGGTAGCGTTGTCAGCACTGCCGACAGCTGTGAGTCGAACGTTGCGCTTATCTTGGCGCTGGGTCCAGTTCACGACGTAGTCCTGCCGATCGATGCCAATGTACAAGCGCGGGATCGAGAAGTCTTGGACCAAGCGCTGCTCCCGGTGGCCGACGAAGGCCAGGCATTGGCGATGAAGAAAGTCGAGTTTGGGGTACAGTGTTCCGGGGGCGATGTCCGCGATTTCACAAATGCGCCGAAACGGGGCCTTGTTCATCAGAAGTTGGAAGATCAGCCGGTTCTTGTGCGGCTGCTTCTGTCCGACAGTCGAAGAACCCACCGAGAAGGTCTTTGTGCAGGCGTTGCAGCGGTAGCGTTTGGAGCCAGATCTGGTGGTACCATAGCTGCGATAGTGGGGCGAGCCGATAGCGACGCTGACACCGTGGTTGGCGCAGTGTGCATCAGGACAGGATGTTTCCGCGGGTACGCTCAGGTAGGCTCCGAGACGTTCGTGCTCCTCAGCGAT
>CAMYLB010000296.1 GCA_947259145.1 uncultured Woeseiaceae bacterium
CAAATGCGGCAGCGGCATCGCTGGCGACACGATCACGAGCGGGCTGGAAGGCGCATGGACTGTTACCCCGGCTCAATTCAGCATGAACTACCTTCAGAATCTGTTTGCCTTCGAGTGGGTGAAGACGAAGAGCCCCGCGGGCGCGACCCTGTGGGTGCCGAAGAGCGAGGGCGCATCGAATCTCGTGCCGGATGCTCACGATCCGACGAAGCGACATGCACCGATCATGTACACGACCGACCTGTCGCTGAGGTTCGACCCCAGCTATGAAAAAATCTCGAAGCGCTTCCTGGAGAATCCGGAGGAGTTCAAGCTCGCGTTTGCCAAAGCGTGGTTCAAGCTGACGCATCGTGACATGGGTCCGCGCGCCCGGTACGTTGGCAACGATATTCCTGACGAAGTATTGCTTTGGCAGGATCCTGTGCCGGCGGTCGATCATGAGCTGATTGACGCCGACGACATCGCGAAACTGAAGTCACAGATTCTGGATTCGGGCCTGACGGTACCGCAACTGGTAAGAACCGCCTGGGCATCGGCCTCGACCTTCCGCGGCTCCGACATGCGCGGTGGCGCGAACGGTGCGCGTATTCGCCTGGCGCCGCAAAGCAATTGGGATGTAAACAATCCGGATGAGCTAGCGAAGGCGCTGAAGCGACTGGAGCGCGTGCAGAAAGATTTCAATGGCGCGCAGAAGGGCGGGAAGAAAGTATCTCTGGCCGATGTGATCGTTCTGGGCGGGGCTGCCGCCATCGAGCAGGCCGCCAAGGCTGCCGGACACAACGTCACGGTTCCCTTTACGCCCGGACGCACCGACGCCAGCCAGGCGCAGACCGAGGTCGAGTCATTTGCCGTGCTGAAGCCGACGGCAGATGGATTCCGCAACTATTTCGGAGAAGCCAACCGCCGTTCACCAGCGGAAATGCTGGTAGACAAAGCGGACCTGCTGACGTTGACTGCTCCTGAAATGACAGCTCTTGTCGGCGGCATGCGGGCCCTGGATGCGAACGCGGGAGGGGCGAAGCACGGTGTGTTCACCGCCAAGCCGGGAACCCTGAGCAACGATTTCTTTTTAAACTTGCTCAGCATGTCGACGACCTGGACGAAGTCATCCAAAGACGCGGGCATTTACGAAGGGCGTGATCGCGCCACAGGCAAATTGCAGTGGACGGCGACCCCTGTCGACCTCGTGTTCGGATCGCATGCCGAGTTACGTGCTATTTCGGAGGTCTATGCGGAGAACGGCGGAGAGAAAAAATTCGTCGACGACTTTGTTGATGCATGGGCCAAGGTGATGACGCTCGATCGCTTCGATCTGAATGGGTCTCAGCGAGGCGACGTCTACGCAAGCCGCTAAAGCACGCCTGACTAGCGAAGAAATGAACGGCGGCGCTAAATGCGCCGCCGTTCTTCTTTGCACGGTGATTACCCCCTATTCTCGACGAATTCGAGAAAAGGTAAAGACACGATGCTAATGAACTCCATTGAATTCTGGGCGATGAATAATCCCATTCGTGGACTTATTCAGAGGTACTACGAGGTTCCTCGCCTAAAGCGTTTGTCCCGCGGGCAGGCAGACAACATATTGGAGGTCGGTTGCGGACAGGGAGTGGGAGCAAGAATTCTTTACGACTGTTTCAGTCCCCGAAAATACGTCGGCGTGGACCTGGACGCGAAGATGATAAACAGAGCCAGGAAAAAAGGGCAGGGCCTCGCTAATGCCGAATTTCTGCAAGGGGATGCCTCAAGCCTGGCTCTTGACGATGAGTCTTTCGATCTTGTTGTCGATTTTGGAATTATCCACCACATACCGAACTGGCAGGATGCGTTGACCGAGGTTCACAGGACATTAAAATTAAATGGCGAGTTCTTGTTCGAGGAGCTTTCGCTGGAAACGTGGGAACAAGGCATCGGAAGACCGCTCAAGAAGATCCTGGATCATCCGTATGATCGAATGTTCAGGCAGCGAGAGTTCCTGGACCATCTCAAGGCGCTTGGCTTTGAAACGGAAACCTACGAAGAAAAACCGGTCGGTTTCTATTATTTCTGGGGCAAGGCCACCAAGACCAGGTAGGCAAGAAAACAGCGGTCAGAAGCAATGAAATCCGAACCAACACAACACCGAACAGTCGTCAATGATGCGGAAATTGCGTGGTTTGAGTGGGGCACGCGGGGAGACCCGCTCGTACTCCTGTCCCATGCGACAGGCCTTCATGCCCGCTGCTGGGACGCTGCCGCATCGCATCTCGACGGCTTTCACGTCATTGCGACGGATCATCGCGGTCACGGACAAAGCAGCAACACGCCGCCCTATGGCTGGGATCAATTCGGTGCCGATCTTATCGCTCTGATTGTCGAACTGGGTTTAAGCGACATCAATGGCGTCGGTCATTCAATGGGCGGTCATTGCATGGTGCAGGCTGCAGCCTGCGAGCCAAAACGATTCCGGCAGTTGACGCTTTTTGATCCCGTGATACTTGATCCGTCGCTCTATGCGATGGCGCCACATAGGGCAGGAAAGCAACACCCGGTCGCAAAGCGCCGCAATGCCTGGGAATCGCCGCAGCAGATGATCGATAAATTCAAAGATCGCGAGCCGTTTTCCCGTTGGCACGCGGACGTCCTGCGCGACTATTGCCGACATGGACTGGTGCGAACAGGTGACGCGTACGAACTGGCCTGTCCGCCCGACATTGAGGCCGGGATATACACAGCGTCGTTGGACATGAATATCTTCGACTACATCCGGTCTGTCGAGGTGCCGGTCACTGTTATCAGGGCCGAAGCGCTCGGTATCGAGGCTGCGGCAAAGGACTTCTCGGCATCGCCAACCTGGCCGGAGCTGGCCAGCCAATTCGCCAACGGCCATGACAAGTATCTGCCTGAGTACAGCCATTTCATGCCGATGGAGAACCCTGCGCTTGCCGCGTCCTTAATTGCCTCGGGCGTCACTCACCACCAGGTCGCATAAAGTGCGGCGAGCATTAACACAATCACCAATGCAGCGACATTGAAGCCCGTCGTCGTGGAGGTGTCGACATCTTTGTAATCGATTGCGTCGGGATGAGGTTCGGCACCCTGGATCGCCGATACGCCAATGCCTACGGCCATACACAACAGGAATACGATTCCGACCCGATCGATAAAGGGTAACTCCGGCCACCACAACTTGAATGCGGCTGAGAACACGGCCGATCCGATGGCAGTTGCCAGGGCGCCGTTCGACGTCGTCTTGTTCCAGAAAAAGCCGAGCAGGAAGAGGGCACAGACACCCGGCGTAAAGAACCCGGTGAACTCCTGGATGTACTGGAACGCCTGTGTGAAATTTCCGAGCAACGGCCTGGCGAGGATCATCGCCGTGATCATCGCGAAAAGGCTGACGGTTCGACCAACGTTTACCAGCCGCTTCTCGGATTTTTCGCCCTTACTGAAATGGCGATACAAATCCATCGTGAATATGGTCGATATTGAATTCATCATCGACGCCAGAGACGAGATGATCGCCGCAATCAGCGCCGCGAAAACCAAACCGAGAATGCCAACCGGCAACAGGTTCATGACCGTCGGATAGGCCTTGTCGGTTGGATAGAGGTCGGGTACCAAAACAACGGCGGCGACACCCGGCAAGACGATGATGAGCGGCATCACCATCTTCAGAGCGGCAGCAAATATCAGTCCCTTT
>CAMYLB010000297.1 GCA_947259145.1 uncultured Woeseiaceae bacterium
CAGGCCGTGGATATACACTTCATGGAAAGGCACATCGCCCATGAACTTGATGCCCATCATGATCATGCGGGCAACCCAGAAGAAGATGATGTCGAAACCGGTTACCAGGACATTACCGGGATAAAAATCGTCAAGCCTGTCGGTTTTCTCGGGCCAGCCCAGCGTGCTGAAAGGCCACAGTGCCGAGGAGAACCAGGTGTCGAGGACGTCTTCATCCTGCCGCAGCGCCACAGTGGCGCCGAGTTTATTCTTCTTGCGAACGTCCTCTTCCGAATAGCCAACATAGACTTTGCCGTCATCGTCGTACCACGCGGGAATGCGGTGCCCCCACCAGAGCTGCCGGCTGATGCACCAGTCCTGGATGTTGTACATCCACTCGAAGTAGGTTTTCGACCAGTTCTCGGGTACGAAACGAATTTTTCCGGTTTCAACTGCCTCGATGGCGGGCTTCGCCAGTGGTTCGATCTTCACGTACCACTGGTCGGTGAGGTAAGGTTCCACTACGGTGTGCGAACGGTCGCCGCGTGGAATCTTGACGACGTAGTCCTCAATCTTCTCGAGCAGGCCCAGCTGCTGGAATTCAGCGACGATTTGCTTGCGTGCGTCGAACCGATTCGTCGCTTTGTAGGCATCCGGCACGGTATCGTTCAGTGCGGCATCGTCGGTCAGGATGTTGTAAAGCGGCAGGTCATGTCGTTTGCCGATTTCATAGTCATTGAAGTCGTGTGCGGGAGTTATTTTTACGCAACCTGTGCCAAACTCGGGGTCGACGTAATCGTCGGCGATGATCGGAATGCGTCGGCCGACGATCGGCAGAATAATGTTCTGACCCACCAAATTCTTGTAGCGTTCGTCGTCAGGGTGTACCGCAACTGCGCTGTCACCGAGCATGGTCTCGGGTCGCGTCGTTGCGACGACGAGATATCCGTCGCCTGATTCGAGCGGGTAGCGGAAATGCCAAAGGTGACCTTGTTCGTCCGCGGACAGGACTTCAAGATCCGACAATGCCGTGTGCAGGACCGGGTCCCAGTTAACGAGCCGCTTGCCGCGGTAGATCAGTCCCTCGTCGTGCAGTTGCACAAAAACTCGGCGGACCGCATCGGACAGACCTTCATCCATAGTAAAGCGATCGTGACTCCAGTCGACCGAAGCCCCCAGGCGGCGCGTCTGGTTGGCGATCTGGCCGCCGGAATCCTCTTTCCATTGCCAGACGCGTTCGACGAATTTTTCGCGTCCGATATCGTGTTTGGACAAGCCTTCGTTATTCAGGATGCGCTCGACCACCATCTGTGTCGCTATGCCGGCGTGGTCCATTCCCGGCTGCCATAGCGTGCGATGACCCTTCATCCGATGGTAACGTGTCAGCGCATCCATGATCGTATCCTGGAATGCGTGACCCATATGCAGGGTTCCGGTCACGTTCGGTGGCGGAATCATGATGCAGTAGGGCTCGCCGTCACCTTGTGGCGCGAAGTAGCCGTTTCTCTCCCAGCGCTCGTAGGCGCGCTGTTCGATATCTTTGGGTTGGTAAGACTTGTCCATCAGAGTTTGTGCGTCTGGATCGAGTGACCCTTGTCCCGGTATTCGGCGAATCGTCTGCGACTCAACAGCCGGCAATTCTCGTCGGACGTCACGAGTTCCGCAACCCGCGGGAAGGATTCGGCAAAAGGCGGTATCTCGTCATCAAGGTTGATCAAGAGATCGCGTGATTCGATGCCTTCTTTTTCATAGCCGATCATGACCGGCGATGCTTGCGCCTCGTCGTTAGAGCCGCTGAGGCCATGAGGAACGAAGCTGCCGTCGCGGAACGTCCAGAGGAGCGCGTCAAGATGCATCGCATCGTCACGGCTTTTTGCGTGTATGTACACCGTGTTCTCGAGCCGGTAAGCCTTCTCGGCCAATTTGCATGCAAGCGTCTGTCGCGCACGTTCGTCAGCGCGCTCAAGCACATAAAAGTCGACTCTGGCCATAGGGAGGGGTCGTTTGCTCAGGGCAGGGCGTGGCAACGCGCAAGCAGCATCTCCGCCAGCAATGGCACCGGCCGTCCGGTTGCACCTTTCTTGGCGCCACTATTCCAGGCCGTACCGGCAACGTCCATGTGTGCCCACGTCAGTCCATCGGTGAATTTTTCGAGGAAACACGCCGCCGTAACGGCGCCGCCGTAACGGCCGCCGATGTTCGCCATATCGGCGAAATTGCTTTTCAGTTGCTCGGCGTATTCTTCGTCGAGCGGCATGGGCCAGGCGAGGTCTTCGGAGCGTTCGCCGGCGGCCACCAGTTCTTTTCGAAGTGCGCCATTATTACTCATCACGGCCGAGCGATGGGCACCGAGCGCGATGACGCAAGCCCCGGTCAGGGTGGCCACGTCGATAATCGCCGCCGGCTTGAAACGCCGCGAATACGTGAGGGCATCACAAAGTATCAATCTTCCCTCTGCATCGGTGTTGAGGACTTCGATCGTCTGTCCGGACATGCTCTTGACGATATCGCCCGGCTTGGTCGCAGTGCCACTCGGCATATTCTCGACTGTGGGCACCACAACAACGAGGTTCATGGGCAGCTTAAGCTGAGCGACCGTCGCCATAACGCCGATTACGCTGGCTGCGCCGCACATGTCGAACTTCATCTCGTCCATAGCGAGGCCGGGCTTGAGGGAGATACCGCCGGTATCGAAGGTGACGCCCTTGCCAACGAGCACGACAGGCTTCTCGCCGCCGCCGCCCTTGTATTGCATTACGATGAGTTTCGCCGCTTCCTTGGAACCCGCCGTCACCGAAAGTAATGACCCCATTCCGAGACGTTTCATTTCCGTTTCGTTGAGCACTTTAGTCGTCAGCTTTGCGTTGCCGGACGCCAGTTTCTTGGCCGTGCGTGCCAGGTAACTCGGCGTGCACACATTGGCCGGTAGATTGCCGAGATCTTTGGCAAGCGAGACGCCGGTCGCAATTGCGTCACCGTGTTCAGCGCCGCGTTTCGTCTCGGCGGCATCCGCTTGCTTTGCGATTGCAAAGCCGATTTTCGTAAGAGAACTGCCCGCCGGCTGGCGGCCACTCTTCATTTTATCGAAACGATACAGCATTTCACCGAAGGCCTCGGCGGTGTGGCGTGCAAGGTAGTAGCGGCTGGTTTTGGCAACAGTCTCGAGTGTCAGGCCGTTCAACACCTGTTTCGCCTTGGTCTTTGCGATCACTGTTGCCGCAGCGGCGACGGCCTTGCGAAATTGCCTGGCGCCAAAGGCGCTCGATTTACCCAGGCCGACGGCAACGATGCGAGCCGCTTTTACACCCGCAAGTCCCGGCAACACCGCGCAGTGACCCAGTTCCGAAGAAATGTCACCGCTCTTGATCAGCCGGCGGATTTCGCCCTTGCTGGCAGTATCGATGTCGCTCGCCGCGACGCCCAGTTTGCCGCGATCATATATTCCGACGATGATGCAATCGACGGCTCGTTGTGAGGGTTTGCTCGTGGTGGTGAAATATTCCATAGATTCTGCGTGCCTTGGGGTTGGGGCGGGGCTGTCACGGACAAAACAAAAGCGGTAGTCTAACGCTTTCGGCTGCATGCAGCCACGCCATTCCCGGACACCGATGACCCGCATTCTGGATCGGTACATCTTTCGTGAGATCACCATGACCTGGCTCGGGGTCACGATGGTGCTGCTGCTGATCC
>CAMYLB010000298.1 GCA_947259145.1 uncultured Woeseiaceae bacterium
CGCAGGCAATTCGAGTTCCTGGTGCTTGAAGGAGCACAGGCAGGCTTGAGTTGGTCGACCATCCTGAACAAGCGTGACGGTTACCGCAAACTGTTTGTCCAATTTGATCCGGAGAAGGTTGCGCGCTTTACGAAGAAGCGTGTAGAAAAGTTACTACTGGATCCGTCTATCGTCAGGAATCGCCTCAAAGTCGAGTCGACCGTGACAAACGCGAGGGCTTTTCTGAAAGTACAGAAAGAGTTCGGCACATTCTGTGATTACATCTGGCAGTTCGTCGACGGCGAACCGATCCAGAATGCTTTCAAAAAGGATAGCGACATACCCGCCACGTCGCCGCAGTCGGATGCGTTGAGCAAAGACCTGAAAAAACGCGGCTTCAAGTTCGTCGGCAGCACGATTACCTATGCGCACATGCAGGCGACCGGCATGGTTAACGACCATGTAAGCGCTTGTTTCCGCCGCAAGGCCTGCGCCGCAATGGCGAAAAACAAGGGCTAGCGTGCGGCATGCTTGCAATGGGGGCATTGCAGGTTGTATATCTGGTTATTCCCGCGAACAAACCGAATAAGAGGGATGCCCGATGACTGATGCACTGAACGGTAAACCGCCGACCTCCTTCTGGGTTATAGGCGTCGTATTCTTGCTCTGGAACCTGCTGGGCCTGTTTGCCTACTACACGCAGGTTACGATGACCCCCGAAATGATGGCCGAGAGCTTCAACGAGGCGCAGCAGGCGTGGATGCTTAACGAGCCGGCCTGGGCGACCTCGGCCTATGCAATAGCCGTTACGGCGGGTGTGATCGCTGCCGCGCTGCTGCTGATGCGAAAGGCGCTCGCTTTCCCGTTCTTTATTATGTCTTTTGTCGCCGTGCTGGTGCAGGACTTCAACGCGTTCATACTGAGTGACTGGCAGGGTGTGTGGGGTAACGGCGCTTTGTATCTGCCGTCTGTTGTGTTCATCCTTTGCGTCGTTGAGATCTGGTACTCGTGGTCTTCGAAAGCAAAGGGTTGGCTGACCTAGACCGGCTCTTGTTGCCGGGCGCGCTCAGTTACCGATCGTGATGATCGTCAGCCCGGACAGGCCCTGCGGCGTGTTGTGCGAAATGCCGCCCAGGTAGATCGTATTCGAGATCAGGCCTGACCAGTTGATGGTCACATCGGCCGTAGTGCCGGGGCTCACGAACGCCGGCCCCGATGCGCTCATATTTCCCTTGTCGTCGACGATACCGATGGCCCAACCGAGCAGCTGGTAGTTCGCGCCAGGACCGCCGGATACCTGGTCGGTCTCGAATCCGTGGACGAGCACGGCGTAGACGCCGGCGGCCGGGCGGAATACGTTGAACTGCTCCTCCGACGTTGGTTCGCCGCTCTCACCGATCTTGTTGCAGGTCGTGCCGTCGGCGCCGCAGTAGTAAACGTACATGTCGAGATCATCCTCTCCGTCCGTTAGCGCGTCGAACAGCGAGAAACGAAGGTAGAGCTGGTCGGCCGGCACCGAGATAACATGCGACGTCACGCCATCCGTGCTACGAAACGAAAACGTTTTCGTCGGATCGTTGTCGACAAATCCATCCAGGATGAGCGGCAGGTTCAGCCCGTGTACGATGGGCGAATAGCCGCCGGCGCCAAACGTCGTAATTTCGCCGGGTGCACGGATCGATGAGGGCTTCACGGCGATCGGGCTGTAAACGCCGTGCGTTGTACTTGACCAGGTCAGCGAACCGAAGCGCCACAGGTCGAGAGGCCCTGATACATAGGTGAGCGTAACATCGAAGTCCGCCGATTCGCCGGGACCCAGGGACAGGCTCGGTGGATTCACATCGACGCCCATCCCCGCCGGCGCGTCGATGGTGACCGAGTAGGACTCTGCTTCGTCGCTGACGTTAGTGACTCGTCGTCGCACCGTTTTTTGGCTCGTGAGTGAAGAAATTGCGATGGAGGGTTGATTGAGCGCTGCGGCCTCGAACGACAGGCCAGCTGCCGCCAACTCGTCACAGCGTGTCGACGAGACGGCCGGTGATTCGGTACCGCATGCGAAAGCGTCGAACTCGTCGTTGCTGACGTCGAATACGAGGCCGGGATCGATCGCAACATTAGGCACGATATGACCGGCGCCGAAATCAAAGGGATTGGCATCGCTTAAACCCGCGGATGCTCTGACGTCCTGGCGTGCCGTCGTCATCAACGCCGATTTGATGGCCGCCGGCGTCCATTCCGGGTGCTCCTGCAGGAGCAATGCAGCGACACCGGCGACATGCGGTGTCGACATCGACGTACCGCTCAGGAAAGCGTAGTTCTCGCCCGATGCGGCATTTGCGGTGTCCGGTGTGAAGCCCGCCAATATGTTGATGCCCGGCGCCGTGACATCCGGCTTGAGGATATCGGGGACAGGAGCCGGACCACGGGCCGAGAAGGAGGCCATGACGTTGCCTGTATCATCGGTGGTGAGCAGGAAACCCTTGTCCAGAACGACCGTAACGGCGTTGCCGGCGTCAAGTTCGGCGAGAATCAGGTTGGCGTCGGCCTGGCCAATCATAAGAGCCGGGATGTCGGACAGGCCCTCCGTGCCGTTCATGACAATAGGATCGCCCGCAATGTTGTAAACCACTGCAGCGATCGCACCGGCGTCGGCGGCGCTCTTAACCATGTCTTCGAAAAGGCAGCCCGTGCGCTGTATAAGCGCAATATTGCCACTGATGTCATCGCCGTTTACGAGGGCCTGGCAAGCATCCGACGGCGTGCCGGTTGATCCGTCGGGCAGTGAGTCGTCCTCGTCGTCGACGAGGACAAGGCTACCTTCAATCGGGTCACTGTCCTGCAGCGGCGGCGTAAAATTGGCTTCTTTTGTTGCGTACTTGCCGGCTAGCGCCGGCGGCGCTGTTATTTGCAGCGCTTCAACCGATGATTGTCCGTCACGACTCGAGGCGGCAGCCGTGATGACCCACGGCCCGCCGGCCGGCGAGCCGATCGTTCCCAGGTTCGGTCCGTCGTTACCCGCGGCCACCACGGACAGTACGCCGGCTTTTGCCGCCGCCATGAGCGCAACGTCGTCGGGCGCGGTAGTTCTTCGTAAAGAACTGCCGACGGAGTAGCTGATGATGTCGACGCCATCGGCGACCGCTGTATCGATCGCATTAACAAGATCCGATGTGTTGCAACTCGCGCGCGTAGCGCCGGGGCGCAGCCAACAGGCTTTATACACGGCGACACGGGCCTTCGGTGCAATGCCTTCCAGGTCACCGATCGAGGTGCCGAAAATTGATGCGCTACTACGGTTGCCGACAGCAATTGTTGCAGTGTGGGTGCCATGTCCGTCCACATCGCGCGCAGAGCGGATTTCACCGTCATCGATGGGACCAGATTCGAGCGCACCATCAATAAACCAGCGCGCGCCGATGAGCTTGTTGTTGCAATCGGTTTCGGCGAACCTTTCGCCGGACTCGCACGCGCCGTTCCAGTTCTCTGGTGCCTCAAAAACCAGTGTGTCGGGAAGTTTCCTGAAGCGTCGACAAAGCCACTGCCCCAGCAGCGTGGTTTCGGCCCAGCTGCCGCGGCACAGCTTCGGGCGATTGGCCTCGCGGGTATCGCGAAGTGCCGGGTGCTCGGGCGCGACGCCGCTGTCGATCATGCCGATGATGATGCCTTCGCCGTCGAGTCCCTGCGTGCTTCTCAAGCCGACGTCATTATCGAAGAGACTCAGGAACGTCGGGCTGTATCGCAATGCCATGGGGCGAATCTCGTCCTCCCAGACATTGAGCACTTCGGGCATGTTTTCGAGTTTCTGTGCCTGCGCCGTGCTCATGCGTGCCGCGAATCCGTTGAGACCGTACTGGTAGCCATAGATTTTTTGCGTGCCGGGACCGGCTTTGCCGAGAATCCTGTCTTGTTCGTCAGCCAGCTTGCTTGCGTAGGCCGCGACACCGGCGTTGGACTTGTCGAGACGAGGTCTCGGTTTCATCGCTGCGGCGGGCGCGGCGGCCTTGACCTGAATCGCGTGGCGTCCGGCGGCAGATGGCGCTCGCAGCTGCACGATGTAAACCCGGGCTGCTGTCGGATCTTCGCTGTCGGCAAGGTGTATCGGGATCGCACCGGCATCGCGCAGCGACGATTCGGTCTGTGCAACGCTCGCGGCGGAGACCAGCAGGAGGCCGCAGGTTAGCAATATGGGAAAGCGTCTCATCGGCAGGCTGCTAACTAAGCATCGCTGTAGCCGCTCAGTTCTTCGGCATTGAATGTAACGCCCAGGCCCAGGGCAATGCGATTGACAAAATTAAAATACGCCACGATCAGCGTGAGATCGAGAATGTCTTTGTCGGAAAGCCCCTCGGTGCGAAGTTCGTCAAGATCGCTGTCGGTCATCGCGACGGGCGCGGTGGTGAGTTTCTCGGCGTGTCGTACAATATTACTCAGGCGCGGCTCGAGCGTTTCCAGCCCGTCCGCGGTCATGAGCATGGTCATCGTTTCTTCGTCGTCAATGTAGTGCCTGAGAGCCTCGGCGTGATGGCGAACACAATACTCACAGTCGTTGTTCGCCGAAACGACGACGGCAACAGCCTCGCGCTCGGCACGACTGAGTCCGGACTTACCGAACATCAATGTCATGTACAGGTCGAGATGGTCGCCCATCGCGTCGGGATTGAGGCTGTGAACCTTTAGACTCCGCCAGTTTCCCCTCGGCTTCGCTGACCTCAATTTCTTCAATCCAGGACATGGCGTCTCGTACTGTGCTTCAAAACGTTGGACGTTACCATATGGCGGCGAGAACGTCTGTCAGCCATCGAGCTCTCCAAGCCAGTCACGGGGCTTGAGATAGTCGTGATACAACGTTTCTTCCGCTGATCCCGGCTCAGGATGCCAGTTGTAGCTCCAGCGAACCTGCGGCGGTAGCGACATGAGGATGGATTCGGTTCTCCCGCCCGACTGAAGGCCAAACAAAGTGCCGCGGTCGTAGAGCAGGTTAAACTCGACGTATCGGCCGCGCCGGTAAAGTTGGAAGTTGCGCTGCCTGTCGCCATAAGGATGTGCGAGACGTTTTTCGACAATGGGCTTGTAGCCGCGCAGGAAACTATCGCCGACCGACTGCAGGAATGCAAAACTCTTGTCGAAACCCTGTTCATTGACGTCATCGAAAAACAGTCCGCCGACACCACGCGTTTCATCGCGATGCTTCAGATAGAAGTATTTATCACACCACTCTTTGTAGCGCGGGTACAGCTCCGCCCCGTAGGGTTCGCAGGCGGCTTTCGCCGTCTTGTGCCAGTGCAGGACATCTTCATGAAACGGGTAATAGGGAGTGAGATCGAAGCCGCCGCCGAACCACCACACAGGCCGCCGATCGCCCGCGGTAAAAAACCTCAAGTTCGCATGCGTTGTCGGAATATAGGGGTTATGCGGATGTAGCACGAGCGAGACACCGACGGCCTGGAAGTTTTTTCCGGCAAGGTCGGGCCTCGTTTTGGTGGCTGATGCGGGCATCTGGTCGCCAAATACGTGCGAAAAACCGACGCCGGCCTGCTCGAATACACTACCGTTTGCCATGATCCGACTCTCGCCGCCACCGCCGCCCGGTCGTTCCCAGGCGTCACGTGCGAACTGTGCTTTGCCGTCCAGCTGTTCGAGCGCGGCGCAGATGCGATTCTGCAATGCCACCAGGTAGTCTTTTACGTCGTCGATATGGCTCATTGTCAGCGGGGTCGCAGCACCTTGCCGGTTGTCAGGTCCCGAATCTCCGAAGCACCCCGAGCGGGCCCACAGTTACCGGGAACGATGTAGTCTACACGAGCCCCAAACTGACGGCGCAGGACGAAGCGATTGCGTGCCGTGGGTTTGCCGCTCAGGTTGGCGCTGGTGGACACGATCGGGGATGCGACCGCATCGCAGATTGCGGCGGCGACCGGGTTGGTCGTGAGGCGGACAGCGAGCCCGATATTATCGCCCCGAATAAACGGATGCACCCTTGGGCCGGGTGGCATGATCCAGGTCACCGGGTGTGCCGGGTCGGGTGAAGGGATGCCTGACCCGTCGGGCAACGAGACCCATCCGTCCAGTTGATCGATGCTTGATGCAATGAGGATAAGGCCTTTCGCTGCATCGCGCTTTTTTATGTCCAGCAGTTTGGCGACGGCCATGATGTCGTCCGGGAGACATCCCAGGCCAAAGACCCCTTCTGTCGGATACGCGACGATGCCACCGCCCATTAGAATTTCAGCGGCGCGCGTGACAAACATCATTGCTCAGTTCTCAGCCGCTTTTCTTTTTCGCTTTCTTCGCTGGCTTCTTCCTGGCAGCCTTTTTCTTCGCCTTCTTTTTGGCTTTTTTCTTGGCCGCTTTTTTTGCGGTTTTCTTTTTGGCAACTTTCTTCTTGCCGCGGCGGCCACGCTCCGGCGCAGCGGCGAGCAATTCCTTACACTCTTCGAGTGTCAATGACTTGGGTTCCCTGTCCTTGGGCACCCGAGCGTTTTTCGACTTGTCGGTAATGTACGGGCCATACCGGCCGTTGAGTACCTGGATGCCCTCATCCTCGAAATCCTGAATGATGCGGTTGGCATCTTCGATCTTCTTGGCTTCGATAAGCTCGAGCGCTCGCGGCAACTCGATCGTGTAGGGGTCGTCAGTGCTGTCGTTGTCGTCGCCACCGCGAATCGATACGTACTTGTCGCCGTAGCGAATGTACGGGCCGAATCGACCGATGCTCGCTGACACGGGCAGCCCGTCCGGTGTCTCGCCGAGCTTTCGCGGCAGCTTGAACAATGCCATTGCTGTCTCGAGGTCGATGTCATTCATCTTCTGACCGGGTCGCAAGCCCGCGAACTTCGGTTTTTCCTCGTCGTCCTTAGTGCCAATTTGTACAAACGGCCCGTAGCGGCCCATGCGTACGGTAACCGGCTTGCCGCTTTTCGGATCGGTGCCCAGCTCCCGAGCCTGTGCAACCTGTTCGCGCGTGACCGACGCTTCCTTTTCCTCGCAAAGCTCGTGGAAAGGCCGCCAGAACCGCTCGAGCAGCGGCACCCAGTCTTTCTTACCCAGCGACACGAGGTCGAGATCGTCTTCGAGTTTCGCCGTGAAGTCGTAGTCGACGTATTGTGTGAAATGCTCGGTCAGGAAACCGATGACGATTCGGCTAATATCGGTTGGCATGAAACGCTTTGCGTCCATTTCGACGTACTCACGATTCTTGAGCGTTGCGATGATGTTGGCGTACGTTGAGGGTCTGCCGATACCATACTCTTCGAGCGTCTTGACGAGGCTCGCTTCCGTGAAGCGTGGCGGTGGTTCCGTAAAATGCTGTTCGGGGCGCAACTCTTCGAGTTTGATCGTATCGCCTTCAGCCACCTCGGGAAGTAGTCGATCGCTATCGTCTTCTTTTGAATCGTCCCTGCCCTCCTGGTAGACAGCCATGAAGCCCGGTTCGACCAGAACAGAGCCGTTGGCGCGCAAGCGATGGCCCAGGTCTTCGCTGCCGGCGGCCATTTCAATGGCCACTGTATCGAACACGGCCGGCACCATCTGGCAAGCCATCGTGCGTTTCCAGATCAGCGCATAGAGTTTGTGCTGGTCCTTGTCGAGAGAGCTTTTGATCTCATCGGGTATGTACGCAACTGAGGTTGGTCGAATCGCTTCATGTGCTTCCTGGGCATTCTTCGACTTGTTTTTGAATTCGCGCGGCGCGTCAGGGACATTCTGACTGCCGTAGCGCGCCGTTATGACTTCGCGGATCTCGTTGACAGCGACATTGGCCAGTGTCACCGAGTCAGTACGCATGTAGGTGATAAGGCCGACCAGCCCTTCGCCCGGCAGCTCTACGCCCTCGTAGAGTTTTTGTGCGACACGCATGGTGTGCTGGGTATTGAACCCCAGTTTGCGCGACGCTTCCTGTTGCAAGGTCGATGTGGTGAACGGTGCGGCAGGATTACGACGCCGCTGTTTCTTCGCAACGCTGACAACGTTGAGCTGTCCCTGTGCGGCATCGAGAATTGTCTTTTCGACATCGCGAGCCGCCACTTCGCTCTCAAAACTGAACTGCTCGACCTTGTCGCCCTTGTAGCTGACCAGTCGTGACGCGAACGGTTGTTCGTTCTTGCTGACGTCGGCCTCGATCGACCAGTACTCGCGCGCCTTGAATGCTTCGATCTCGAGCTCACGCTCGACAATCATGCGCAGGGCGGGGCTTTGC
>CAMYLB010000299.1 GCA_947259145.1 uncultured Woeseiaceae bacterium
GCGCGCGCAAATGACTCAGGATCAATAGCGCCCGGCTAAGTAGTACGGGCAGGAGAAGATTATGGCTGTTCAAAAAAGTCGCAGGACCCCCTCAACGCGCGGCATGCGTCGCTCGCACGACAAGGCGAAGAAGCCGACGTTGTCGGTGGACCCGACGTCCGGTGAAACCCATCTGCGGCATCGCGTAACACCCGACGGTTTCTACCGCGGCACCCAGGTTGTCGCGCAGCCTGAGCCTGACGACGACGACGAGTAAACTCATCCCTTGATCGGCCGGCGTCTGTTCGGCCCTTCTTACGGTGGGATCACACTCAACCATTTCCCTGGATGCAATGAGCGGCGACCTAGGCGCCGAGATCGTTGTGCGCGCGGCCGCCGCGACGCTGCAGAAATACGCCAACCTTAATCTGATACTCGTCGGTGACGAAGTCGAACTCACAGATCTCGTCACTCGCATCGTTGGCCAGGAGTCGCGATTGCGTATTCAGCATGCGAGCGAAGTCGTGGCGATGTCCGAACCAGCGGCGGATGCCTTGCGGAAAAAGAAAGATTCCTCGATGCGTGTCGCGATCAACCTGGTTAAGTCAGGCGACGCCGATGCGTGTGTCAGCGCCGGAAATACCGGGGCGTTGATGGCTACAGCACGATTTGTACTGAAAATGCTGCCCGGCATTGATCGCCCCGCGATTATTACCGAGCTGCCGGCAAAAGGCGGCTCGCTGCACATGCTGGACCTTGGCGCCAACACGCAGGGCAGTGCCGAGCATTTGTTTCAATACGCCGTCATGGGGTCGATTGTTGCCACCGATATTTCGCGCATAGAAAAACCGAGGATCGCACTGCTCAATATCGGCGCCGAAGACAACAAAGGTGACGACACGATCAAGAATGCAGCGGCAATGCTCAATGCGAGTACGTTGAACTACGTTGGATTCATTGAGGGCAACGATCTTTTTTCCGGCAAAGCTGATGTTGTGGTTACGGACGGTTTTACGGGAAACGTTGCACTGAAGACCATGGAGGGGACGGTCGGTCTTTGCGTACATTATCTGAGGCGTGCTTTCACTCACGGCTGGCTGGCAAAGATTCAGGCCTTACTGGCGCGCCAGGTCCTTAAACGTCTCGCAACGGAGATGGATCCCCGTAACTACAATGGTGCGACTCTGGTCGGGTTAAATGGTATCGTGATCAAGAGTCACGGCAGTGCGGATGCGTACGCATATCAACATGCCATTGATACCGCTGTCGTTGAGGTCCGCAATCAGTTGCCGCAACAAATCGGCAGGCTGCTGCAAGAGGAAATGGCATGACGTATTCGCGCATCGTTGGAACCGGGCGTTACTTGCCAGAACGTATCATGACGAATTTCGATCTGGAAAAGATCGTGGATACGACCGACGAGTGGATACGAACGCGCACCGGTGTTGAACGTCGCCATGTTGTCGCCGAAGACGAGACAACATCGGATATGTGTTTCGAAGCGGCGAAAGTCGCGATTGAAGATGCCGGCGTCGACGTCTCCGACATTGACCTCGTTATTACCGGCACCACGTCGCCTGACCTTATATTTCCGAATGTCTCCACGCTGATTCAGCATCGCTTGGGTATCCCTGCGTGTCCTGCGTTCAGTCTCGAGGCAGCTTGCACCGGCTTCATCTATGCGCTGACGATGGCGGACAAGTTCATCCGTTTGGGCGATGCCAAATGTGCGCTGATCATTGGCGCCGAGTGCATTACCAAATTTGTGGACTGGAGCGACCGCAACACCTGCGTGCTGTTCGGTGACGGCGCCGGCGCGGTCATCGTGAAACCTTCGAAGAAACCGGGTCTCATGTCCTGTCATCTCGGCGCCGACGGTCAGTACAAAGACCTCCTGTATTACCCGGTCGGTCCGTCTAAGCACCTCGAGAAAGCCGGTACCGATGAGGCTGCAATCATGATGAGCGGCAGCGAGGTCTTCAAAGTCGCTGTCCAAACGCTGGGCGGCATCGCCGCGGAGACGCTCGAAAAAGCCGGCATCGAACAAAGTGAGCTCGACTGGTTGATTCCCCACCAGGCGAATATTCGCATTATTCAGGCAACGGCCAAGCGTCTGGGCCTGCCGATGGACAAGGTCATACTGACCGTACAGGACCACGGCAACACGTCAGCCGCGTCGGTGCCCATGGCGCTCGATGTTGGCATTCGTGACGGTCGCATAAAAAAAGGCCAGCTGATCCTGATGGAAGCTTTCGGCGGTGGTTTCACCTGGGGCACGGTGCTGATGCGACTGTAGGCCAACGGGCTATCGGCAAGCCCCTATGGTCGTCAATGCCGGATGGTTTACCATAGGGTCACGCAAATCGGTTCAGGACAATGAAACCCAAACTTATAATTGGCAATAAGAATTACTCATCGTGGTCGCTGCGCTCATGGCTGCTGCTCAAGGAAGCAGACATTGAGTTCGATGAGCACAGAATCGCTCTTGATACAGACACGGCAGCGGAGGAAATGGCCGCGTTCTCCCCTGCGGGTCGGGTGCCAATATTGCAATTGGGCGACCTCACGGTGTGGGACTCGCTGGCAATTGCGGAGACTGTTGCCGAGCGTTGGCCGGAAAAACAGCTGTGGCCAGCGGACCCGGATGAACGCGCGATTGCTCGGTCAATCTCGGCCGAAATGCACTCCGGCTTTCCGCACCTGCGAGAGTGCATGCCGATGAACTGCCGCGCGATGGGGCGTATCGTACCGCTGCCGGATGAACTGGGCCGCGATATTGATCGCGTCATCGCCATCTGGGCGGATTGCCATCGCAAGTTCGGTGACAGGGGTGGCTGGTTGTTCGGCGACTTCTCGATTGCTGACGCGATGTTCGCACCGGTTGTCCTGCGACTGCGAACCTATGGCATCAACCTGCCGGAATCTGCCGGATTTTATCCGCACCGCCTGCTGGAAAGTAATGCGATGCAGGCATGGCTCGCTGCGGCCGAGTGTGAAACCGAAGTCATAGAAGCGGACGAGAAAGGGCAGTGATACGCCGCTTCGTTTCCTGCGTTGCCGCGTGTTTGCTGGCAGCATCGCCGTCGCATTCCGAAGTTTACGAGTTACCGCCGGAGGGCTTTGATGTCGTCGGCGCGGTCGCCACTTTGACGGCACGCTATGACGATACTCTGGTCGATATCGCGAGGCACCACGGTCTTGGCTACCAGGATATCGTACGTGCAAATCCCGGCGTTAGCGTCTGGGTGCCGGGCGAGGGGACCGAAGTGATTTTACCCACGCGCTTCGTATTGCCACCCGGGCCCCGCGAAGGTTTGGTACTGAACCTGGCCGAATATCGCATGTATTACTTTCCGAAGCCCCGCGCTGGCGAGCCGGCCTATGTCTACACGTATCCGATGAGTATCGGGCGCATGGACTGGGAAACGCCGCTCGGCCAGACCAGGATCGTCGCGATGGCGAAGAACCCGGCGTGGTATCCACCGCAATCGGTGCGGGATGAGCATGCCGCGGAGGGCGACCCCCTGCCGCGCGTTGTCCCGGCGGGTCCGGAGAATCCTCTGGGTACGAGAGCACTGCGTCTCGGACTTCCGGGTTACCTGATTCACGGCACGAACCGACCGGCCGGTGTTGGTATGCGCGTCTCGCACGGCTGTATC
>CAMYLB010000300.1 GCA_947259145.1 uncultured Woeseiaceae bacterium
ATCAGTCGCTGTTGGGCTACTGGCCCCGCCACAGGCCGCGAGGACGATAAAACTATAGGAGATCGTAGTGAGACGCATCCGACCCAGTCTAACGCCCCTGTCAGGTCATATCGAACACCAGGAACTCAGCTTCGCTGACAGCCGCAATTTGCAGTGCCTGCTCGTCTTCCATTTGCGCTCCATCACCGGCAGAAAGTCGCTGACCGTTGACGGCAATGTCCCCGTTGACGACCTGGACGAACACCTTGCGATCAGGACGCAATTCGAGTGATACCTCGCTGCCTGCCTCGAGAACGCTCGCATATAGGTTGACGTCCTGGTGAATCGTTATCGAGCCGTCTCGGCCATCACGTGAGCCGACCAATCGCAGGCGGTTTAGTTTTTCTTCACGCGAAAAGCGTGTTTGTTCATAGCCGGGCTCGAGGCCATTTTTCTCAGGGTAAATCCAGATTTGCAGCAAGTGCAGCTCTTTGTCCTGGGAATGATTGAACTCGCTGTGCTGCACGCCGGTACCGGCGGTCATGCGCTGTATTTCTCCGGCCGTGATTACTGTGCCGTTGCCGATGCTGTCTTCGTGTGCAATCGCACCGTCGATGACGTAGGTGACGATTTCCATATTCTTGTGTGGATGCGTTCCAAAACCCTTTCCGGGTGCGATGCGATCCTCGTTGATTACGCGTACCTTGCCGAACTCCACGCGCTCCGGATTCTGATACTCAGCGAAAGAAAACGTGTGTTTCGCGCGCAGCCAGCCGTGATCGGCACTGCCTCTCGATTCGGATTGAATAACGTCCAACATGATTGCTTAACTCCTCAAGTCTTATGCGGCCTGCGGCGTGAGGTGAACAACCTCTGCGATACGTGCACGCGCCGCATCCATCGACTCTTCCGCCTGGCTGTTGAGTCTGTCGGCGGCGATGATTTCAACATCGGTGATGCCGATAAACGCAAGGGCGTGTTTGAGATAGGGTGTCGCGAAGTCCACGGCACTGCCTACGGGTACACCGCCGGTTGCTACGACAAGATACGCTTTCTTGCCTTCGAGCAGACCTTTGGGTCCATTTTCCGTGTAACGAAACGTGAGTCGCGCACGCGCGATCATATCGATCCATGCTTTCAGTGCTGCAGGGATCGAGAAGTTATAGATTGGTGCACCGATAACAAGTATGTCGGCGTTCTTGAGCTCGCCAACCAGCGAATCGGAAAAGGCCAGGGCTTCGCGATGCCCGTTGGTGCGAGACTCCTCTGGCGTAAAGTTGGCTTCGATCCAGGCGGCGTCGACGAACGGCATGCCTTTCGACAAATCGCGGCGAACCGTTTGCACGTCGCCGTGGCGATCCTGCAATGCCGCAATCAAGTCCTGCGTCAGTTTGCGGCTGGCCGACCCAGTGGTCCGTCCACTGGCACTTACCTCGAGTACCCGGGTTATTTTGTCCTGCATGTCACGTTCTCCTGTCTGGGCTATGCCCCATTTGGGCCTTGCCCGATAATGTTGGAGATAGTATCAGTGTTGACAATATCGAGATAAAGGCTACTCTGAAGATAAGATTGTTCTATAAAAAGCAACAATATGGATAAGTTCGAGGATTTACAGGCGTTTGTAGCCGTCGTCGAGGCCGGCAGCTTCACCGCGGCGGCGGAACGACTGAATGCGGCAAAATCGGCCATTAGCCGGCGCGTATCGGCGCTGGAGGAGCGCCTGGGTGTTCAGCTCCTGCGCCGCACCACACGGGTTCTCAACCTGACAGAGACCGGCAGCAGCTTTTACGAACACAGTGCCCGCATACTCGCCGATCTGAATGAGGCCGAAGCCGCGGTCCAGCAGGAGCACGGAGAGCTCCGCGGCACGCTGCGGGTCGCCTTGCCCCTGTCCTTCGGTGTGCGCCATATGTGCACGCCCATTGCTGCTTTCAGCAAACGGCATCCGAAGGTGGAGTTTGATCTGGATCTCAATGACCGCCGCATCGATTTGATCGAAGAGAGTGTCGACGTTGCGGTTCGCATTGGGCGCCTGCAGGATTCATCGTATATCGCCAAGCGCCTGTTCGATATGCGTTCGGTCGTCTGCGCATCACCTCACTACCTGAGCGTCAACGGCGAACCACAAACGCCGGCCGATTTACGCGATCACCGTTGTCTTGTTTACTCGAACCTCACAGACCCCAACAAATGGACGTATCTCGACAGCGACGGCAAGAAGCGCACGATCGAGGTGAAATCCACACTGTCGTCGAGCAGCGGCGATTTCCTGGCAAACGCCGCAGCGCATGGTATGGGTCTCGTCATGCAACCGACTTTTATTGCATCCGAATCGATTCGTCGCGGTAGCCTCGTGCCGATTCTGGCGGACTACGATTGGCCAGTAACGCCGGCCTACGCAATTTACCCGCCGACGCGCCATCTGTCGTACCGGGTGCGTGCTTTCATCGATTTTCTGGCCGAGCGTTTTTCCGGCACGCCCCGGTGGGATCGCGACTGCAAGTTGCCTAAGAAGAGGCAGGAGCCAGTGACTTGAATGCAGCCAGCGCACGCTCCCGTGACGACTTGAGATCGACAATCGGCTCCGGGTAGTCACGGCCAATCTCCACACCAGCTTCGAGCAGAATCTCCTGCGGTGCTTCCCACGGGTTGTGGATGTATCGGTCGGGCATAGCGGCGAGCTCCGGCACATAGTGCCGAACGTAGGTCCCCTCCGGGTCGAATTTCTTTCCCTGTGTAACCGGGTTGAAAATCCTGAAGTAGGGGGCGGCGTCTGCACCGCAGCCGGCGATCCACTGCCAGCTCGCGCTGTTGTTCGCGAGGTCGGCGTCGACGAGCGTATCCCAGAACCATTTTGCGCCATGGTGCCAGTGCTGTAGCAGGTTCTTCACCAGGAACGAACCGACAATCATGCGTACTCGATTGTGCATGTAACCCGTGCGCCAGAGCTCGCGCATGCCGGCGTCGACGATCGGGTAGCCCGTCTGGCCATGTTGCCAACGCTGCAACGACTCGTCGTCATCTCGCCAGGGAAAGCGATCAAACTTGCGCTGCAGGTTGTCGCTGGTAATTGTCGGCTCGTTGTACAACAGGCTATTGGAAAATTCCCGCCAGCCAAGTTCGCTGAGAAAACGATCGGCGTCAGATGTGAGTTCGCTGGTCGAATACATTTCGTGCACGGCAAACCACACCTGGTTCGGCGAAATCTCGCCGAAATGCAGATGTGGCGAGAGTCGCGACACGTGCTGCTGGTCGGGGCGATTGCGGCCTTCGTCGTAATGACCGATCCCCGACGACAGGAATGTCTTCAGCCTGTTCGCCGCGCCGTCTTCGCCCGGCGACCACATCTCGGACATCTCCGAATACCAATTGATGCCCGGCATTAGCTCGAGTTCATCGAGCGAGACCCCGGCGTCGGCCTCAAAAAGCGGAATGTCGTGCGGTGCCGGCAGCGGTTGCCGGGGTGGAATTCCGTTTTGCAAGCAGCCTTTTCGGTAGAACGGTGTAAATACCCTGTAAGGAGTGCCGTCGGGCTTGGTTGTATTCGGTGGCTCGAAAAGGACGGATCCGTTATGGCTCTTAACGGAAATCGAGTCGCCAAGGAGCCTTTCTTTAATGATCGTGTCGCGTGCTATGCGCCAGGGTTCATAGCAGCGATTCCAGAACACGCCCGTAGCCTTAATGTCGCGCACGAGTTCCGGCAGGATGGTCTGCGCGTCGCCGCGAAAGAAACGCAGGCGGCCGTTCAGTGACACATTAAGTTTCACAAGACTTTGGTGCAGCCACCAGCGGCTTGCCGCCCCCATTGCCCATTCATTTGAGTTCTCGTCGTCGAGAATATAAAGCGGTAGGATAGGTCGACCCTGCCGCACGGCAGCATCGAGAGCTGGATTATCCGCCAGGCGAAGGTCCTGCCGGAACCAGAGAATTACGGGTGCGGAATCAGCCATCGAATTTTTCGGGTCCAGTGGAGTCGAAGCAATATTCGCAGTATAAGATGAAAGATTCGTGAGAGACGTATTCATTTGTAACACAGCGCATTGAACAGGAATTAGCATAGTGAGAGTCGCAATCATTGGCGGTACCGGGTTTGTCGGCGGTCATCTGACCGATGCGCTGCTAGCCGCCGGGCACGAAGTGTCACTGTTAGTGCGCGCCGGCAGCGAGTCAAAAATACGCCAATCCGACCGCGTTCTGGCGACGTCCGGCGATATTTCATCCCAGGAGGCACTGCGGTCGGTGATGGAGGGGTGTTCTGCAGTCATCTACAACGTTGGCATCCTGCGGGAATTTCCGAGCCGCGGGATCACGTTTGAGGAATCCCAGTACGAAGGGCTCGTGCGCACCGTCGATGCGGCACGCGAAGTTGGTTTAAAGCGGCTGCTGCTGATGAGCGCCAATGGGGTGAAGCAACCCGGTACTCCTTATCAGGAAACCAAGTTTCGGGCCGAAGAGTATGCCCGGCAGAGTGGGCTCGACGTAACCGTGCTGCGCCCCTCGGTAATCTTCGGTGATCCCGAGGGGAAAATGGAGTTCGCCACGCAGCTCTTCACTGACATGGTGCGACCGCCGATTCCGGCCGTTAGTTTTTTCTCGGGCCGCAGCCCAGCGAAGGGCGCGGTCGTGATGTCACCGGTCCATATCGAAGACGTTGCGAGTGCATTTGTTGTGGCGCTGGAAAACGATAGAACGATCGGGCAGACGTTTGCCCTGGGCGGACCCGAGGTTTTGTCCTGGCAGACGATGGTTCGTCGTATCGCTGCGGCAACGGGCCGGAACAAGTGGCTATTGCCGATGCCGATCTGGATCATGCGGGTCGGCGCAACGTTGTTTGACTGGCTGCCGTTCTTCCCCGTCACGCGGGGCCAGCTGACCATGCTCGAAGAGGGCAACACGGCGGATCCGGAGGTCCTGAGGCAGCTGATCGGCCGGGACCTGCAGGATTTCAGCGTTGACGCACTGGGCTACCTTCGCGAGTAGTCAGAAACCTCCTGTTACACCTGAAAACAGGTTTGTCACCAATGCCAGTCAGCCTATCGCTAGATTGCAGGCTCGTTAACACCCCCGACAACTGGCAATCAGAGGATAAGCAAATGAAAACATCAATTTCGAAACGCACCGGAATCTGGGCCGTCGCCTGCCTGGGCTTCATCGCCGCTATTGCAAACGCTGGCCATCATGAAGCTCACAAGTCAAAAGATATCGTTGATACGGCTGTCGCTGCTGGACAGTTCAATACGCTGGCTGCGGCACTCGAAGCTGCTGATCTGATCGGCACGCTGAAAGGCGAAGGTCCATTCACAGTCTTCGCGCCAACCGATGCCGCATTCGCGAAGCTCCCCGAAGGAACCGTCGCTGAATTACTGAAGCCCGAAAATCGGGATCAGCTGACAGCCATTCTCACGTACCACGTCGTGGCTGGAAAAGTATATGCGGCCGATGTCGTCAAACTGCAGGCTGCTACAACGGTCAACGGATCGGATGTCAGCATCGCAGTCCAGGACGGTAGCGTTCGTATCAATGATGCGACTGTCGTCAAGACCGACATTTCTGCAAGCAACGGCGTCATTCATGTAGTTGACACCGTCATTTTGCCCAACTGATCGAGGTATTCCCCAAGGGCGGCACAAGGACGTGCCGCATTTCCGACTATGTCCCTGCTTACATCATTTTCGGCTGACTGTAATGTCGCAGTCATAGGCGCTAGCGGCGGCATCGGCGAGGCCATGCTGCGACTCCTGTCGGATGATTCCCGCGTGGCAAGCATTCATGCTTTGGCGCGTAGTGGGGCGGACGGGAGCTTACCAAAGGTCTCAACCGGATCTATCGATCTCAGTGACGAGGGTTCGATCGCGACCGCGGCACAGCTTGCCGCAAAGAACGATGCTCTGGACCTCGTTATCGTCACCAGCGGCATCCTCTGGGAAGGCGAGGACCTGCGGCCCGAGAAAAGCATGCGTGAACTTGACCTGCAGAGGCTCATGCAGCTGTTCGCCGTCAATGCCGCAGGCCCGGCTCTGGTGGCAAAGCATTTTCTGCCCTTACTGCGCAAGAATTCAAAAACTCTGTTTGCGTCGCTATCGGCGCGGGTCGGCAGCATCAGTGACAACCGCCTCGGTGGCTGGTACTCGTACCGGGCATCGAAAGCGGCGCTCAATATGCTGCTCAAGACGTTTGCCATCGAGCATGGGCGACAGTGGCCGGATTCAGTAGTCGCTGGATTGCATCCCGGAACCGTGGATACCGCGCTGTCACAGCCCTATACGTCCCGGACGCCGAAGGAGACGTTGTTCTCCCCGGCAACATCGGCGCGGCACTTGCTGAAAGTAATGAATCAACTCTCTCCGGAAGACAGTGGCGGCGTGTTTGCCTGGGACGGCAGTCGTATCCAATATTGAGGAAGAAGTATGTTTTTTCAATCGAAAAATGCACTCCGATCGTGGATGTTTCTCTATGCTGGCTTTGTGGCTGCTATTGCGCTAACAAACCAGAATGGTGACGCGGAATACAGCGACTCAGCGAACCTGTCGCCGGTTACGATCGGAGCAGACGCTCCGGCACTACCAATCGACGAACTTGTGCGTCGCTCGGATATTTGATGTTTCTGAGCGACACCGCAGGCGTCGAGTTCTCGGGCAGTTGAGGAAAGCACATCATGACACGCAGAATTCTTACGCTATGCTTCGCATTTCTGGCAGGACACTCCGCGATGGCAATTGAAGAGCCGGCATTCGAAGTACTGAGCGAATCGAAAAACTACGAAGTCCGCCGCTACGCACCTTACCTGGTGGCGGAGGTCGACGTTGCCGAAGAGTCAGCCGACAGCCGGGGCTTCCGTACGCTGGCGGGCTATATTTTTGGTGACAACCAGACGAGTGAGAAGATGCAGATGACGGCGCCGGTCGAAACTCGCGACAGCGAAAGTCAGAATAAAAAGACCTACGCCTTCGTGATGGAAAGCAAATACACGCTCGAAACGATTCCAGAACCGAACAACGATCGTATAAGCCTGCGCGAACGGCCAGCTCGGGTCGTTGCGGTGCGCAAGTTTTCGGGACGGTGGACCGACGCCAATGTCGCGGCGCAAGAAAAGCAGCTGCTCAAGGATTTGGCGAACGATGGTGTGAAAACAATCGGCGCGCTTGAGCTCGCTCGCTATAATAGCCCCTTCACGCTCTGGTTTATGCGTCGCAACGAGGTGATGGTCCCTGTAGAATGGTCCACAGCAGCCAATTAACCGGAGTCTTGGCATCTCGTTATGAAGTTTGAAATGCGTCGATTTTTTATACTGTTGCTTATTCCATTCGCGTTGCTGACGACCTCGTTCGCGAATGCGGCTGATCGCGTGGCGGAATTTCGTGGCACGGGCAATACGACGACCGCCATCTTCAGGGTGGAGTCGCCGTGGGTGCTGGATTGGCGACTGGACGGTGACTTCGATGAGTTGGTCGCCCTCGACATAACGCTGATCGAGGCTAAAAGTGGGAAACACGTTGGCCGCGTCCTGCACACCAAGCGCAAAGGCAATGGCGTCAAGTTGTTCAAGTCGGGCGGGCTGTATCAGCTAAGAGTCAGCTCCTCACTGGCGCGATGGACCGTTAAGATTGACCAGCTCACTCGCGAAGAAGCTAAGCTGTACACGCCGAAGTAGTAACAAGACGCGACGGCGATTCGTCGCGCAAAAAAAATACCTCAGAAATAGTCCGGTTCGTTTCCCGGAATCCACTTGATATTGCAGCCTATGCTCGCTTTCTGCATGGTCAGTGGCGGTCTCGAGTCGAGAGCCGCATCAAGTGCCGCACGCAAGTCGTGCCCGTCGACGGGCAGGGCATTCGACGGACGGCTGTCGTCAAGCTGGCCGCGGTATACCAACCGCTTGCCGGCGTCGAACACAAAATAGTCGGGCGTGCACGCCGCTCTATAGGCTTTCGCTACATCCTGGCTTTCGTCGAACAAATAGGGAAACGTATAGCCCCAGGTATCAGCCTCGGTTTTCATGTTATCCGGGCTGTCGCCCGGGTGCTTGTTGACGTCATTGCTATTGATTGCGTAGATCGACACGCCACGTGCGGCATAGTCTCGCCCGATGCGTGCTAGTTCCTCGCGCACATGTTTGACGAAAGGACAGTGATTGCAGATGAACATCACAAGGTAGGCGCTGGCTTTGTTTGCAAGAGAGTGATGCTGACGATCCGGGTCCGGCAGCGAAAAGTCCGGTGCCGTGGTTCCCAGCGGTAACATTTGTGATTCGACCGCAACCATTTTGCCAACCCCATTCTCTATAGATCGGCAAAGCTTACCAAAAGCCGTGGTCGAGCGGCATGCGATCGGCCCCCTGTTGTGCGATCATCCGGGGCAGGATTCGAGTTTGAGGTCTGCGTGAAAGACGCGTCTGAACAAAAAGGCAGCACCGTTATCGTGCTTGCGGCGATCGTGGTCGTAATCTACGGAATGCAAATGGCCAAGGTCGTGCTGGTGCCGTTCCTGATCGCCGTGTTCCTCGCATTGATTACGGTGCGGCCGATGCTCTGGTTGCAACAGAAGCGGGTACCGGCAATTCTGGCGGCACTCCTCATCGTGACGATGATGGTTTTGCTACTTGCCATGGTCGGTATGATTCTGGGCACGTCGATTGCCGATTTTACAGCGGCACTTCCGGGCTACCAGGCGCGACTCGATACGATTGTCGACGGCATGGTCAAGTTTATTGCCGAGAATATAAAAGGTGACCAGTCCATCGAGAACCTGAGCGACATGATCGATCCGGGCTGGGCGATGGGCCTGGCTGCAACCATACTGAACAGCCTCAAAGACGTATTGACCAATACGTTTCTCATCATCTTCACGATGGTCTTCATACTGCTCGAGGCATCGACGGTACAAACCAAGGTGGAAGCGGCTTTCGGTCGTCACGAGGACTCACTCGATCGACCGAGGATCTTCCTGCAAAACCTCGGGCGTTATCTCGGCATCAAGACAATTGTGAGTATGGCGACAGGTTTGTGCGCGGGTCTTGTGACCTGGTCTGTCGGGCTTGATTTCCCATTGCTCTGGGCGATGCTGGCTTTCCTGCTGAACTATGTCCCGACTATCGGCTCGATTATCGCTGCCGTACCTGCGGTGCTGCTAGCCCTGGTGCAGCTCGGACCGGGTGAGGCCGGCGCTACGGCCATCGGTTTCGCAGCGATCAACGTGGTTTTCGGCAACCTGCTCGAGCCGCGACTAATGGGTTACGGCGTCGGCATTTCGCCGCTCATTGTGTTCGTCGGCCTGGTTTTCTGGGGCTGGGTATTCGGGCCGGTCGGCATGCTGCTGTCCGTGCCACTCACGATGACGCTCAAGCTGGCACTGGAGAACAATGAACGAACTCGCTGGGTCGCCATCCTGCTGGGGTCGGAGCGCGATGCAGAGTACGAACTCCGGAGCAGGGCCGAAAAAGACTCGCGGGACGCCGATCAGGCGACGTCTAAGTCTTCGTAGTCGTCTAGATCCGGCTCTGTCTCTTCGATCTGCTCGAGCAGATTGATTGCAACAGCCACGAAGTCCGTATCGGTGATTATCCCGATGAGCTTGTCGTCCTCCATGACCGGCAAACAGCCAATCGCGTGTTTCTCGAGGAACAGCGCTGCCTGGCGCAGGCTCGCGTTGATGTCTACCGTAGCGACATCCGTAACCATCGCATCTTCAATAAGGATTTCGTTCGCGTGGATTCGATTTTTCTGATCGCGCAGGAAACTGTCTGTGGCAGCCAGCACGTTCGTCAACGTCACGAGCCCAACCAGTTTGTCGTCATCCAGAACCGGGATGTGATGAATTTTGTTGTCGTGCATCAGCGTCCGGGCCTCGGCCAGCGTTGCGGACGGTGCCACCGTAATCAGGTCCGTACTCATGATTGCTTCGATGGTGAACATAACCCCGTTCCTCTGCCTCGTCTCACAACTACTCAGTCTAGCGATGACGACGAAGATCGCTATTGCGAGAAACACGTATCTGAAGGCTGGACTTAAGCCGTCCACTACGCGGTTCGGCCACGGGCGTCGATATGAGAATCAGTTGCATCGACTGCGGCCGGTTTGCAATAGCAGGGTGTTGATCTAGACTGAACAGCTCCGCATCGAGGTGGTCTGATCCATCATGAACAAACGATTCCTGTTATCCATGATCCTGATTGCATTGCCGACGTATGCTGCTGACATGGAGCCGGATGCGACCCGGATCGTCCGGGAAGCAATCGATCACTGGCGCGGCTTGTCGTCGTACACGGAAATGACCATGGTGATTCACCGTCCGGACTGGGAACGGGCCATGACGATGCGCGCCTGGACGAAGGGAAAAGATCAGACGCTGGTACGTATCGTAGAACCTAAAAAAGACCGCGGCAACGGCACCCTGACCGATGCGAACAGCATGTGGACATTTTCGCCCAAGATAAACCGCGTTATCAAAATACCGTCATCGATGATGGGGCAAGGCTGGATGGGTTCTGATTTTTCGAACAAAGACATCGCCCGCGCTGATGACATTGTCGACCAATACGATCACACGATCCTCCAGCGTGAAGAGGTCGATGGGGTTACTGTTTATGAAGTTCAGTCCATCCCACATGAGGATGCCGCTGTGGTTTGGGGCAGGGAAGTTCTGAAAATTCGAGACGACTATGTCGTGGTCGAACATGCGTTCTTTGATCAGGACGGCGCGCTCGTAAAAAAACTCGTATCCCTGGAGATCGGAGAAATGGGTGGTCGTACGATCGCCAAGCGGCAGCGCATGGTAAAAACTGAGGAACCCAATGAGTGGACAGAGATCAGCGTTAACAATGTTGTCTATGAAATCGAACTGAAAGATAGCTTGTTCACCTTATCGAACCTGCGCAATCCGCGAGATTAAACCGGGGAATCTCTGATTAATTACCTCACGACCGTGTTGCGAGCCCTCAGATGAACATCGTTATGCGTCTGGCCTGGCGCAATCTCTGGCGACACAGCAAACGCACCTGGCTGACGATCGGGGCGATGGTTTTTTCGAATACCTTGCTCGTCTTCATGATCTCGATTCAGTTTGGCATGTATGGCCTGATGATCGATAACACATTGCAGGTGTTCACCGGGCACATGCAGATACAGGCTCCGGGCTACAAGGACGATACGAAAATGCGGCAGGTTGTGCCGCATGTCATTCCGCTTGCCTCGAAACTCAGGGAGCAATTTCAAACGCAGGCAATCGCTGCGCGCGGCTGGGCGTTTGCTTTGGCATCGAGCGACGAACGCAGCTACGGCATTGGCATTTTCGGCGTCGAGCCCGAGTTTGAGGCCCGCGTATCGAGCTTGCCCGGACTCATTAAAGACGGCAGGTACCTCCAGGAAAACGATGCCACTGAGATCGTTATTGGAGCCGTGCTTGCGCGCAACCTGCGCGTCGCAATCGGTGATGAACTAACATTGCTCGGTAGTGGTCTGGACGGTTCATTTGCAGCGGCCGTGGCCAATATCGTTGGTGTATTCGAGAGCGGTGTCGTCGATATAGATCGAAATTTCGCCGAGATGCCGCTCGGAGCCTTCCAGGATGTTTTCTATATGGAAGGGGCCGGCCACCAGATTGTCATCAGCGCCGCCACCCTGGACGAAGCCGAATCGCTGGGGCCTGAGATTATCGCGGCTCTGCCGGCGGGTACCGATCTTGTCGTTCATGACTGGGACGCATTGCAGCCGGGGCTTAAGCAGGCGATCCAGGCGGACATGAGCAGCGCGTTTTTCATGTATGGAATCCTCGTGATCCTCGTTGCGTTCAGTGTTCTCAATACGCAATTGATGTCAGTGCTGGAACGCACTCACGAGTTCGGAATTGTGATGTCGCTGGGGCTCAAGGCGGGCCGTCTCGGCCGTCTGATTATGCTCGAAACCGCGTTGATGGGCATGATCGGCCTGATCATTGGCGCCATTACGGGCCTGATTTTTACCTCATGGTTCACCGTCAACGGTTTGTCCATTCCGGGCATGGAAGAAATGGCAGCGAATTTTAATCTGCCGGCCAGAATCTACCCGCAGGTCACGCCCTGGACGATGGTGGCTGGCCCGTCGGTCGTGTTCCTGTTCACATTGCTGGCGTCGGCTTATCCGGCCCTGCGTCTGCATCGACTGCACCCGGTTGAAGCGATGAGGGCGAACTGATGCGCATGGTTCCCGTACTCACCCGTCTCGCGTGGCGTTATCTCTGGCGCAATCACCGCCGCACCATCATCATGTTGAGTGCCATTGTAATCGGCGTGTGGGCCATGATATTCATGACGGCGCTGACGCGTGGCATGGTGGATCAAATGATCAAAGACGGTATCAGCGTCTTGCCCGGTCATGTCCAGGTTCATAATCCGCAATTCCTGGACGATCCAAGCGTCTCGAATCGCATCGCCATAGGTGATGAAGAATTATCCAGGATATTCGACTCGGTGGGCTTCAAAGCCTGGGCGAGTCGCGTGAAAGTTCCGGCCGTGATCACCAGCGAACGCGAGTCACGAGGCGTCACCTTGCTAGGCATCGATCCGGCGGCGGAACGTGAGTTTTCGTTCGTTACTTACGATGACGTTGAAGGCCGTTTCCTTGAGAGCGCAGACGACAAGGGTGTTGTGATTGGCAGGAAGCTGGCGAGAACTCTGGAAACACAGGTTGGCAAGCGCATCGTCCTAATGAGCCAGGACCCGGACAACGAGATCGCGGACCGGGGCTTTCGCGTCGTAGGCCTGTTCGAGGCCAGCATGCCCGCGTTCGAAGAGATGTTTGTTTTCGTTGGCAAGAAAACGGCGCAGAAGATGCTGCGAATCGGCGATACGACAACCGAGATCGTGTTCGTTGGTGATGATTATCGAGATGTCGACCCGACTTATGAGCGCGTGATCGAAATAGTGGATCGCAAACTCAAAGTCAGTCGCTGGTATGAGGTCGATACCTATCTGGGCACGATGATGAAAGTCATGGACGGTTTTGTATTGATCTGGGTAATAGTGATTTTCCTCGCACTGTCTTTCGGCCTGGTCAATACACTCGTCATGGCCGTGTTCGAACGAATACGCGAAATCGGGCTGATGCTCGCGCTTGGCATGAAACCGGCAAGCATCCTTGGGCAGATCATTATCGAGTCGATGTTGCTGCTTATCGTCGGTTTGGCGATCGGAGATGTACTCGCCTGGGCAACGATTCAGCCGCTGAAGGAAGGCATCGATATTTCGGTGGTCGCCGAGGGCATGGAGATGATGGGTGCCTCCAGCATTCTGTATCCGAAGTTATATTTGT